>CANFKS010000060.1 GCA_947447625.1 Rhodospirillales bacterium | reverse complement strand
TGCCGCCAATGCAACCGGAGTGACCAAGGCGACGACCGTTCAGCTCACCGGTACCTCGAACACAGTCACGGCAGCGCAGGCTGCGACGCTGGCGAGCAAGCCGAACTTTGCTCTGGCATCGGGCGCAGCGCTGGTCGTCTCGGACACCTCCGCCAGTTTGCTGCTCGCCGCAAATGCAAACGGTGTGGCCAAGGCCACGACCGTCCAGGTCACCGGCGCGTCCAACACGGTTACGGCGGTGCAGGCGACGACATTGGTGGGTATGCCGAATTTTGTTCTGGCGTCCGGCGCAACACTGGTCGTCGCGGACGCCACCGCCAGTTTGCTTCTCGCCGCGAATGCGACCGGTGTCGCCAAGGGCACAACCGTGCAGGTCACCGGCACGTCCAACACTGTTACGGCGGCGCAGGCGACCACCTTGGCGGGGAAGCCAAACTTCGCCCTGGCTTCAGGTGCAAAGTTACTCGTTGCTGACGGGGCTGATAGTTTACTGCTCGCCGCGAATGCAACCGGTATGGCCAAGGCTACGACCGTGCAGGTCACCGGCACATTCAACAAAGTCACCGCAGCGCAGGCTGCCACACTGGCATCTAAGCCGAACTTTGCGGTCGCCTCAGGAGCGGCACTGGTGGTCGTGGACAGTGCGGCCAACCTGTTGCTGGCAGCCAACGCGGCGGGCGTCGCCAAAGGCACCACAGTCCAGATCTCGGGCACATCCAATTCCGTCACCGCAGCCGATGCCACGAATTTGGCGGGAAAGCCGAACTTCGGCTTGTCATCGGGCGCAACACTCCAGGTGGCGGATACAGCAGCCAATGTGGTGAGCACTCTCGACGCACTGCAGACGATGGCAGCCGCCGCGGCGCTGACGTCGATCATCCTCAGCGGGTCTACGACACTGACCCTTGCGGCGAGCACTATTGCGGCAGACGCCGGCGCATTGGGCAAAATCAGCGGCAGCTTCACCATCACGCCGACCGGAACCATCTCGGCAGCAGGTGCCGTCGGCTTGCCATCAAGCCTGACGGCCAAGCTCGCATCCAGCCTCGCAATTAGCGATACGGCGAGCAACGTCGCAAGCAATGCTGCCGGCTTGGGCGCGCTCAACACGGCAGGGAAGTTGGGCTCGATCACTGCAAGCGGCGCGTTGGGGGCCTCAACCGCCGCTGGCTTGTCGTCGTCACTGGTTGCCAGGCTGACGGCAGGCCTGGCTGTCAGCGACACCGCCAGCAACATTGTGGCAAGCGCCACCGGCCTGGTCGCGCTGAACACGGCCGGCAAACTGCTCTCCATCACCGCCACAGGCTCGCTTGGCGCGGCAGCCGCAGCCGGATTGGCGGGGGCTCTTGTCGCGAGGCTGGTGTCAGGCGTGCCCGTGAGCGACACGGCCGCCAACATCGCGCGTTACGCTGCCGGCCTGGTGGCTCTCAATACAGCGGGGAAACTCGCGTCGATCACCGCCACCGGATCGATTGGCGCGTCAGATGCCGCCGGTGTGCCTGCCTCCCTTTTCGCCAGTCTCACCGCCGGATTGACCGTCAACGACACGGCATTGAACATCGCGGGCAACATCGATGCCCTGCAGATCCTGGCGGGTGCGGCGAAGCTGGCCGCCATTGCCTTCACCGACGCCGGCACGCCGTCATTGTCGATAACCTACACTCAATACACCGCCGACAGTGCTGCCCTGGCCAAACTGAGCGGTAGTTTTGCGCTGGCCGTGTCGGGCGCGCCGGCGTCGGCCGCGGCTGCCTTGCAGGCTGATAGCCGGGTTGGGTCTTTCGCCGTCAGCGATGCAGCGTCCGCCGTACAGGCCGCGATCGATACGCTCAATGGCGACGGCAAGCTGAGCGCGGTAAGTTTTACAGACAGCGGAACGCCCTCGTTGATGCTTTCGTCTGAGCAATTCAGCACGGACATATCGGCCCTGGGCAAGTTTCAGGGCGACTACTTGCTGACCATCACGGGCGCCCCTGTATCCGCCGCCGGCAGCCTTCAATCCAACTCTCGCGTCGCCTCGTTCAGCATTAGCGACGCGGCACTTGCCGTGCAGGGCATTCTCGATAGCCTGAACGGTGACATGAAGCTTAGCGCAATCAGCTTCACCGATGCTGGGACACCGGCTCTGTCGATGACCTATGGGCAATATGCCTCAGAAGCCGTCGGTTCGGTGCTCGTGCCGGTAGGAAGCCCGCAACCGATGGTCGCGTGGACACCGCTGACCAGCAAAATTGTTGGCTCCTACCAGTTGATCGTGTCTGGCGTGCCTGCCTGGGTGGCACCTTTTCTGCAGGCGGACAGCCGTGTCAGCTCGTTCTCGGTGACAGACACCGCGTCAAACATCCACGCTGCCATCGACGCGCTGAATGGCGACACCAAGGTAAGCGAGATTGTGTTGAGTGATGGTGCGGCATCAAATTTGGTAGTCAGCTACTCTCAATACCTCAATGATACCAAGGCAATAGGGGAGATATCCGGGGGTGGCGGCCTCATCGTGACAGATGTACCGGTATCGGCCGCCAGCGAACTACAGAATCGTTTTTCTCTTGGGCAAGCTGTGCCTATTACGATGACGGGGGCCGTCGTCTATGACGGAGCCAATGATGGTTGGGGCTGGACGAGCTCATCGGTAGGTGGGGGCTACTTGTTGTATATGACGAGTTCGTCACCCACGTCGAATTTTATCAATAGCTCCAATGGATCTATAAATTACAATCTCCACGCAGGAAGTAATTTATTTTATATTTTCGGATTTGGCGACCTGCCCTACAAGCCAGACTCGAAATTTGGTATAAATATACTACTAAAATTCAACCCAAACGGAGTCAATGATCTACCACAAACTCAAATATATGCTCAATCTTATACTAATTATGGTCAGGATTTTGAAAATTCAATATCCCAAATTTCGGCTGTCGACTCTCTCAATTATGGTAATTCAGGATACAATATATCAATAAAAGGAATGAACTTTAAGGTCCCCTACGCATTGCCCGAGCGCTCGACTGGAGGTACGGGCACAGGCTATCAGACAGTTTCAGCATTCTCGCCGACATCCGCTGGTGTCGATGTTGCTGTTGGCAGTTTCACGATTGATGTGGAGCCGACAACCCCCATTACCACTCGGCCTATTTTTGCGTTTGATATCTCGGATTACGCAAACAACATAATGCAATCGCTTGATTCATTGAACGACGATAGTAAAATTCGAAATATATCTTTTGCCGATCCCATCGCTCCGTCACTATCAATCGCTTATACAAAATATCTGTCTGACAGCACTGCAATTGGCAAGTTTTCTGGCAGTTACAGCCTGGTTGTAACGGGTGCGCCGGTCTCTGCCGCTGCCTCACTGCAGGCCAACAGCAGCGTTACGTCCTTCTCCATCTCGGATAGCTTCGAGACTCTCTCGACCGGTCTGGATGGGCTGAGCAGCGATACAAAAATCAGCGCCATAACCCTGACCAACGCCTCGAGCGCCACGCCAGCCGTCAACGCCGGCACAGTGGATACGCCCTATCACTACATCCCGGGGCCAGGCTTCTTCATCAACGGCCACACCTATGAGGTGACACAGGCGACCTACACTGTGAATGCCAATATCGATTCTGCGATCACCGCGATCTACGGCAGTTCGGCCCATCTCGCCAGTTGGGAGCGCCTGCAAGCCGATTTGGGATCGAGCCAGCTTGCACAGCAGTTTCTCCAGGGCATCGCCCTGCCGGTTGAAACACCCTATGGCAGCTACCCCAACGTCTATCTGTCGCACAACGGGACTGAATTCGACGGTGGGCGTGGTCGCTGGTTTGCAACCAACTTCACCAACAGCAACCCAGGATACGTAAACTACGCCGCCTTCTCCTCGATCGCCAACGCGATCTATCTCGGGTCATACGGGTGGTCCGGCCAGGCCTTGGTAGAAATTCCTGGGAACGCGCTGGCCACAACCCCTGCGTTCTCGGTCACCTACAGCCAATATCAATCAGACGCCGCAGTGCTTGCGGCAATTTCGTCGCCTTACACGCTCACTGTGACGGCTGCGCCAGTCTCGGCCGTGGCGGGGTTACGCGCCGATAGTCGCGTAACCTCCTTCGCGATCAGTGATACGGCTGCGGCCGTCCAGGCGGCCATCGATGGCCTCAATGGCGACAGCAAGCTTTCCTCCATCAGTTTCACGGATGCCGGTACGCCGTCGCTGTCAATCAGCTACGCGCAGTATCAGTCCGATGCGTCGGTGCTGGCGAAGGTCAGCGGTAGCTACGGTCTTGTGGTCAGTGATGCGCCGGTGTCTGCTGGCGCGACGCTGCAGGCAGACATCCGTGTGATGTCGTTTGCAGTGACCGATGCATCGGTCGCGCAAGCCTCGACGGTGCAGGGCTACGCGAAGGTCTCGGCCTTCACTATCAGTGACGAGGCGTCTGCCGTCGCCAGTGGCCTCGACGCATTGCTGTTGGACAGCAAGCTGAGCGGCATCAGCCTGACGGATAGCGGAACACCGTCGCTGTCGATCAGCTACACACAGTATCAGGCATGTGCGCCGGTGTTCACCCAGATCGCTGGTAGCTATGGGCTCGTCGTCAGTGATGCGCCAGCTTCTGCTGGCGCGACACTGCAGGCCGACAGTAGTGTCACGGCGTTCGCGGTTACCGAAGCGACCGTTTCACAAGCTGGTACCGTTCAGGGCTATTCCAAGCTCTCGGGCTTCACGATCATCGATGCGTCGTCTGCTGTAGCCAGTAGCCTTGATGCGCTTGCCGCAGACAGCAAGCTCAGTGCCATCGGCCTGACTGATGGCGGCACGCCAACGCTGTCGATCAGCTATCCGACCTATCAGAATGCCGCGTCCATTTTTCCTAAAATAATCAACAAATTTACATTAATTATATATGCAAATGGTGCATTTTTAAATGAAAATACGATACAAGGACCCTATTCAATTTTAAATTCTAATGCCTCATTTGCAAATTATGGGATTATTGACGTTTCATATATTGGTGGGGATATGGGGGGTATTGGAAATTTATTTCAAAATTCAGGATATATTTCAGGAGTAGTATTGTTTGGCACTACGAGCTTTATTAATACTGGCACCATTCACGTGCTCGACGGAAGCAATTTCGAGGGTAGTAGTTACTTTTATCCTTGGGACAACGAGGGGCTTATCAGTGTGGCCCCAAGTGCCAGCGTACAAATAGGGCTCCAGTCTGGAACCCACATTAACAACGGGCTCATCGATATCGGCGCAGGATCTAATCTATCGATTTTTCCATATTGGACTGGATCAATCAATTTTTCAGGTTCTGGTCGGATATTATTGGAGGATAAATCCAAGCTAGTTTTAGAATCTGTATCTTTTGATTCTGATATAGAATTTGCCTCCGGCGCATACGCGACGTTGCAGATTGGAGGCGGGGCAAGTGTTGGCGGCGTCATTCGTGGCTTGGACATCGGTGATTCAATCGATTTTCGCTCTCAAACCATCGTGAATATCAGCGCTATCTCACCAACTCAATATTCTGTGATACTCAGCAATGGCATAATCAATACCTTCAGATTGGCAGCGCCTCTTCCCGCGGGCGTTTTCTTTCAGGTGCAAAGTGACGGCAGTAGCGGTCAAGCACTGGCGCTCAATAAGCGACCCTTAACAGTCACCCAGGCCCTGTCAGCCTATGCCAACAATGCAAACATGGCTTCTGTCCCGCTCAGTGACAGCGCGGCCAACATCATCGGTTACCTCGACCAATTACAGGCGATGAAGGATGCCATCTCGTTCATCTCTCTCACAGATGCAGTTCCGGTGTCGCCCACGAATGCCGGCACAGTGGATACCCCCTATCACTATGTCCCGGGGCCAGGCTTCTTCATCAACGGCCACACATACGAGGTGACCCAGGCGACCTACACTGTGAATGCCAATATCGATTCTGCGATCACCGCGATCTACGGCAGTTCGGCCCATCTCGCCAGTTGGGAGCGCCTGCAAGCCGATTTGGGATCGAGCCAGCTTGCGCAGCAGTTTCTCCAGGGCATCGCCCTGCCGGTTGAAACACCCTATGGCAGCTACCCCAACGTCTATCTGTCCCACAACGGGACTGAATTCGACGGTGGGCGTGGTCGCTGGTTTGCAGCCAACTTCACCAACAGCAATCCAGGATACGTAAACTACGCCGCCTTCTCCTCGATCGCCAACGCGATCTATCTCGGGTCATATGGGTGGTCCGGCCAGGCCTTGGTAGAAATTCCTGGGAACGCGCTGGCCACAACCCCTGCGTTCTCGGTCACCTACAGCCAATATCAATCAGACGCCGCAGTGCTTGCAGCAATTACGTCTGCATACACGCTCACCGTGATGGCTGCGCCAGTCTCGGCCGCGGCAGAGTTACTCGCCGACAGTCGCGTAACCTCCTTCGCGATCAGTGATACGGCCGCGGCCGTCCAGGCGGCCATCGATGGGCTCAATGGCGACAGCAAACTCTCCTCGATCAGCCTCACAGACGCCGCCACACCTTCTCTGACGCTTTCCTACGCGCAGTACAGCGCGGACACGTCCGCTCTCAGCAAGTTCCAGGGGAGCTACAACCTGAACGTATCGGACGTGCCGATGTCGGCAGCAACCGCGTTGCAGGCAGACAGTCATGTCAAAAATTTTTCCGTAGCAGTAGCAGCTTATACACCCCTCACACTTTCTAGTACTGATATCACAGACCGCTCCGCTCAATTTTTTGATGCCGCAAATGGACATATTTATCAGGTTGTCAATTCAGCCGTGACGTGGACTGAGGCGCTTGGGGCTGCTTCGAAAATGACGTTGGCTGGAGTCACTGGGCACTTGGTAACCATAACGAGTGCGGCTGAAAATTCTTTCGTCGCGGCCCTGACATCGCAGCACGTGACCACTGGTTGGGATAATTGCAGCGTATGGATTGCCGCAAGCGATGCAGCGCAAGAAGGGGTTTGGCAATGGATGGCTGGACCTGAGATCGGAACACAATTCTGGCAAGGAAATTCTGGCGGATTCTCTGTGGGAGGTATGTACAATAGTTTGTATTTGCCTTATTTACAGGACGAGAATGGTGCTAGTGGTTCTTCTGGTAGTTGGAGTAACCCGCTAGGAACAGGCTCTGACTATGCATTTTCCTATCAAGACGGACGCTGGGATGACACATATTCAAGCACGACAGCAACCTCAACCTCATCGTCGCTCATAGCCAGCAGTGACGGCATCCGAAATGCCTACATCGTGGAATTTGAAACTTCAGCCAATTCGAACTCAGTCACGGCGGACGCGCTGGTGGTCTCGGCCGGTGTCACGGTCAACGCCACCCTGGCCGCAGCCTGGACCGCGACGTCCGCCAGCAGCAATGCCGGCACCGCCAACGTGGCGGCCAATGGCTACGCAGTGAACCTGGCCGCCGCGACCGGGGCCAATGGCTGGTCGGTCAGCAACGCCTACAATTCGACTGCAGTGAGCCTGACCGGTTCGGCCCAGGCTGATACGCTGGTTGGCGGCCTGGGCGATGATACGATATCGGGGGGAGCGGGTTCGGACATCCTTATCGGTGGGCCTGGTATAGATGTGTTGAGTTATGCGGACGCACCTGCGGGCGTGACTGTCAATTTGGCGGCAGGCACGGCGCAGGAGGGGCAATCGGGGCCCCTCACATTCTCGCCGAGTTCAGTGGCCATGGCGGGTATCACGGATGCGATGTCGTATGCCGTTGCTGACTTCAACGGCGACGGCCGGCCAGATATCGCGGGTCAGGTGTCAGGCGGTCTCGCGCTGCGGATCAACGATGGTGCCGGTGGTTTTTCGGCCGGTTCCAGTGTGGCAGTGCCCGACAGAACGGGCTGGGTGGAGGCGGCCGACGTTGATGGCGATGGCGATATGGACCTTCTGACACCGACAGCGACGGGCTTCGCAGTGCTGCTGAACGATGGCAGCGGATCGTTCACGCTTGGCGGCGCCTACACAGCCACGGGCGGAGCCTACTCGCTCGAGATCGGCGACATAGACGGTGATGGTCGTCTGGATGTGATTGTGTCCAACCTCTCGACGCCGAGTGTGATCTCGGTTTTTCGCAATGTCGGCGGCGGGCAATTCCAACTTGCCAGCACGATCGCCGACAACACGGGGTATGCCGGTTACGACGTGGAACTGGGCGACCTCAACAATGACGGTGCACTCGATTTTATTGTTGGAGCAGAACTGTCAAATGATCTCGTCTATCTGAACAACGGATCTGGATCATTTTCGCTTGCATCGAGCTTTCCTGCCGCCGGCTACAGCTTTGCGATTGGTGACCTGAATGGCGACGGCTTCAATGATGTCGTGACGGCCAATGCCGGCAGCAACACGCTCAGCGTTTTGCTGGGTACTGGTACGGGCAGTTTTGCGCGCTGGGTGTCGATCAACGATGTCAACAACGATGGCAAGAACGATCTTGTTGTTGCCAATGAGTTTTCTGGCTCGGTTTCGGTACTGCTCGGCAATGGCGACGGCACAGTCCAGTCAAGACTGGACTACGCGGCGATTCCTGGACTCAACAGGGTCGTGGTCGCAGACCTCAATGGTGACGGCAAACTGGATATCGTCGCCGGTGCCCTAGGCTCGGGTAGCCTTGCGACCTTACTGAACACATCCCAGAGCGGAAGCACCGATACGGTGTCGGGCTTTGAGGTTGTTCAAGGATCGGGCTTTGCAGACACTCTGACGGGCTCGAGCCTTTCCGATACGCTTCATGGCGGCGCCGGAGACGATGTCTTCATCCTCAACAGCAGCAACCTCGCAGCGCTGGTTGCGAATTTCGGCGCAGGCGACAACACCAGCCAGTTGGCGCGGATCGATGGCGGCACGGGCATCGACACGATCCGCTTTGCCGGCGGCGGCCTTGCCCTGGATCTCGGGTCTGTCGCCAACCAGGGGGGAGCCCCCCCTGACGGGCTGCCCCGCATCAATTCGATCGAGCGCATCGACCTGACCGGGAGCGGCGACAACACGCTGACGCTCACGTTGAAGGACGTGTTCGACATGGCCGGGTTCAACAGCTTCAACAATGCCTCCGGCTGGGCGGACGGCACCTACAACCTCGCTGCCGGCGGGGCGGATGGAGCAAACCCCGAGCAGCGTCATCAATTGGTGATCGACGGCAATGCCGGTGATGTCGTGAACAGCGCAGGTTGGGGCACCTCTGCCGGAACGGTCAGCAATGGCGGGCATATCTACGCGGTCTACAACCAGGGCGATGGCCAGTTGCTGATCGACCAAGCCATCACACGCTCGCTGCTGTAGGTGATGGGGGTCTGCGCCGGCGTTGATGTGTGGCACTCAGTGATCTTCGTCAGAACGTCGCGCGGCTATTAGAAAAGACCCCACTCCACCTCCACCCCCTCCATCAACCCCGGCAACGTCATCCCCTCGGGCTGCCGCCCGTCCAGGATCGCCTCCACGACATCCGGCGCCAGCAGCGTCAGCCGCAGGATTCGCGCGACGTAGGAGGCGTTGATCTTCTCCGCCGCAGCCAACTCGGTGATGGTCGCGAACCGCCCGGTCTCCATCATGCGCAGCCAGCGGAAGGCCCGGGCCACCGCCTTGATCAGGGTGATGTCGTGCCGCGATTCCACCTGCAGCACGCCGGGCGAGATGATGGCCTTGCGCCCGCCGCGCTGCTTCACGGCGAGCGGGATGATCACTGTGAGGGTGTGACTGTCGCCACTCATGCCGCGGCCCTCTCGACGCCGGTGGTTCGCGCCTCAAGGTCACGCACCAGACTGCCGAGCCCGTCCAGCCGCAGCCGCACCGCGGCGCCGTCGGCGCGCACGTCGACGCGGTCCACCAGCAATCGGACGATCCGCGCCCTCTCGGAGTAGAATAACTCGTCCCACAGCGGCTCGATCCGCTCCAGCGCTCGCAGCACCTCATGTTCGGTGACGTCCGATGCCGACGTCCGCGCCGTCCGCCAGGTGCCGACCACCACTTCGGGCTGGCGCAACAGGGCGCGCACCTGCGCCACCACCGCGGCCTCGATGTCGCCCGCCGGCAGCCGCGCGATCGCCGGCCGCTCCGTCCCGCCGCCCTTCAGCACGGCCTGGCTGATGTAGTACCTATATATCTGCCCGCGCCGTCCACGGGCGTGGCTCGGCGACATGGCGCGTCCGTCGCTGTCGAAGATCAGGCCGCGCAGCAAGGGATCGGTGGTGTTGCGGGAGCGGTTGACGCGCACCCGCGGGTTGACCTGCAGGATGGCGTGCGCCGCATCCCAGGCAGCCTGGGTGAGGATGGGGTCATGCTCGCCGGGATAGGCCGTGCCCTTGTGGACGGCATCGCCGAGATACACCCGGTTGGTGAGGATGCGGTAAATATCGACCTTGTTGAGCGGCTTCCCCCGTTTCGTTGTGGCGCCCTCGGTGCGGAGTTGCCGGGCGAGTTTCATCCCCGACTCGTGTTCGACGAACCCCTGGAAGATGCGCCGCACCAGCGCCGCCTCAGTTTCGTTCACCACCAGCTTGCGATCCTTGACGTCGTAGCCGAGCGGCGGGCAGCCTCCCATCCACATGCCCCGCTTGCGGGAGGCCGCGAACTTGTCGCGGATGCGCTCGCCGATGACCTCGCGCTCGAATTGAGCAAACGATAGCAATATGTTGAGCGTCAGCCGACCCATCGAAGTCGTCGTGTTGAAGCTCTGCGTCACCGAAACAAAGGTCACCTGGTTGGCGTCGAACACGTCGACCAGCTTCGAGAAGTCCATCAGGGCGCGGCTGAGCCTGTCAATCTTGTAGACCACCACACAATCGATCAGTCCCTCCTCGATGTCAGCGATCAGGCGTTTGAGGGCCGGCCGTTCGAGCGTCCCGCCGGAGACGCCGCCATCGTCGTAGCGGTCGCGGACCAGCACCCAACCCTCAGCGCGCTGGCTGGCGATGTAGGCCTCGCAGGACTCGCGCTGCGCGTCGAGCGAGTTGAACTCCATGTCGAGCCCTTCCTCGCTCGACTTGCGGGTGTAGACGGCGCAGCGGAGTTTCCGCACGGTGGCCGGCATGGCGGTCGCGGCCTTCGTGTCCTTTTTCATGCTGCACCTCGGCTTGCGCGCAGGCCGAAGAACACGCGGCCGTTCCAGCGGGTGCCGGTGATGCCGCGGGCGATGGCGGACAGCGATTTGTAGGGGCGCCCCTGGTAGTCGTATCCGTCGCGGGTGACGGTGACGAGGTGTTCGACGCCCTGATACTCGCGCATCAACTGGGTGCCGGCGATCGGCCTATCTTCACCGCGCATGCGGCGGACGGCGATTTTGCCGCCGTCAAATTGCTCGCCCAGCGCCTCGAGGCGGGCCAGGGTTTCCGGCTTCAATCCGCCGAAAGCGAGTTCCTGGACCCGGTAGGAGAGCCGGCTCTCCAGGAAGCGCCGGTTGTAGGGCGGTGGCTCGGTGCCGAACAGCGCGCGCCACTGGATCTTCAGCGCCGCGATGTCGGCGATCTTGAGAGCCTCGAGGCGGCCGAGGACGTCGGCTTTCGGGATGGCCGGCGCGGCGAATGTGGGCGTCGCGGCCGGCTTGGGGTTGCGAGGGCGGGTCATACGTCTCTCCGTTTGGTGGGATTCGCATGACGGCGCTGGTCGGCGGTGAAGTGTAGCAACCGCTCTCCACGGTCAGCAGGTGGGGCGTCGGTTTTGTCGCCGGTGCGGCTGCGTAGCCGCAGTAGGCCGCGGGCGAGGATGTCGCAGACCTCGGCAAGGTGGGGCGGAAGGTGGGGATTGGTGGGGGCGCTCATGGTTCGAACAGAGATCGCCGGTACGGGATCGAATTACAAGCAACAACAAATGCTTAGCGAACCGGCACGCAAACAAAGGAAGCGCCACGCACCATCGCGAAATTTCTGATTGACTCTTGCTCGGCTCTAGAACAAATATAGAACATCAGGTTGAGCGCGGGCCGTTACACCCTGCCGCTAGCCGCCGTGTCGTTTTTCATCTGATCAAAGGAGCCGGGCATGAACAAGATGCCCGCGGCGGATTTCGCCGCACGCCAACACGCGCCCGATGACCGCCCGCCGCACCACCGCATTCTCAGCCTGGAGGTCGAGGGCGGATTCCTGGACGGCGCCCGACTCGAGTTCAGCGACGGGCTGAACTGCATCATCGGCGGGCGCGGCACCGGGAAGACCACCGTCGTCGAGTTCATCCGCTACATCCTCGGGCTGATGCCGGACCCGGCCGACAGCCGGCCGAGGGCCAAGGCGATCGAGGGGCATGTTCGCGGCAACCTGGGCAGTGGCCTGGTCCGCCTTGAAGTCGAGACCAAGCACGGCACCCGCTACCGCGCAGAGCGGCCGTGGGGCGACGAGGTCCAGGTGCTGGATGGCGACGGCGACCCGGTGCCGGTGTCGCTCGACCGTGATCTCGTGTTCAAGGCCGACATCTACAGCCAGAACGAGATCGAGGAGATCGCGACCAACCCGCGGTTCCAACTTTCCCTGATCGACAAATTCGCCGAGGAAGCAATCCGCGCGGCCAGCACCGACATCCAGAAGGGCAAGCGCGCCATCGAACAGAGCGCCATCGACCTGCGGCACCTGGAGGAACGCATCCGCGAGATCCAGGACGATCTGCCCGAGATCGATGCTGTCCAGACCCGCTTGCAAGAGATGCAGGTGGTCGACGGCGCCGACGCCGGCGTGATCAACGCGGCGCATACCCACAAGGCGCTGCGGACGCGGGAGACCGAGGCGATTGCTGACCTGCGTCGGGTCGCGACGGCGGCCACGGCAGACTTCCGACGTTTCGCCGACGCCGTCACCGAAAACTGCGCCAACGCCTATGGCGATGGGTTCCGCGATGGTCCGAACGGTGCCCTGTTCGAAAGTCTGGAGGGCGCGGTCGAGGATTTCGTCACCGTCTTCCGCGGCGCGGTGCCGACGGCGCAGAGCCGGTGCCAGGACCTTCTGGAGCAGCTCGACGAGGCCGCACGCCAGCTTGCACTGGATCATGCCCGCCAGGAGCAACAGTATCGCGACATCATCGCCCGCTCGGCACAGGAGAAGCAGCGGGCGGCCGAGCGCGCCAAGCTGCAGCAACGGCACCTGACGCTGACCAAGGCGCGCAACGAACTCGAAGGTCTGCTCAATAAGCGCAAGACCCTGGAAGCCACCCACCGGCAGATGAACACGCGGCTTTCGGAACTCCGAGACCTGCGCTTCCGGTTGCGTAAGGAGGTGGCGGATCGGCTCACCCTGGCGCTGGCGCCGACCATTCGGGTGCTCATCATCCAGGCTGGACACCGTGGCGGCTACGAAACCCTGCTCAAGGAGATGCTCAAGGGCTGCGGCCTGCAATACCATCGCCTGGCCACCCGCATCGTCGAAGGCATGTCGCCGGAGGAACTGTCACGGATCGTGCGCAAGGGCGATGCCGGCCGCCTCGCCGAGGATGGGGGGATTGCCCTGGAACAGGCCCAGCGCATCGTCCTCCACCTCCAGGGCAGCGACCAGATCGGCAAGCTGGAGACCGTCGACCTGGAGGACGAGCCGCAAATCTCGCTCAAGGACGGCGCCGACTACAAGAATTCCGCCGATCTCTCGACCGGCCAGCGCTGCACCGTGATCCTGCCGATCCTGTTGCTCGAAAGCGAACGCCCCCTGTTGATCGACCAGCCCGAGGACAATCTCGACAACGCCTTCGTCTATGACACGATCGTCAAGAGTCTGGGCGAGGCCAAAGGCGGCCGGCAGCTCATCTTCGTGACCCACAACCCCAATATCCCCGTCCTCGGCGAGGCCGAACGCGTGTTCGTTTTCACCTCCGATGGGCGGCGCGGCGGCGTATCTCATGTCGGCACGGTGGATGACGTGAAAGGGCAGATCGAGCATCTGCTCGAAGGCGGCAAAGAGGCATTCGTTCTCCGCATGCACAAATACGGCCACTGAGGTCAGCCGGGATGACGCCGGACGATGCGCGCGCCCTGCTCGCGGCGCTCGACACGGACGACTGGAGTGCCGTGCGGGAGGCCGTCGAGCAGGCCGGCGATGTGCTGCGCACCCAGCAGGTCGATGATGCGCTGCGGGCCGGCGTGGCATCGCGCCTGCTGCACCTCTCGTCCCATCCCAAATGGGAGGTGCGCAAGGCGGTCGCGCACGCCGTGCTCTTCCTGCGCCACGACGCATTCCCTGCGGTCATCGCCCGCATCGTCGACGACGACAATGCCTGGGTTCGCGAGGCGGCTCGGAAAACCTTGCAGCGGCGCGAAGGGCTGAGCCGCGGCGATATCCATGGCCAGGCACAGGGCGATGCAATCGACGGGCTGCTAGCAGCCGTGGAGACGCGGCACGGCGCGCGGGCTCGGCGGGCGGCGATGAATGTTGCCGATCACCTGCACCATCGGTTCGTGCGGGAGGCGTATCACGAGATCATTCGGATCATCTCGCCGCTCGATGCCTCACTGCTCAACCTGGAGCGGGAGCTTGCCACCATCCCGCATGTTCCGGAGCACGTGTTGCAGCATGCCCGTCGCGCCCAGGCCCGGGTGAAACTGATCACCGAATTCCTCGACAATTTGCGCGCCTTCACGGCTGACACGCCGACCGATTTCATGCCCGAAGCGCTGTTGCCGATTGTCATGGAGGCGGTCGAGCTAGCGTTGAGCCACATCGATGGCGCCGGCAGCGTCGATGTGCGCCTGGCCGTGGCCGACGGCGTGAAGGCGGAGAGCAGCCGTTCGCGCCTGCTCCAGGCCCTCATCAACATCATCGCCAACGCGGTCGAGGCCTGCGACGGACTGCCGCGGCGGGGCGTGCTGAGCATATCGGCGGAGCAACAAGGGAGCACCCATGTCAGGCTGACGGTGGCCGACAACGGGTGCGGCATGAGCGAGCAGACCTTGAAGGACTGCGTGGTCCTCTACAGCACGGGCAAGCCGAATGGCATGGGCTTCGGCGTGCCGCTGGCCAAGAAGCTCATCGAGATGGACCACCATGGCACGCTGTCGATCGAGAGCCAGCCTGATGTCGGCACCACCGTCGTGATCGTGCTGCCGATCGAACAGGGCCGCGGGGAGGAGTGAGGGCATGAGCGAGCGCCACGTCGCCCTCATCGTTGAGGACGAACCCGAGATGGCCGCGGAGATCGGCGACCTGTTGCGCGCCCTCGGCCACGACTATGTGCATGCCGAGACGCTGGCAGATGCCCGCGCGCTGCTGGAGCAGGGTGGGTTCTGCTACGCCCTGGTTGATCTGGAGATCAAGGCCGATCGCCAGTCGATCAAGCCTAGGGTCGAGTCCGGCATGTCGGTCGTGCGCGAGATACGGGAGCGCTTCCCATCCCGGAACGCCAACGATAAGCATCTAGTTCCGATGCTCGTCGTGAGTGGGCACGGCAGGGACCTGAGGAACGTCGTCGACGCCTTCCAGGGCGGCATCGACGATTTCATCCTCAAGCCGCTGAGCGCCGGGGGGCAGGACATCGGCGGCAAGATACGCCGCTGCCTGGACATGGCCGGCCGGACCGACCACGGCGCCTGTCGTGGCTGCCGGCAGGCCATGGCGACCGCCACGGCGACCCAGGTGCAGGGCGATGACCTGTTCTGGCACACGCCCGACTACGCCGAGGTACGGCTGCGCGGTGAGATGTTTTCGTTCACTGGCAACGTCAATCGCGGGGTGATCCGCATCCTGCATCAAGCCGTTCTCGCTGGTCAGCCGTGGCAGCCGGGTAAACTGATCCTCAGCCGCGCAGGCTCGAAGGACGGCGAGGCGAAGATGCGCAACCTGTTTGGCGGCCACCCCTGCTGGGGCAAGCTGCTGATTTCCGATCGGCGTGGAAAGTACAGCCTGCGCATTGCGTAGTTCTGCGCAAACCGATCCCCCGCCCATCCCCCGCTGATCCCCCACCCGATCCCCCGACGATCCCCCGGCGGTCACGACTACAGGACCCCGGGTCGCGGTTCATCCTCTCCTTCGTTACCGCCGATACCCACAGGAGGGGAACATGCCGGTCAGGCACCTCACGCAAGATGACTTAGCGCAGCGCTGGCGCATCAGCGCGCGGACACTGGAACGTTGGCGCTGGCTTCAGGAGGGACCGCAGTTCCTGAAGATCGGCGGCCGCGTCGTCTATCGCCTTGCAGACGTCGAAGCCTACGAGGCGGCGAAGAAGCAGGAGATGGCCCGGTGAACGCGTTTGCACAACAGCGCAGATTCGCAGGAGCACGCTCCGATTACTTTGTTTTCTCTCCTGTTCGCGCGCGAAGCAGAGCGAAAACATGCGAATTGGCCCCGATTCCTCCGTCCTGTATTTTAATGGGGATGAAGACCATCGATCCAACTCGCGATTTTATCTCTGGTGAGACCGAACTGCTCACGTGGCTCGAGTTGGCCACGCCCGGTGCACGCTCGATCTATCACGTCGGCCACCTCGCCTCCGACCGCTCGCCGGATATGTCGAACCTGAACGCCGCGGCGCGCGCCGATCTCAACAGCATCGCCCACCGGGTCATGGCCCTGGTCGAGCAGGGAGCGGTGATCGCCGTCCAGCAGCGCCTCGATGACGGCCAGGTCGCCTATCTCGCGATCAAGGCGCGGGTGCGCCCCTCGCGGTCAGGCGGGCCGCGACGGCACCTGCCGCCCGCGGTTCATGTGCCAATGCAAGCGGCGGCGTGAGGAGCAACCCATGGGAAAAGCATCACGTGACAAGGGCCTGCGCCGCGAGCGTGCCATCGTCGACCTGCATAGCAAATGCGGCCTGCGCGCCGAGCGGGTGCCGCTGTCCGGTGCCACGCACTACCGCGGCAACGGCGCCGACGTCGATCTCTACGTCCGCGGCACCGCGCCGGTGAAGGCCGAGGTCAAGGCGCGTAGCGACGGCGATGGGTTCCGCACCCTGGAGCGCTGGCTCGGCGGCAATGACGCGCTGTTCCTCTGGCGCGACCGGGCCGCCCCCTTCGTCGTCCTGCCGCTGCATGTCTGGCTCGAGATCGCCGGCCGCAGCGCCCGGGTCGATGCCGATACCGACACCGCCCGCAGCGAGCGCCGCCGTGGCCTCGAATGCGGCCCGGTTCCCGCCAACGACGCCATCGCCCGCGACGTCGCCTGACACCGCGGATCGCCCCGCCTGCGCCTGCCCTCACCCCGAATGGAGAACATACGTTGAACAACAGACCCCGATTGGCCGATTTGCAGGGCATGGACGTGCCGCAGATCGCCCGTTTGCCCGTCGACCAACTCGCCGCACTGGCCGAGGACGTCGACGAGATGAAGGCCGAGGCGAAACGGCTCGGCGATCTCATGAGCCTCGCTTTGCATCAGCGCTTCGGCGATACCGCCGCCACGTTGCGCCGCGCGGAGGGCAAGGACACCGGCCGCGTCCGCATCACCGAGAACGGCTGCGAGGTCATCGCCGACACCGCAAAAAAGGTGTCCTGGGACCAATCCCGCATGACCGAGGCGCTCGCCACCCTGCGCGCCTGGGGCGAGAGCCCGGCCGACTACGTCACCACCGAGGTGAGCGTACCCGAAAGCCGCTTCACCGCCTGGCCGCCGCGCATTCGCGCGCTGTTCGAGCCTGCACGAACGGTCGGAACCGGCAAGCCGACCTATCGGCTGACGCGCGTCGAGGACCTCGGGTGATGGCCCCGATCCGTAATATCGCCGGGCAGCGCTTCGGACGACTCATTGCGCGGCGGTTTGTCACAACGGTCCGACGCAGATCGATTTGGGAGTTTTCCTGTGATTGCGGCGAGGTCGTCGAGAAATCCTCGTACCACGTTGTCGAGGGAGTTGCGACTTCCTGCGGCTGCTTGCGCGCGGAGGGGAACTCAAATCGCCGCCACAACATGACGGGGACCCGTGAATACCAGACGTGGTCGAACATGCTGACGCGCTGCCGCAACCCTCGGAACAAGAACTATCTCGACTATGGAGGGCGAGGAATCCGCGTCTGCACTCGGTGGCTCAGCTTCGAAGGCTTCTACGCTGACATGGGGCCGCGTCCGCCTGGCACGTCAATCGATCGTATCGACGTGAACGGACACTACGAGCCTGGAAATTGCCGATGGGCGACGGCGACCGAGCAGCGGGCGAACCGTCGCGACAGCAGCCCCGAGAGCATGTGGAGGGAGGCGGCGTGATGTCGCACGAACTCCGCATACAGGTAGCCATTCCGCTCGCCGGCGACGCGATCGCCCGGGCAAAGGACGTCGCCGCTTTCGAAGCCACCCTCGATCCGTTCACCGAGGCCGTCGCCCGCGCCGGCGGACGAATCACCGTCGACGTAGTCAAGGCCAAACCCCGCACCAAGAAGGAACCCCAATAATGGCGATCTCTCTGGCCTCGCTGCGCCGCAGCGGCGCGCCGCAGCCGCCACGGCTGTTGGTCTACGGCGTCGCCGGCGTCGGCAAAACCAAGCTGGCGGCCAGTGCTCCAGCCCCCGTGTTCCTCCAGACCGAGGACGGTCTCGGCACGCTTGAAGCCGCGACCTTCGGCATGCTGCGCAGCTTTGCTGACGTCATGGAGGCCATCGTCAGCCTCTACAGCGAGCCGCACGACTTCCAGACCGTGGTGCTGGACAGCCTCGACTGGCTGGAACCGATGATCTGGCAGGCAACCTGCGATCGGCAGTCACCGTCCTGGGCCAACATCGAGACCCCCGGCTACGGCAAGGGCTATGTCGCCGCGCTGGACGTCTGGCGCGACTTCCTGGAGGGCATCAACAGCCTGCGCGATGAGCGCGGGATGGCCGTCGTGCTGCTCGCCCACGCCGACATCAAGCGCTTCGACAGTCCCGAGACCGATCCCTACGACCGCTACCAGCCCAAGCTGCACAGCCGCGCCGCCGCCCTGGTGCAAGAGCACGTCGATGCGGTGCTGTTCGCCAACTATCGCATCAGCACCATCAAGTCCGATGCCGGCTTCGGCAAGAAGGTCGTCCGCGGCGTCAGCGGCGGCGACCGGCTGCTGCACACCATCGAGCGCCCAGCGTTCCTCGCCAAGAACCGCTTCGGCCTCGAGGAGGTGCTGCCGCTCGACTGGAACGAACTCGCCGCGAGCATCCCCTTCTACAGCCAGCAATCCGCCACCCCCACCGCCAACACCGGAGCCTGACCCATGGCACAAATCAGCTTCGACGCCAGTGGCGTCGAGCCCGCCGTCCCGTTCGAGATACTGCCGCCCGGCAAGTACCGCGCCCAGATCGTGCAGAGCGAAATGCAGCCGACCAAGCAGGGCGACGGCCAGATGCTCTGCCTCGAGTTCGACCTGCTCGACGGTCCCTACCAGGGCCGCAAGCTGTGGGAGCGGCTGAACCTGGTCAATCGCAGCCAGCAGACTGTCGAGATCGCGCAGCGGCAACTCTCGGCGATCTGCCATGCGATCGACCGCATCCAGGTCACCGACAGCGAGCAACTGCACTTCCGGCCGATGCTGCTGACGGTGGCGGTTGAACTGGACAAACGCGACGAACACCTCCCATCGGATCAGCGGCGCAAGCAAAACCGGGTGAAGGGCTATGCCAGGGCGTCCGGCGCGGCAGCGGCGCCCGCGGCCACTGCGGCTCGCCCGTCATCGCCGCCGGCGTCGCCAGCGGCAACCGCGCCCGCCGGTTCCCGCACCGCAGCAGCAGCCGCGCCGGCGTCGCCGCCCTGGCGCTCGCGTTCGGCGTGAGGCGCCCATGGTCGCCCTGCCCCTTCCCAACACGCCTACGGTCTCCGCCATCTACACCGCCTATGAGGCGGCCGCCGAGACCGGATGGCGCGCCCATCTCGGCGCATCGCTGATCGGAACGCCCTGCGAGCGGGCGATCTGGTACAGTTTCCGCTGGGCAAGCCGGGCGCGCCATACTGGCCGGTTGCTGCGCCTGTTCGAGACCGGCAACCTGGCCGAGGCCCGCTTCGTCGCCGACCTGCGGCGGATCGGCGTCACCGTGCTTGATCTCGACCCCGCCACCGGGCGCCAGTGGCGGGTGCGGGATGCCGGCGAGCACTTCGGTGGCAGCATGGACGCGGTCGCCATCGGCTTCCCCGAGGCGCCGAAGGCCTGGCATGTCTGCGAGTTCAAGACCCACAATCTGAAGTCGTTCGCCAAGCTGCAGGCCGAGGGCGTCGCGAAATCCAAGCCGCTCCACTGGGCGCAGATGCAGGCCTACATGCATCTCGCCGACATCGATCGCGCCTTCTACCTCGCCGTCTGCAAGGACAACGACGAACTCTACCAGGAGCGCGTGCCCCGCGACGCCGAGGCGGGCATGCGCATCCTGGCCAAGGCAGAGCGCATTATTGATGCGCCTCGGCCGCCGACCCGCATCAGCGACGATCCCGCCTGGTTCGAGTGCCGGCTGTGTGACCACCATGCCGTCTGCCATGGCGGCGCCGCGGTCGAACGGCATTGCCGCTCCTGCCTGCACGCGGCTCCGATCGCTGGCGGCGCCTGGCACTGCGCGCGGCATCAGGTGCCGCTTGCCGATCGCGAGCAGCGCAGCGGTTGCGCCGCTCATCTGCTGATCCCCGACCTGGTGCCGGGTGAGCAGATCGATGCCGGCGAGGACTGGGTCAGCTACCGCATGCCCGATGGGACCGAATGGCGCGACGGCGTGCAGGAGATCCTGCGCCCCTCGGTGATCTCGCACCTCCCATGCAGCCGATGTGGCGGATCGACCTATCGGGTCGGCCCCGGCGTCGGCCCTCACGAGGCCCAGCTCACCTGCACCTCCTGCAACAGAGGCGGGCGTTGGCTCAGCAAGGTCGATGCCGTCGCACTCGGGGTGGCCGCATCGCCAAGCAAAGGAGCACGCGCGGCATGACACAGGACCTGCTGCTGATCCTCACGATCAAGAACAACGCCATGTTGAGCGCGATGAAGGCGATGGGCTACGACAGCGCGGCGGCGCTGGCGCGCGACAGCAAGGTCTCGTCTCGCCTCGTTTATGAATACCTGAACCTGAAACTCGCTCCGGTTCGCCAGGACGGCGAATGGCGCGGCTGCATCACCGCGATCGCGCAGACGTTGCGACGCCTGCCCGAGGACTTGTTCCCGCCCGCGTTCCTCAACCGCGCGCTGGCGAGTAACAGGATCACGCGGGAGGTGGACGCAGCCGACCTGCCCGCCCTGGTCGGCGGCGCAACACCATCCCTCGCCTATGATCCGGAGCGGTCGGTTGCCGTCGACGATGCGCTGGAGGCGCTGGATACCGCCCTTGGAAAGCTCCCGGCCCGAGATCGGCTGGCCCTGAATCTGTTCTATGGCCTCGACGGCAAGCGAGCTCATACCCTCGATGAGATTGGCCGCACCCTGAACGTCAGTCGGGAGCGCATCCGCCAGGTTCTCCTGCGTGCGCAGCGGCGACTGGCATGGCCCGGTGACCGGCTGCGCGAGCGTTGCGCCGCGTTGCTCGAAGATGCGCCCGCGGGGGTGCCGTAATGACCATCACCCTGCGCCCCTACCAGCGCGCCGCCATCGATGCGCTCTATGACTACTTCGCCGCCGACACCGGCAATCCGCTGATCGTGCTGCCAACAGGCATGGGAAAAAGCCTGTGTATCGCGGGCTTCATTCGCGAGGCCATCACCGCGTACGCCGACACTCGCATTCTCGTCCTGACGCACGTCAAGGAACTGATCCAGCAAAACTTCATGGCCCTGCTGCGGTCCTGGCCCGAGGCACCGGCTGGCATCTATTCCGCCGGGTTATCCCGGCGCGATATCGGCGCGCAGGTGCTGTTCGCCGGCATCCAATCGATCCACCGCCATGCGCTCCGCGTCCAGCGCTGCGACCTGGTGCTGATCGACGAGGCCCACCTGCTCGGCCGCAGCGACAGCGGCATGTATCGCGCGTTCCTTAAAGAATTGAACGAGATCAACGCCGGCCAGCTCAAGGTCGTCGGCTTTACCGCCACGCCCTACCGGCTCGACAGCGGCCTGCTGCATGAAGGCAAGGACCGGCTGTTTACCGATATCGCATACGAAGTTGCGGTCTTGGAGATGATGCAGCAGGGCTATCTCTGCCACGTCGTGCCCAAGCAGACCGAGACCCAACTCGATGTCGGCGGTGTCGGCACCCGCGGTGGTGAGTTTATCGCCAAGGACCTCGAGGCCGCCGTGGATCGCGACGAGGTGACGGCGGCCGCCGTCGCGGAGATTGTCGAGCACGGCGCGGGCCGCGGCTCCTGGCTGGTATTCTGCTCCGGCGTCGCCCACGCCCACCACGTCCGCGATGCCATCCGCGCCCACGACATCTCCTGCGAGACCGTCACCGGCGACACGCCGGCACCCGAGCGCGACCGCATCCTGGCCGCCTTCAAGACGGGGCGGCTGCGCTGCGTCACCAACGCCAACGTGTTGACCACCGGCTTCGACGCACCGGGCACCGATCTCATCGCGCTGCTGCGCCCGACCAAGAGCGTCGGCCTCTATGTCCAGATGGTCGGCCGCGGTACCCGCATCGCCGAGGGCAAGGACGACTGCCTGGTGCTCGACTTCGCCGGCAACACCGCGCGCCATGGCCCGATCGACACCGTGGACGGCCGCAAGAAGGAGAAGAGCGAGGAGCCCGGCGACGCACCGATCAAGGTCTGCCCGGAGTGCCAGACCATCAATCATGCCGCCGTCCGCCATTGTGTCGAGTGTGATTACGCCTTCCCACCACCTGAGGTCGACTTGGCTGCCAAGGCGGCTTCCAACGCGCTACTGTCCACCCAGGTGGCGTCCACCTGGCTCGACGTCACCGGCGTCAGCTACGCGCGCCATGAGAAGCTGGGCAAGCCGGCCTCGCTACGGGTCACCTACCAGTGCGGCGTGGTGCGCCACAGCGAGTGGGTGTGTTTCGAGCACACCGGCTATCCGCGCGAGAAAGCCATCCAGTGGTGGCGCCGCCGCGCCGGCAACGCCGCCCTGCCGGCCAGTGTCGATGCGGCGCTCGACGCCACCGATGATCTGCCGTGGCCCAGCGCCATCCAGGTGCGCCCGGCCGGACAATACACCGAGATCGCCGCCGTGAGGTTTGGTTGAAATGCCGCCTCTGCTCACGCCGCGCCCGCCACTGGGACTGGTTCCGGCCCCACCGCGGCATCCGCCTGCATTGGACTGTGCCGACCTGCTCACCGGTCTGTCTCGAACTCTGGAAGGAGCGACGCATGGTTGACCCCAACCCGATCGAACTGGCCGCCATGGGCCAGGCCGGCGTGCGCGCCGGCGACTACATCGATGCCCTCGGGCGCACCGACATGGCGACCTGGTCAGAGGCGGAATGGACAGCATTCATCGAGGTGATCTGCGGCGGTTACGTCGACGCCTTGATCGACCAGCAACTGGCCGCCAACGACGCGGTGCGCAAGGTGACGGGGGTGCCGTTCTGATGGTGCTCTCCCAGGATGTGGAGCCGATCGACCGGTGCGCGCCGCCGGGTGAAACTAGCATTGCAGGCGACGCCATCGCGCTCGGCATGCCGGTGTTCCCGTGCGATGCCCGCAAGCGCCCGCTGACGCAGCACGGCTTCAAGGACGCGACCGCTGACCCTGCGGCAATACAACGCATGTTCGCCAACCCCGCCGCCGCGATGATCGGCATGCCCACCGGTGAGGTGACCGGGCTGATCGTGATCGACGTGGATGTGAAGGACGGGCGACCAGGGCAGGCTTGGTTGGACACCAGCGGCGATCTCCTGCCGATGACCCGGGCGGTGCAAACGGCGTCAGGCGGGCTGCATCTCTACTTCCGCTGGCCGGGCCAAACCATCCGTAACAGCGCCAGTAAACTGGCCCCTGGCATCGATGTCCGTGGCGATGGTGGCTACGTGATCGTGCCCCCGTCACCGGGCTATGTCGTGCTCGACGACCTGCCGCCTGCGGACCTTCCGGAGTGGCTCCTGACGGCGCTGCAGCCTCCGCAGCAGCCGATCCTCAGGCCGGTGGCGGTGGAGCCGCAGCCGCGGCATCGCGACGGTGGGACCGCCATTGGCACGGCGGCACTCGATGACCGCTGCGCCGAAATCCGCAACGCACCCGAGGGCGGCAAGCATCACGCGGTCAACGAAGCCGCCTTTGCCATCGGCGGTATGGTCTCCGCCGGGCATCTGGACGAGGGCACTGCCTGGAGCGCCCTGAGCGAAGCGCTGTCATCCTTGCTACCACGATGCCGCGACCAGCGGGCGGCGCAGCAGACCCTGCGGCGCGCGTTCCAGGAGGGTTTGGCGCAGCCGCAGCAGGTGCCCGAGCCCGTGCCGGAAGCAGTCCATCCTGCCGCGCAGTTCCTGACGTCGCTCTATGCCAACCGGGCGAAGCAGCAAGCCAAGCCCCTCGTCGTCCCGCCGGATATCATGCAGCCCGGCGGTGTGTTGCAGATGCTGGTCGAGGAATGCGTGCGGACCGCGCTGCGGCCGCAGCCGTTCCTGGCCCTGGGCGCCGCGATCTGCGCCGTCGGCGTGCTCGCTGGGCGGCAGTACCGCAGCCGGACGGACCTCCGCACCAACGTCTACATCGCCGCCGTGGCAGAGAGTGGCGGAGGGAAAGATCACGCACCCGAGGTGATCCGGCGCTGCTTCGATCTTGCAGGGCTGGACCGCTACCTAGGTGGTGAAAATCTCGCATCCGGGCGCGGCATGCTGTCGGCGTTGGAGCAGCATCCCGCGCGATTGTTCCAGATCGACGAGTTCGGCCTGTTCCTGCACAGCGTCACCGGGGGCAAGGCACCGGCCCACAAGGCGGACATCTGGTCCGAGCTGATGAAACTCTACAGCCGGGCCAAGGGCATCTACCGCGGCACCGAATACGCCAACAAGAAGGACGCGCCGCGCGTCGACCTCCACCAGCCCTGCGTCGGCTTCTACGGCACCACCACGCCATCCACGTTCTGGAAGGCCCTGGAGGGCGGCGCGATGATGGACGGCTCACTCGCGCGCTTCCTAGTTTTTGTCACTGATACTGACCGTCCCGATCGCAACCGCGATGCCGGCATCATTGCACCTTCCCCCGTTCTGATCGAGGCGTTGAAAGCAATTCCGCGCGGGCAAGGCGATCCACCGCCAGCCGGCAACCTCCCCGACATCCATGTCGTGCCCATGGCCTCCACCGAGGAGCCGACGCCTTTCACCGTCGCCATGACGCCCGCGGCGGAGATCCTGCAGGATCGGAAGCTGGCCGAGGAGGACGTCTGGGCAAAGCGGGTGGCGGGCACGCCGCAAGCCGCCATCGTCAACCGCCTGGGCGAGAACGCCACCAAGCTGGCGCTGATCTGCGCCATCAGCCGCAATCCGGCGCACCCGGAGATCGCTGAGCGGGATCTGGCGTGGGGCTGGTCACTGGCCGAGCACTGCACACGCACCGTGCTGCGCGACGCCCAGCGCTTCCTGGCAGACAGCGAGTTCGAGGTACGCATGAACAAGGCCATCGACATCATCGGGAAGCACGGCCCGTGCAGCCGGCGCGACATGTTCCACAAGGGCTTGAAACTGGCCGCCCGCGAGTTCAGCGAGGTGATCGACGCCCTGGTCGTGCATGGCGTGGTCATCGAGACCCAACCGCCTCCCCACAGCGGTGCTGGCCGACCGCCAGGCCCCCGATACGTCCTGGTCCAGCCCCCGGGCGAGGACCAGGGCGAAGAGGACGCTGACTATGTCTAACGAAATCCCGGCCCCTACCCATAACCCATTGATAAATCGCTTTTGTGGATTTTGTATTTACGTGCGCGGGCGCACAGGTATGACGCCTCCATACACGGGCACAGCCTGGAGGGGAGACACTCCTATACATAATAACAAAAATACTAATATTATATATATAAGGGGGTTAGGGGGTGCTTCCGTGCCGCGTGGGGGGATTGTGTGATGGCACCCCCCATTCCGCGCCGACGCGCGCTGCAAATCAACGAAAGCCCCGAGCATACCCGCGCTAAAATCCGCATGGCGAAGTGGCTGAGCGCTCTGGCAGCAGAGTCCGGCGCACCGCTGCCCTTCCGCGTGGTGGTTGAATACCCGTTCACCGAGGCGGCGGGCGGCGTGACTGCCTGGGACGTCTTTGGGTTCAGCCGTAAGCCCACGATCGCCATGCTGCGCAAGCGCAGGGGAGCCCTGATCTGCATCTGCGACATCGTCCTGATCGAGGGCGACACGGTGACGACGGCGGTCGAGGTTGTGAAGACGAACATCACACCGGACTGGAAAGTTGGCTGGCTTCGATCACACGGCGTGACCGTTTACGAAGCTGCCGCCGAGACGATCCTGGAGTGCAGAACCAGGCCGGCATCGCTCGACGCATTGATGGTGCTGGCATGACTATGCCCGGTTCACCCCGCCCACCCCGCAGCAGCCTCGACCGCGGCACCTGTAGCGCCACCACCAGCCCCGAGATGGAGGCCCTGCGCCGTCGCGTTTGGCGCGACCAGGGCGTGGTCTCACTCGCCCTCGATGACATCACCGACCCCTGGCTTCGCCAGGCCGTCACCAACGAAGCCGTGCGCCGCTGGGGCCCACGCAATGGAGGATCGAACCATGGCCGCTAAGCGCAACCGCAAAACCACCCAGCCGCCGCGGGATGACCTCTCCAAACCAACCAAATGGCGGCTCCAGCATGGCGGCTTCAGCGCGCCAGGTTTCGACGCTGATCCCGAGACCGGAGCGGTCGTCGTGCATCGCCGCGCCGTCGACACGCTGGGCATGATGCTGGCCAACGGCACGATCACCCAGGAGATGCACGACGCGGGCGCGCTGTTTGGCACGCTGTTCCGTAAGGCGGCGATTGAGCACGTCGCGACGTCGGCATTCCTGCGCATGCCCGGCCGCAGGGTGGATCATCTGTCCGAGACCGGCGTGCATGCCCGGATCAAGATCGCCGACGCCATGGATGTGCTGGGCGGCCACGACACGGCGGCGGGCTCCTGCGCCTGGCACGTGCTGGGCACCGGAGCATCGGTGCGGGAATGGGCGATCCGCCGCGGCTGGGGCGGCAAGCCGGTCGCGCCGCCGCAGGCCCAGGGCATGCTGGTGGCGACGCTGAGCGTGCTAACGGCGCATTTTGGGCTGGTCGTCACGCCTAGGGCGGCGTGACGCGATGCGAGAACCCCAAAGAAAAATGCGCTTAGCGCAAAAGAGCGTAGCGGCGCGAAAGATTGTCGTATTGAGCAATGAAATCCGCTCGGCTATGATCTGGACACCCTAAATGAGTGTGCCCGGAGCGAAGGGCAGACCGCCGAAACAGCCCAACCCGCATCGCCAAGGCCATGGTTCCTTCCCTGGCCGGATCGATGCGGGAAGCG
>CANFKS010000059.1 GCA_947447625.1 Rhodospirillales bacterium | reverse complement strand
GGCGTCGCCGGCGGCGCGCGCATCACCGCGGACATGATCGGCGAAGCCGCCCCGCCGGCCAGCGACGAACGCGCCACCTGCCGCACCGCCGGCTGCGCTGCGGCCATGACCGGCGCCATCACAGGCTGCGCCACCACGGACGCACTCGCCCCGGGAACACTCGGCACGGGAACACTCGCCCCGGGAACACTCGCCCCGGGCACACTCGCCACGGGACGCGGGGCCACCGGCACAACCCTGCCCGGCGCGGCACCCCCCACCGCAACACCCGCCCCCGCAACACCCGCCACCGGCATGACACCGGCCACCACCGCACGCTGCGCCGCAACAACCGCTCCCGGCTTGGCCGGCTCGATCCGAGGCGGCTCGACCCGCGCCACCTCGACCCGCGCCACCTCTACCCGCGCCACCTCTACCCGAGGCAGCGTCGCATCCGGCGCCTGCGGTTCCAATGGCTGAACCGGCTGCGGCACGCCGATCCCCGGCAGCCGCCGTTCGAGATCCGGCAAGGCCGCGTATTGCGACGGCATCGTGGCCTTCAGCTCGGGCAAAAACTCCCCCGCCAACGCGCCCAGTGGCCCAGGCCCGGTCAGCCGCGCATACTCCGCCCGCAGCAGCCCCGCGCGCTCGCGCGCCTGGTCCGCCTGCTTCATGATCTTGGCGATGTCGCGATCCAGCAACATCGCCGTGTTCTTGGTCTGGAACAGATAGAATCCCGAACCCATCAAAGCCAAAACGCACAGCGTGGTGAAAGGGCGGATCATGCGGCTTGCCTCCCGTCATCGAGCCGCGCCATCGCCCGCAACCGCGCACTGCGGGCGCGCGGGTTGGCATATGTCTCGTCCGCACCCGGACGCATCGCCTTGCCCGTCAACAATTCGAAATCCGCCCGCGGCCGCGCCGCGAGCCCGCGCGGATCATAGCGCGACGGCGCCGGCGTCCGCCCTGCCGCCTCGGTCATGAACCGCTTGACCAGCCGATCCTCCAGCGAATGGAACGCCACCACCACCAGCCGCCCCCCCGGCGCCAACAACCGGCTCGCCTGCTCCAGCGCCCGCTCGATCTGGCCCAACTCGTCATTCACCCGGATCCGCAGCGCCTGGAAACTCCGCGTCGCGGGGTCGATCCCCGAGCGGTCCGGCGGCACCACCTTGCGAATAATCCCGGCCAATTGCAGCGTCGTCTCGATCGGCGCCTCAGCCCGCGCCGCAACGATCGCCTTGGCGATCCGCCGCGACAACCGCTCCTCGCCGTAAATATAAAGAATATCGGCCAATTCGCCCTCGCCCAGCGTCCGCACCAGGTCCGCCGCCGTCGGCCCCGACCGCGCCATGCGCATATCGAGCGGCCCATCGAAGCGGAAACTGAACCCCCGCTCCGGATCATCGATCTGGAACGACGAAACCCCGAGATCGAGCATGATCCCGTCCAACGCCGTCACCTCCGCCTGCGCCAAAAGGTCCAGCATATCGCCGAACCCGCCCTCCAGCAGATGCAGCCGCCCCGGATAAAGCCCCGCCATCTCGATCCCGCGCGCAATGGCGTCCGGATCACGGTCGATCCCCCAGATCGCGCAATCCGCCGCATCCAACACCGCCCGGCTATACCCCCCGCCGCCGAATGTGCAATCCAGATACCGCCCGCCATCACGCGGCGCGAGCGCCTCCAACACTTCGCCCAACATCACGGGGATATGCCCGCTCATGCCGCCGCCTGCGGAATACCGGAGGTCAGCAGCGCGGCCTGGGCGAGTTGCGCCACATAATGCGCCTCATGGGCCGCCGGCTCCCAAATCTCGAAGCGGTTGCGCAGGCCGACAAACAGCACGCTCTCGCCCTCGCGCAGCCCGGCATGTCGGATGTGATCCTCGCGCAAAACGCAACGTCCTTCCTTGTCCGGGGCGCAATAGCCAGCCTTTGCAAACAGGGCATTGGCCATCGCAACCTCTTCAGGACTGAACAATGCCATACGGTCCATCGAGTCTTCGAGTTTACTGAACTGCTCTTCAGTAAATGCTTGTATGCACGCAGCCTTGTGCGACGGGAGCAAAATCAGGCTCGTCCCCTCCGCCACCAGGGCACGAAAGGCCGAAGGGATCGAAACCCGCCCCTTCTTGTCGATGCCGCCCGTGAAGGACCCGAGGAAGCGCTTCATCCGACTGAGACCCGCCCCTCGCCCTGTTTTCGGCCGTCCTGGCCGCCGCGCCACGGGATGAAGCCCGACGCTTCTCGCCGATCACGGGAAGCCAAGGGATACCACGGGAAACTATGGGTTTCAAGCGGGTTCGCACTGGGAAAGCCCACGTCATCTGATGAATTTCAAAATCAAATCAGATGTTTAAAAAATCAGACACAGCAGCGGGAGATCATTCCCCCTCCCGCCGCCCGTTCGCGGCCCAAACACAAAGAGCGCGACAACCGGCCAACGGGCCGGTCGTCACGCTCTTTGTGGCAAGACATGCCAGACGGCCTGTAAGCCGGGTTCTGTCCACGCCTTGCGACGTGAGACGGCCATTCCTCTGGGGCGTACATCGCTGCACGCCTCGCGCGACCAACCCGGGCGACGGGACGGGAATGTCCCTGTGACAGCGGTTGCCCGCCTCACCGGCCGCCCCTATTCGGTCTTGCTCCCGATGGGGTTTACCCTGCCGCCCCTGTTGCCAGGGGCGCGGTGCGCTCTTACCGCACCGTTTCACCCTTGCCTGCGGGGCCGAAGCCGCGCCGGCGGTTTGTTTTCTGTGGCACTATCCCTGAAGTCACCCTCGCCGGCCGTTAGCCGGCATCGTATTCCCGTGGAGCCCGGACTTTCCTCCACCAGGGCGCAAACCCCGGCAGCGGCCGTCCGGCCGTCTGGCAAGCCGGGGTTTGGGCGTAAACCCAAACCCCGTCAAGCCAACAGCCCAACCCCAAACCCCCAACCCCCAACACCGCCACGCCACGCCCGGCACAACGCGGCACAGCGATAAAGTCCCCCCAACATGGGCGTGTCGTCATTTTTGATTGAATAAAACAATCAAAAATAAATCCAAAAATTGCCAGATGCGGATAAATCCATTTTCAATCACCGATCGATCAACAAACGCCCGCCTACATCCCCCGCTCCCGCTTGATCCGGTCCCACGCCGCATTGATCCGCGCCACCTTCTCCGTCGCCGAGGCCACCATCTCGGCCGGCACCCCCCGGCTCGCCAGACTGTCCGGATGATTCTCCCGCATCAATTGCCGCCAGGCAGCACGGATCGCCTCGTCCGTCATCTCCCGCGCCACCCCGAGCGTCGCATACGGGTCCTCCGCCCCCTGCCCCGCCCCCCCCCGCGGCGCGCCATCGCGTGCCCGCTGCCACGCCGCCTCGTCGAGGTCGAAGCCGTGCCAGATCATGCGCAAAAACTGGTCCTCCGCCCGGTTGAGCGGCGCATCCGCCCGCGCAATGCCAAACAGCGCCCCCAGCACGTCCTCCAGCAGAAACCGGTTATCGGCAAACCCAAGGCCGATCTCCCGCGCCACCGCAAACGGGTCCTCCTCGCTGTCGCGCGCATGATCGAACAGCCGCCCGATATCGCGGATCGCCTCGGGCGGAATGCGAAACCCCCGCTTGAACGCGTCGATCTCCGCCCGCTTCACCGGCCCGTCCACCTTGGCGAGCTTGGCCGTGATGACCACGATGCCGACCGCAAAGACCGCCTCCCGCGCATGACCAATCTGCGCCGGCCGCGCCCGGCCGAACCCGAACTGTGCCTTCAACCCCCGCATCCCCCCGGTATCCGCGGCATGCCCAAGGCTCGCCCCGGCCAACGCCCCCCACGGGCCGCCGAAGGCGAAGCCGGCCACCCCGCCGATGATTTTCCCCCACACTGGGATGGTGTCCCCTCGCTGTTGCAGCCTCAGGTTTTATCATGCACCACCAGCCGGCGCGAGGTGGCAGAAAAGCCCGCGATGGGGTTGTCCAACGGCGCCGGGGATGCGCATTCTCCGGCCGGTTTTCGAATGACGGGCCAACCCACCGGCACCGGCGCAATGGAGCTTGAGTGATGACGCAGTGGCAGTTCTGGATCGATCGCGGCGGCACGTTCACCGATATCGTGGCCCGCGATCCGCACGGCAAACTCTCGACCCACAAGCTGCTCAGCGAAAACCCGGACCGCTACCGCGACGCAGCCATCGCCGGCATCAAGGCCGTCCTCGGCATCGCCCTCGACCAGCCGATCCCCCCGGGCCTCATCGACTGCGTCAAAATGGGCACCACGGTCGCCACCAACGCGCTGCTCGAACGCAAGGGCGACCGCACCCTCCTCCTCGTCAACCGCGGCTTCGCCGACGCGCTGCGCATCGGCAACCAGGCCCGCCCCCGCCTGTTCGACCTCAAAGTCGTCCTGCCCTCCCTCCTTTATGAAGAGGTCGCCGAAATCACCGGCCGCGTCGGCGTCGACGGTACCGCGCTTGAACCCCTCGACGAAGCCGCCGCCCGCGCCGCCCTGGCCGCCGCCCGCGCCAAAGGCATCGCCGCGGTGGCGATCGTCATGATGCACGCCTGGAAATACCCCGCCCACGAAACCCGCCTCGCCGAACTCGCCCGGCAAGCCGGCTTCACCCAGGTCTCCACCTCCCACGAAGTCAGCCCCCTGCTCAAGCTCGTCCCCCGCGGCGACACCACCGTGGTCGACGCCTACCTCTCCCCCATCCTGCGCCGCTACGTCGAACAGGTCGCAGCCGAACTCGGCGGCGTCCGGCTCTACTTCATGCAATCCAACGGCGGCCTGGCCGAAGCCCGCTCCTTCCAGGGCAAGGACGCCATCCTCTCCGGCCCCGCCGGCGGCATCGTCGGCGCCGCGCGCACCGCCGGCATGGCCGGCCTGACCGATGTCATCGGCTTCGACATGGGCGGCACCTCGACCGATGTCGCCCTCTATGCCGGCGCCTTCGAACGCGCCTTCGAAACCGAAGTGGCCGGCGTGCGCATGCGCGCGCCGATGATGGCCATCAACACCGTTGCCGCCGGCGGCGGGTCGATCCTGCATTTCGACGGCGCCCGCTTCCGCGTCGGCCCCGATTCCGCCGGCGCCAACCCCGGCCCCGCCTGCTACCGCCGCGGCGGCCCGCTCGCCGTCACCGACGCCAACGTCGCCGTCGGCAAAATCCAGCCTGCCCATTTCCCCGCCATCTTCGGCCCCCTCGGCAACGAGCGCCTCGACGGCGCCGTTGTCCACGCCAAATTCAAGGCACTGGCCGACGAAATCGCCGCCGCCACCGGCACTGTGTCCGACCCGCGTGACGTCGCAGAGGGCTATCTGCGCATCGCGGTCGCCAACATGGCCAACGCCATCAAACAGGTCTCGGTCGAAAAGGGCCACGACGCCACCCGCTTCGCGCTCCAGTGCTTCGGCGGCGCCGGCGGCCAGCACGCCTGCCTCGTCGCTGACGAACTCGGCATGGAAACCGTCTTCATCCACCCCTATGCCGGCGTCCTCAGCGCCTACGGCATGGGCCTCGCCGACCAGACCGCCATGCGCGAACAGGCCGTCGAAAAAATCCTCTCCCCCGCTTTGCTGCCCGAACTCGAAACCCTCGCCACCCGCCTCGCGGCGGTGGCCACCGACGAGCTCGTCCGCCAGGGTGCGGCCCCCGCCGCCGTCCTCGCCCACCGCAAACTCCATCTGCGCTACCAGGGCACCGAAGCCGCCCTCATCGTTGACTTCGCCGATGCCGACGCCGCAACGGCGGCCTTCACCATTGCCCATCGCGCCCGCTTCGGCTTCGCCACCCCCGGCCGCCCCGTCATGGTCGAAGCCGTCGCCGTCGAGGCCCTCGCCCCCGGCGAAGCCATCGCCGAAGCCACCATCCCCGCCCGCATCGCCGGCGCGCCGGAGCCGATCGACACCATCGAAATGTGGTCGGGCGGCAGCCCCCACGCCACCCCGGTCTTCGAACGCACCGCGCTCTGCGCCGGCGATCGCATCACCGGCCCCGCTCTGGTCCGCGAAGCCAACGCCACCACCGTCATCGAACCCGGCTGGTCCGCCGAGGTGACCACGCTCGACCACATGATCCTGCGCCGCCTCGTCCCCCTGCAACGGATCATGGCCGCCGGCACCGACCGCGCCGACCCCGTGCTCCTCGAACTCTTCAACAACGTCTTCATGAACATCGCCGAGCAAACCGGCGCCGTGCTGCAAAACACCTCGATGAGCGTCAACATCAAGGAACGCCTCGACTTCTCCTGCGCCATCTTCGATGCAACCGGCGCCCTCGTCGCCAACGCCCCCCACGTGCCGGTTCATCTCGGCGCCATGGGCGAAAGCGTGCGCACCGTCCTCGACCGGCGCGCCGCCACGCTGCGTCCGGGCGATGTGGTGGCCCTCAACAACCCCTACAACGGCGGCACCCACCTGCCCGACGTCACCGTCATCACCCCGGTATTCGATGCCGCGGGCCGCAGCATCCAGTTCTTCGTAGGCTCGCGCGGCCACCACGCCGACATCGGCGGCATCACGCCGGGCTCCACGCCCCCTGCCTCGCGCACCCTCGAGGAAGAAGGCGTCGTGATCGACGATTTCCTCCTCGTCGATCAGGGCGAGTTCCGCGAAACCCCGTTCCGGGACCTCCTGGCCAGCGCCAAATACCCAGCCCGCTCCCCCGATGTGAACGTCGCCGACATCAAGGCCCAGGTCGCGGCCAACGAAAAAGGCGTCCAGGAACTCCAGCGCGTCGTCGCCCAGTACGGCTGGACCACCGTCAGCGCCTACATGAAACACGTCATGGACAACGCCGAGGAAAGCGTGCGCAAGGTGCTCGACCGCATCGGCGACGGCGCCTTCGACTACACCATGGATGACGGCTCGCCGCTCAAGGTCCGCATCTCCGTCAACAAAGCCACCCGCTCCGCGGTGGTCGATTTCACCGGCACCGGCGCCCAGCGCGGCGATAATTTCAACGCCCCCCCCGCCGTCACCCGCGCGGCCGTGCTCTACGTGTTCCGCTGCCTCGTCGGCGCCGACATCCCGCTCAACGACGGCTGCCTCAAGCCGATCGACATCATCATCCCCCCCGCCACCTTTCTTTCCCCCCGCCCGGGTGCCGCGGTGGTCGCAGGCAATACCGAGGTCTCCCAAGCCACCTGCAACGCCCTGTTCGGCGCCCTCGGCGCGCTCGCCTGCGCGCAGGCGACAATGAACAACTTCCTCTTCGGCGACGCGACCCGCCAATACTACGAAACCATCTGCGGCGGCATGGGCGCCGGCCCCGGCTTTGACGGCACCTCCGCCGTGCAAACCCACATGACCAACACCCGCATGACCGACCCCGAAATCCTCGAACTGCGCTACCCCGTCGTGATGGAGGAATTCGCCATCCGCCGCGGCTCCGGCGGCGCCGGCCGGTTCCACGGCGGTGACGGCGCGCGCCGGCGCATCCGCTTCCTGGAGCCGATGACCGCGGTGATCGTCGCCTCCCGCCGCAAGGTCGCCCCCTTCGGCCTCGCCGGCGGCAGCGATGGCGCGGCCGGCCAACAATGGGTCGAACGCGCCAGCGGCGGGCGTGACATCCTCAGCGGCACCGACCGCGCCGAACTCGCCCCCGGCGACGTCTTCGTCATCGAGACGCCCGGCGGCGGCGGCTTCGGCGTGCAGCAGTGATGCACACGCTGCGCCATGCGCCTTAGGACGCTGGCCCTCGGCTTATCGGCGCTCCTCGCCCTGTCCGTGGCCGGGGTGGTGGCGGTGCTGCCGGAGATGCTCGACTGGAACCGCTTCCGCCCCGAAATCGCCGCGCTCGCCAGTGACGTGCTGGGCCGCGAAATCCACATCGGTGGCGCCGTCCGCCTCGCGGTGCTGCCCGAACTGACATTGACGGCCGATGAGGTCAGTTTCGCCGGCGATGGCGGCGGCATGACGGCCCATGAATTGCGCCTGCACGTCACCCTCGCCGGCCTGCTCGCCGGGCGGATCGAGGCGCGCGAACTCGTGCTGCGCGGCATAGACCTCCATCTGCCCTGGCCGCTGCCGGCCTCGGCGCTGGCGATCCGCACGCCGCACTGGCTGGGTTCGATCTCGGCCCGCATCGAGAAAAGCCGCGTGCGCATCGGCAATCTCGTGCTCAGCAACGTCGAGGCCACGCTCGCCACGGCGGAAACCACCGGCACCTGGCAGGTCCAGGGAACCGGCACCGCCGGCGGGCAGAATGGGCGCTTTTCGGTGCAGTTGAGCCAGCCCGGCGGCGATGGCGCCTCGGGGCTGGATTTTGCCTTCGATGGCATGGGGCCGCTGGCCGGCGTGGGCGCGCGGGTTTCGGGGCAGGTCGGCGAGGCCGGCGGGTTTGCCGGGCGGATGGGGGTCTGGGCGCGGGATTTGTCGAGCGTGATGGCGGCACCCGCGGTCCCGCTGCGCCTTGAGGGCCGCATCACGGTGGCTGAAGGGCTGGCGGCGGCCGACGACCTGGCCGGCGATATCGGCGGCGTCGCGCTCCGCACCTCAGCCGCGCTGCGCCTCTCGCCGGCGCCGCGGCTCGATCTGGCGATGACGATGGCGCGTCTGGATATCGATGCATGGCGCGCTGCCCTCGGCCGGCGGGGCGTGGTGCCGGCGCTTGGTGGGCTGGTGGTGGGGCTCGATGTCTCGGCCGAAGTGGCACAGGTCGCGGGCGGTGCCGTGCGCAGCCTGCGCGCGGCCTTCGATGTCGGGACCGGGGGCGTCGAAGTGCGGGAGGTGCGCGCGACCTTGCCGGGCGATGCCGGGCTGGTGGCCTCGGGGCGGCTCGGCGTGCCGGCGGTGGGGGGCACGGCGGGGTTTGACGGGGTCTTTACCCTGGGCACCGCCAACCCGCGCGCCCTGGTTGCATGGCTCGCTCCCGAAATAGCCGCCGTCATGCCCGATGGCGTGTTGCGTCGCGCGGCCCTTGCGGGGCGCGTCAACCTGGCTGCGGGGGGTGTGACGCTGGATGGCTTGGGTGGATCGATCGATGACATGACGCTCGATGGTGCCGCCACGCTGCGCCTCGGCGCGCGGCCCGGCGTGAAACTCGCGGGCAAGCTGGGCCGGGTCGAGCTGACCCGTTGGCTTGCCCGCGGCGGTATCGCGGGGCTGGCGGGCTGGGATGGCGAATTGCGGCTCGAAGCGGCCGAGGTGGTGACGGCCGAGGCGGTGCTGAGCGACGTGGTGCTGGACGGCACCGCCGAAGCGGGCCGGATCGTGCTGCGCCGGTTCGAGGCCGGGGTCGGGCCGAGCCGCCTGACGGCGTCGGGGATCTGGGGGGACGGGCGGGTCTCGGATCTCGCTGTGTCGGTGGCGGTCCCGCCGGAAGGCTTGAGCGTGGCGCTGCGCGCGGGCTGGGTGCCGGGCTGGATTTTGGACATGGTGCCGCAGGGGGCGGCGTTCTGGCGGGTGCCGCTGCGTCTGGACCTGACCGGCGGCGGCAGTCCGGCGGCGTTCACGGCCCGGCTGGTCGGGCAGGCCGGTGATTTGCGGATCGAGGCGAGCCCGACGATCGATATCGCGTCCGGCAAATGGAGCGGCTCCATCGCTGCCCGACATCCCGGGGCGCCGCGCCTGCTGGAATCGCTCGGCATCGCCGGCACGCCCAACTGGCTCGGCGACGGATCGTTCGGGCTTGTCGCGCAAGTGCAGGGCGATTCCGGCCGGGTTGCAGCCGACGCGCTCGATCTGACCGCGGGCGCGTTGCATGTCACCGGCACGCTCGCGGCGGCTGGGCAGCGCGTGAGCGGGAAACTGGATTTCGAGACCTTGCCGCTGCCGCTGCCGTTTCTGCGCGGTACCCAGCCCCTGCCCTGGATCGGCCTCGGCGGCTCCGAGGGCAGCGTGCAGATCAGGGCGCAGCAGGTGCTGGTCGGATTGTCGCCCGGCCTCGATGAGATGCGCGGCGCGCTGGGATGGGGCGGCGGCGGCGTGCGGATCGAGGGTGTGACGGCGCGGCTCGCGGGGGGCGCGATCGCGGGGCGGGCCGAGTTCGACACCACGGCGCTGCCGCCGGTGCTCACCTTGGATGCGAAGCTCGACGGGGCTGCGCCCGAGGGGCGGGTGTTCGATCTGCCGCTTGATCTGGAAGGCGGCCGCATCGATGGCAGTCTGAAGGTGACGGCCTCGGGCTCCTCGCCCGGCGCGCTGCTGGCGACGATGACGGGGGAGGGGCGCTTCTCGGCGGTGGAGGGGATCCTCCACGGTGTTGCCCTCGGGGGTTTGGTTGCGCCGTTCGAACCGGGCGCAATCGCGGCGGCACTGGCGGGGGGGGCGAGCCGGTTCGGCAGGATGGAGGTTGTGATCGGGTTCGATCGGGGCTCGGCCGTCCTGCAGAGCGCGATGCTCGCCGGTCCTGAAGGGGAGATTGCGGCGTCGGGCGCTGTCGACCTGCCGGCGGCCCGGCTTGAACTGCGGTTCGATATCACGCCCGCCGTGGCCGACCCGCCGCGGCTGGGTCTGCGGCTGAGCGGGCCGCTTAAGAGCCCGGCGCGCGCCGGCGAGACGGCGGATCTGCTGCGCTGGCAGGCTGCGCATCCGCCCTGAACTCAGGCTCTGACTGCATCGAGCGCATAGAGGCGCAGGGCGGAGGCCAGGGTTCGGTCAGGGTGGCGCGTGGCATCGAGCGCGGCGACGAGGCCGGCGAGGGAGAGTTGGCGGCGGGCGGCTTCCGCGGTCAGCACGGCCCAGAACTCGGCCTCCAGCGCCACCGAGGTGCGGTGGCCGGAGAGGGAGAAGCTGCGTTTGACGAGACCGGACATCGCGGCGTCAGGCGAAGGGGGTGGCGATGGGTCGGGTGCGCGTCATGGGGTGTCTTTCGGGTGGAGTTGGGCCAGGGCCCACATGGCGGCTTCGGCGATGACGGGGTTGGGGTCGGAGGTAAGATGACGCGCGGCGGGGGCGAGGGAAAGATCGGCCGAATTGCCGATGGCGATCAGGACGTTGCGCACGAAGCGGTCGCGCCCGATGCGCTTGATGGGCGAGGCGGAGAAGCGGGCGCGGAAGGTTGCGTCGGTGAGTTGGACGAGATCGGCGAGGTCGGGGGCGATGTTTTCGGGGCGGGCCTGGAGCTTTTCGTGGGCGGCATGGGCGAAGCGGTTCCAGGGGCAGGCGGCGAGGCAATCGTCGCAGCCATAGATGCGGTTGCCGATGGCTTTGCGGAATTCGGCGGGGATGGCGGATTTGTGCTCGATGGTGAGGTAGGAGATGCAGCGGGTGGCATCGAGGCGGTAGGGGGCGGGGAAGGCGTTGGTTGGGCAGGCGGTGAGGCAGGCGGTGCAGGTGCCGCAGCGGTTTTGGTGGGGTTGGTCGGGCGGGAGGTCGAGGGTGGTGTAGATTTCGCCGAGGAAGAACCAGGAGCCGTGGGCGCGGGAGACGAGATTGGTATGTTTGCCTTGCCAGCCGAGGCCGGCTTGTTCGGCGATGGGTTTTTCGAGGATCGGGGCGGTGTCGACGAAGACTTTGACATCGGCCTTGTGGGTCGCGGCGATGTGTTGGGCGAGGTGTTTGAGCATTCCCTTGGCGACATCGTGATAGTCCCGGTTGCGGGCATAGACCGAGATGTTGCCGGCGGAGGGTTTGCCGAGGGTTTCGAGCGGGTCGGTTTCGGGGGCGTAGGCCAAGGCGAGGGCGATGACGGTTTTGGCTTCGGGCCACAGGGATCGGGGCTGGGCGCGGCTCTCGGTGCGCTCGGCAAGCCAGGTCATTTCGCCGTGATGGCCGGCCTGGAGGAAGGCGTGCAGCCGGTCGCGCGCCTCGGGGGCGAGGTGGGCCGGGGCGAAGCCGATGGCGTGGAAGCCTATGGCCAGCGCCTTGTTGCGGATGGAGTCAGCCGCGGCCGCGATAGGAGGGTACTCCCTGGTCGGGGATCCAGATGCCGGCGGGGGGGGCGCCGGTTTGCCAGAAGACGTCGATCGGGATGCCGCCGCGGGGGTACCAGTAGGCGCCGATGCGCAGCCATGCGGGGTCGAGCAAAGCGACCAGGCGTTTGGCGATGTCGAGGGAGCAGGCCTCATGGAAGGCGCCGTGGTTGCGGAAGGCGGCGAGGTAGATTTTGAGGGATTTGCTTTCGACGAGCCAGGATTTCGGCAGATAGTCGATGACGATATGGGCGAAGTCGGGCTGGCCGGTGAGGGGGCATAGCGAGGTGAATTCGGGGCAGGTGAAGCGGACGAGGTAGTGGGTGTCGGGGTGGGGGTTGGGCACGCGTTCGAGGGTGGCCGCCTCGGGGGTGGCGGCGGGGGGGACGTGTTGGCCGAGGAGGGTGAGGTTTTCGTAGGTTTCGCTCATGATGGGGCGTTAGCACGGCCGGGGTGGGGTTGTCGCGGGGGGATGCAATGTGTTTCGAACGTGGAACGATTTGGGCGTGCGAGGGTGTGCCGGGTCAGCGGGCTTTTGAAAAGCCGAAGGGCAGGGCGATGCGGGCGGGGGCGGGCGAGAGGGCGGTCGTTTGGGGTTGGTTCAGGCTGGGTGCGTTCAGGTGGGCGGGCTTTGGGGGGCGGGCGGGTTTGGGCAGCGGCGGGGGAGGGTCTCCCGGCATGTGGAGGCCGAGGGATTTGGCGAGGGGCCGCAGGAGGCGGGCGGCGCGGGGCACGGCGGCGAGGAAGGCCGCCATATCCTCGGCGTGGAGGAGGTGTTGGAGTTGGCTGGCGCATCCGCGGGCGTTGTAGTGGTCGACATGGCGGAGGATCCAGGCCGGGCCGCGCGGGAGGCGGGGGGTGGTTTTGGCGGTATGGGGCCGGCCTGGGTGTGGTTTTTCGGGATGTGGTTTTTCGGGGTGTGGTTTGTTGGGGCGGAGTTTGGGCAGGGTGTTGGTTTGCCAGCGGGCGAAGAGGGTTTCGAAGCGTTGGATGGTGCGGTTGAGGTGGTTGGCGATGCGGATGAGGAGGGCGGTTTTGGCGGGGTTTTTGGCCGCGATGGGGGCGATGACGGCCCACAGGCTGGTGAGGATGGCGCGGAAGAGGGTGGGGAGGGAGGACATTGATGCGTTAGATAATAACGCATTTTGTTAGTTCAAGAGGTCATCCGACGCGGAACACCGAACGGATAAAAGTTTTTTGGTTCTTTTTTTCAAAAAAGAACGCGCTTGCTTGCCTGCCAGCTCAGGCCGGGGGATCGCCCTGGTGCCAGAGGCTGCGGATTTGGCTGGCGGTGGCGTGCAGGGTTTGGGTTTGGATGGCGTGGCGCAGGGTGGCCATGAGGTCCTGGTAGTATTGGATGTTATGCCAGGTGAGGAGGATGGGGCCGAGCATTTCGCCGGCTTTGAAGAGGTGGTTGAGGTAGGCGCGGCTGTGGCGGGTGCAGAGGGGGCAGGCGCATTGTGGGTCGAGGGGGCGGGGGTCGTCGGCGAAGCGGGCGTTTTTCATGTTGAAGACGCCGTGGCGCGTGTAGGCGCGGGCGGTGCGCCCGGCGCGGGTGGGGATGACGCAGTCGAACATGTCCACGCCGCGGGCGACGGCGCCGATGAGGTCATCCGGGGTGCCGACGCCCATGAGGTAGCGGGGGTGGGTTTGCGGCAGATGGGGGATGGTGACGTCGAGGGTATCGAACATCATGTGTTGGCCTTCGCCGACGGCGAGGCCGCCGATGGCGTAGCCTTCGAAGCCGATATCGGTGAGGGCGCGGGCGGAGATCGCGCGCAAGGCGGGGTAGATGGAGCCTTGGACGATGCCGAAGAGGCCGTAGCCCTCGCGGGGCTGGAAGGCGGCGCGGCAGCGGGCGGCCCAGCGCATGGAGAGTTCCATGCTGGTGCGGGCTTGGTCGGGCGTGGCGGGGAAGGGGGTGCACTCGTCGAAGGCCATGGTGATGGTGGCGTCGAGGAGGTGTTGGATTTCGATGGAGCGTTCGGGGGTGAGGCGGTGGGCGCTGCCGTCGATATGGGAGCGGAAGGTGACGCCGTCCTGGTCCAACTTGCGCAGTTTGGAGAGGGACATGACCTGGAAGCCGCCGGAATCGGTGAGGATGGGGCCGGGCCAGTCGGCCAGTTTGTGCAGGCCGCCGAGGCGGGCGACGCGTTCGGCGGTGGGGCGGAGCATGAGGTGGTAGGTGTTGCCGAGGATGATTTTGGCGCCGGTCGAGCGGACGGCGTCGGCGGTCATGGCTTTGACGGTGCCGGCGGTGCCGACGGGCATGAAGACGGGGGTTGGCACGTCGCCATGGGCGGTGTGCAGGGTGCCGGTGCGGGCGGCGCCGTCGGTGGCGTGGCGGGTCCAGGAGAGGGTCATGGGTTGCGTTCGATGAGGGTGGCGTCGCCGTAGCTGTAGAAGCGGTAATGGTGGGCGATGGCGTGGTGGTAGGCGGCGCGCATCGGGGTGTGGCCGGCGAAGGCGCAGGTGAGCATGAAGAGGGTGGATTTGGGGAGGTGGAAGTTGGTGATGAGGGCGTCGGCGCTGCGGAATATGTGGCCGGGGAGGATGAAGAGGGCGGTTTCGCCGTGGAAGGGGTGAACGATGCCGTGTGGGTCGGTGGCGGATTCGAGAAGGCGCAGGGTGGTGGTGCCGACGGCGATGAGGCGGTGGCCGGCGGCGCGGGCCTGGTTGATGCGGGCGGCGGCCTGGGGGGTGATGGTGCCGCGTTCGGCGTGGATGCGGTGTTGGTGGACGTCGTCGTGGCGCAGCGGCAGGAAGGTGCCGGCGCCGACATGGAGCGTGATGGTTTCGCGCTCGATTTGGTGTTCGGCGAGGCGCGCGAGGAGGGCTTGGGTGAAGTGCAGGCCGGCGGTGGGGGCGGCGACGGCGCCTTGGTGTTGGGCGAAGATGGTTTGGTAGTCGGTCGTATCGGTTGCGGTGGGGCCTTGGGGGCGGGGGATGTAGGGGGGCAAGGCGAGGGCGCCGGCCTGGTGGAGGGCTTGGGAGAAGGCTTCGCCTTCGAGGTTGAAGCGCAGGGCGATGCTGCCGCCGTCGTCGATCGATTCGACGGTGGCGGTGAGGGTGGTGCTGTTGTCGATGCTCAGAGGGTCGTTGGGGCGCAGGCGCCTGGCATTGCGGGCCAAGGCGTGCCAGGCGCCGGAGGGGAGCGGGCGGTCGAGCGTGATGCCGATTTTGGCCCCGGCGGGGCCTGCCCGGCGGGCGGTGAGTTGGGCGGGGATGACGCTGGTGTCGTTGGCGATCAGGAGGTCATTGGGGCGGAGCAGGGTGGGGAGGTCGCGGACCAGGTGATCGTAGAGTGCGGTGCCGGCGATGTGGAGGAGGCGGGCGGAATCGCGCGGGCGGGCGGGCTCGATCGCGATGCGGTCGGGCGGGAGGGCGAAGTCGTAGTCGCTCGCCAGAAGGGGGCTAGTCGCGGGAATAGGTGCTGATCTCGATGAGGTTGCCGTCGGGGTCGCGGCAGTAGATGGAGGTCATGGGGCCGAGGGCGCCGATTTTGGCGGCGGGGCCTTCGGTGACTGCGACGCCGCAATAGGCGAGGTGGGCGACGATGTCGGTGGGGCCGATGGCGGTGGTGAAGCAGAGGTTGTGCGAGCCGGGGACGGCGGCGGCGGCGGTGGTGCGTGCGCCGCCGGCGGGGTCGAGGTTGATTTTTTGGCCGCCGAAGCGCAGCGCGGTGCGGTTGGTGGCACCGAATTCCTCGCGTTCCATGCCGAGCACGCGCTGGAACCAGGAGGCGGTGCGTTCGACGTCGGCGCAGGTCAGGACGAGGTGGTCAAGGCGGTCTACGGTGAAGCGCATCATTCCATCCCGTCGTAGAAGTCGTTGCCCTTGTCGTCGATGACGATGAAGGCAGGGAAGTTTTCAACTTCGATTTTCCAGACGGCTTCCATGCCGAGTTCGGGGAATTCGAGGACTTCGACCTTGCGGATGCAATCCTGCGCGAGGCGGGCGGCGGGGCCGCCGACGGAGCCGAGGTAGAAGCCGCCATAGGCTTTGCAGGAATCTTTGACGGCGCGGGAGCGGTTGCCTTTGGCGAGCATGACGAAGCTGCCGCCGGCGGCCTGGAAGTCGTTGACGTAGCTGTCCATGCGGCCCGCGGTGGTGGGGCCGAAGGAGCCGGTGGCCATGCCGATGGGGGTTTTGGCGGGGCCGGCGTAGTAGACGGGGTGGTTTTTGAGGTAGTCGGGCAGGCCGCCGCCGGCGTCGAGACGGTCTTTCAATTTGGCGTGGGCGATGTCGCGGGCGACGACCATGGTGCCGGAGAGGGACAGGCGGGTTTTGACGGGCAGGGTGGCGAGCAGGGCGCGGATGTCGCGCATGGGGCGGTTGAGGTCGATGGTGACGACCTCGGCCCCGAGGATGTCGTCGGTTGCTTCGGGCAGGTAGTGCGAGGGGTCGGCTTCGAGTTGTTCGAGGAAGACGCCTGCGGGGGTGATTTTGGCTTTGATCTGACGGTCCGCCGAGCAGGAGACGCCGATGCCGATGGGCAGGCTGGCGCCGTGACGGGGGAGGCGGATGATGCGGACGTCATGGCAGAAATATTTGCCGCCGAACTGGGCGCCGATGCCGTTGTTGCGGCTGAGTTCGAGGACTTGCTGCTCGAGTTCGAGGTCGCGGAAGGCGTGGCCGGATTTGCTGCCTTTGGTGGGGAGTTCGTCGAGCCATTTGGTGGAGGCGAGTTTGACGGTTTTGAGGGTGGTTTCGGCCGAGGTGCCGCCGATGACGATGGCGAGGTGGTAGGGCGGGCAGGCCGAGGTGCCGAGGGTTTTCATTTTGGTGTCGATGAAGGCGAGGAGTTTGGCCGGGTTGAGGACGGCGCGGGTTTCCTGGAAGAGGAAGGTTTTGTTGGCGGAGCCGCCGCCTTTGACGACGAACATCATGTGGAATTCGTCGGCGTGATGCTCGCCGGGGCTGGCGTAGATGTCGAACTGAACGGGCAGGTTGTTGCCGGTGTTGACCTCTTCGTACATCGAGAGGGGGGCGTTCTGGGAGTAGCGGAGGTTGGTTTCGGTGTAGGTGCGCGCGACGCCCCAGGAGATGGCTTCCTCCTCGTCGCCCCCCCCTTGACCATCGGTTACCCAGACGCGCTGGCCTTTTTTGCCGAAGACGATGGCGGTGCCGGTGTCCTGGCACATGGGCAGGACGCCGCCGGCGGCGATGTTGGCGTTTTTCAGCAGGTCGAGCGCGACGAAGCGGTCATTGCCGGAGGCTTCGGGGTCATCGAGGATTTTGGCGAGTTGGGCGAGATGCGCGGGGCGGAGGAGGTGATTGACCTCATGGATGGCCTGGACGGTGAGTTCGGTGAGGGCTTCGGGGGCGATTTTGAGGATGGTCTTGCCGTCGACCGAGGTGGTGGAGACGCCCGCGATGTCGAGTTTTTTGTAGGGTGTGGGGTCGGCGCCGAGGGGGAACATCGGGCTGTAGAGGAAATTCGCGGGGCGGGCGGTCATGTCGGTTCTCAGGATTTGGGGGTCGGACGGCGGCGGAAGGCGTCAAGGCTGACGACCTGGGGGGTGGTGCTGGGGGCGGGCTCGCTCGGGGGCGGCTCGGGTTCCGGCTCGGGCTTGGGCTTGGGCATGGGCTCCTGGGCGGGGACAGTGTCGGTGGTGAAGCGCATGCCGTGGCGGACGAAAGGATCCGCGAAGGCGCTGATGGCGGCGAAGGGGATGCGCAGGGACGAGGGGACGCCGCCGAAGGACAGGCCGATCGAGAGGAGCTGGGCGTCCTCATCGACGATGAGGTCCCAGAACTGGTGTTGGATGACGATGGTCATCTCGGTCGGGTATTGGGCTTTGAGGCGGGGCGGGATGGCGACGCCGGGATGGGTGGTGTTGAAGGTGATGTAGAAATGGTGTCCGCCGGGCAGGCCTTGGTCCGCGACGTGCTGGAGGGCGCGCAGCATGACCTGGCGCAGCGCCTGCTCCATCCAGGAGTCATAGGGCAGGAGGCTCTCGGGGGGGTGGTCGGTTTGGTCTTCCATGGCACGATCCGGGGGGTGACGGGGTCCCATAGCGCCAAGGCGGGTTGGGGGGAAGGGCAAGCGTTGCGCGCAGGGTCGAAGTGGGGGGCATTCTGTTGCCCGGGGCCCCCCTAACCGCGCCTATCGCTTATGCAGCGACGGCGAGCGCCTGATTGTCGTTGGCACTTGTGAATTGACCCGATAACGGCGGTATCATGCCGGGCAAAAGATGGGTCTTTACCACGCGTGTCGAGCCTGTTTCGCCCCCATGGGCCGCTCCCGATCGTCGGGAGAGGTATGGTGGAGGCGCCGGGCACTGCCCCCGGGTCCACAACGCTTATTCCAACCACCGTTTATCGCCATAGTCGGCAAAAGCCGACAGACCGGATATAGGCTCTCTTGGCGCCGAATTCCAGAGGATAAGACGATGAGCCTGACAGACGATCAAAAAGCCGAGATCGAGGCGCTGCGGGCGCAGAGTTCGGCCACGCGGCGGGCGACGGTGCCGGCGTTGGAGGCGATGCTGTATGAGGCGACTCCGGTGCTGGACCATGGGTTCGTCCGGGTGATCGACTATATGGGGGACGATGCCGCGGTGGTGCAGGCGGCGCGGGTTTCGTATGGGCGGGGGACCAAGAAGGTGTCGGAGGATGCGGGGTTGATCCGCTATCTGATGCGCCACCGGCATACGACGCCGTTCGAGATGTGCGAGATCAAATATCACGTGAAGCTGCCGATTTTCGTGGCGCGGCAGTGGATCCGGCATCGGATGGCGAATGTGAACGAGTATTCGGCGCGGTATTCGATCCTGGACCGGGAGTTCTATCTGCCGGCACCGGAGCATTTGGCGGCGCAATCGGCCTCGAACCGGCAAGGGCGGGGGGGGCTGTTGCAGGGGCAGGAGGCGACGGAGGTGCTGGATCTGCTGCGCGAGGACGCGATGCGGACGTATGACAATTATGCCTGGATGTTGAACGAGGGGGAGACGGTGGATGCGGGGCGGCAGGGGTTGGCGCGGGAGTTGGCGCGGATGAACCTGACGCTCAATACCTATACGCAGTGGTACTGGAAGGCGGATTTGCACAATCTGCTGCATTTCCTGTCGCTGCGGGCGGATGCGCATGCGCAGTATGAGATCAGGGCCTATGCGGATGTGATGTTGCGGAGCGTGGCGGCGTGGGTGCCGGCGACGCATGCGGCGTTTGTGGATTATCGGCTGGGAGCGGTGACGTTTTCGGCGGCGATGCTGGCGGTGTTGCGGCGGCGGTTGGCGGGCGAGGCGGTGGAGCAGCAGGGGAGCGGGCTGTCGAAGCGGGAATGGGACGAGATGATGGGGGCGTTGGAGGGAACTTGAAAGGGACACGCGGATCGCGTAGCGAAATGCGGCGGTTGCGGTGATGCCGTTCGGGCCTGGAGATCGAGGCCGGCGAGACATCGAGGTGGCGGTGCGGGAACGGGCGGGCTTGTCGCCGCGGCAGTTTGCGGAGCGGTTGGGGTTTGATGTGCGGACGGTGCAGAATTGGGAGCAGGGGCGGAATTGGCCGGATTCGATGGTTTTGTCGTTGATTGCGGTGTTTGATCAGGATCCGGCCGCGGGTGAGCGGGCGGTGTTCGAGGCGGTGTTGTGATTGTTTGTTTCGGGTCGATCAATCTGGATCTGATTTTTCCGCTGCCGCATTTGCCGGTGGCGGGGCAGACGGTGCTGGGGCCTTCGATGCAGATCGAGCCGGGGGGGAAGGGGGCGAACCAGGCGGTGGCGGCGGCGCGGGATGGGGGGAAGGTGATTTTCGCGGGTGCGGTGGGCAAGGATGCGCTGGCGGAGGATGCGGTGGAGGTGATGCGGGAGAGCGGGGTGGATATTTCGCGGGTGGCGCGGATCCGGGGGGCCACGGGATGTGCGGCGATTTGTGTGGATCCGGCGGGGCGGAATTTGATCGCGGTGGCGTCGGGGGCGAATTTGGCGGCGCGGCAGGTGCAGGTGGAGGACGAACTGCTGGGGCCGCGGACGACGGTGTTGTTGCAGGGGGAGGTTTCGCGCGGCGAGACGGAGGGGTTGATTGCGCGGGCGCGGGGGGCGGGGTGTCGGATTGTGATGAACCTGGCGCCGGCGGGGGCGATTTCGGTGGCGGCGTTGAAGGCGCTTGATGTGCTGGTGGTGAATGAGGATGAGGCGGCGTGGCTTGCCTCCTATCTCGGGTGCGCGGCGGGGACGGCGGGGTTGCATCGGGCGCTTGGGGTCGATGTGGTGCAGACGCTGGGGGCGGCGGGGTGTGAGGCGGTGACGACGGTGGGTGTGTTTCGGGTGCCGGGGCGGGGGATCGAGGTGGTGGATACGACGGGGGCGGGGGATTGCTTTACGGGCGTGCTGGCGGCTGCGCTGGATCGGGGGCAGGCGCTGGTGACGGCGCTGGGGCGGGCGAATGCGGCGGCGGGGCTTTCGTGTATGAAGCGGGGGACGCAGGGGAGTATGCCGCTGGCGGCGCAGACGGAGGCGGTTCTGGGGTAGGACGCGGAGAGGCCAGGCCAAGCGTCGCGTGCCGCTCCGCCTGTGGCTCGGTGTTTGATCGCGCGATATCAGGTTTCGTCCGCGGGGGCTGCGGGGATGGTCGGGGGTTCGACCAGGAGGTCTTCGCGGCGGGGGAGATCGCGGAGGTCATTGAGGCCGAAATGGGTCAGGAAGTCGGGTGTGGTGCCCCAGAGGGTGGGCCGGCCGGGGGTTTCGCGGCGGCCTTTGGGGGTGATCATGTCGGTATCGAGCAGGGCATCGAGGGTGGTTTGGGAGAGGGTGGCGCCGCGGATTTCCTCGACCTCGGCGCGGGTGACGGGTTGGTGGTAGGCGATGATGGCGAGGGTTTCCATGGCGACGCGGGGCAGGCGGCGCGGGATTTTGATGACACGTTTGAGTTGGGGGGCGAGGTCGGCGGCGGTTTGGAACTGCCAGCCGCCGGCGGCTTGGACGAGGATCACGCCGCGGTCGGTGTAGATGTTTTGCAGTGCGGCCATGACGGCGTCGAGGTCGGCGCCGTCGGGCAGGGCCTGGGTGAGGGCGCGGGGGGGGATGGGGGTATCGGAGGCGAAGATCAGGGCTTCGGCGAGGCGGACCTGGGTGGCGAAATCGTCATCGGCCATGGGTGTCGTCCTGATTGGGGCCAGTGTCCTGAGCGCCAGTGTCTTGAGCGCCAGTGTCCTGAGCGCCAGTGTCCTGAGTGCCAGTGTCTTGGGGGTCGTTGTCGAGGCCGTCGGGGCCGAAGGCGAGGCGACGGAGCAGGATGGGGCCGAAGGCATCGTCCTGACGCAGGCGCACGGTGCCTGATTTTGCCATTTCGAGCCCGGCGATCAGGGTGCTGGCGACGGCGGCGCGGCGTTCGAGCGGGTTGACCACCCAATCCGGCAGAAAATGGATGAAATCGGACCAGTCCGGCAGCGTGCCGACCAGGACAGCGAGGCGGGCGAGGGCGTCCTTGACGGTCCAGAGGGTGGTGCGGGCGGGGCGGTAGGTGCGGTGGCGGGTGCCGCGCCGCAGGGCGGCCATGTAGGCCCGCATGAGGCTGCCGAGGTCGGCGCTGATGCCGAAGGTTTCGGTTTCGGCGAAGGTCTCGGGGGCGCCGCGGGGGAACACATCGATGCCGCGTTGTGGGCGGGCGGTGAGCCAGAGGGCGGCGGCGCGCATGGTCTGGAGATCGCGGAGCCGGGCGGCGAGGATTTCGGCGGCGATTTCGGCTTCGTCGGCGGCTTCGAGGCCTTTGGGCAGAAGGAGGCGGGATTTGAGCCAGGCGAGCCAGGCGGCCATGACAAGCCAGTCGGCGGCGAGTTCGAGGCGGACGCGCTTGGCGCCTTCGATGACGGCGAGGTACTGGTCGACGAGGTCAAGAATGGAGATGCGGGCGAGATCGACCTTCTGGCCGCGGGCGAGATCGAGCAGCAGGTCGAGCGGGCCTTCGAAGCCGTCGAGGCGCAGCAGCAGCCCCTCGGCCAGCGGGGTGTCGTTGGCCGGGACCTGGGGGGCGGGATGGGCCGAAGCGGGCGCCTCAGCCATTCCCTCAGCCGCCGAACAGGGCCAGCACGGCGGCGGCCCAATGGAGTTCGGTCATCAGCGCCCAGGGCAGCGCCCGGTTGAGCACCCAGCCGACCGGGTCGATCCGGCTGCCGAGATCTTTCGACATTTCGGGCAGCACGACGACGAGCAGGATGACGATGACGATGCCGTAGCGCTCGACCGAGGCCCAGGCGCTGGCAAGGCCGGAGGGCAGCAGGCCGACGATGATGCGTCCACCGTCGAGCGGCGGCAGGGGGATGAGGTTGAACAGGCCGAGGACGAGGTTGAATTCGATGAAGGCGATCAGGAAAAGGACGGGCAGGCGGGCATCATCGACCTGCGCATCGGGGAATAGCGCGAGAAGCGCGAGGCTGGCGAGGAAGGCCAGGGCGAAATTCATCGCAGGGCCCGCGGCTGCGACCACCATCATGGCCTGGCGCGGGTTGCGGAATTTCCAGGCAGCGACCGGCACCGGCTTGGCCCAGCCGAACATGAAGGCGACGCGCCCGATGGTCAGCAACTGGCCGACCGCAAGGCCGAGCGGCAGCAGGATGGTGCCGACCCGATCGACATGGACGAGCGGGTTGAGCGACAGCCGCCCGGCGCGCTTGGCGGTGTCGTCGCCCATCGCGAGGGCGGCGTAGCCGTGGGCTGCCTCGTGCAGCGTGATCGCCAGAATGCCCGCGATGACCGCGATGATGATATCGATCAAATGCCCAACCCATCCCGTTCGGCGAGAAGCCGCGCCGGGTCCAGCGCCAGTTTGGAGGCGGAAGCCGCATCGCGTGAGGCTGCGAGCCGCGCCTGCGCCCTATCGGTGAGCGGCGGCACGGCGTGCAGCACGTCTATATTGTCGGCCATCGTCCCCGGGCAATACAGCGCGATGTCGCAGCCCGCCGACAGGGCGGCCAGCGCACGGGCGGCAGGCGTGCCGCAGAGGGCGCCCATTGCGAGATCGTCGGACACCAGCACGCCGTCAAAGCCGATGCGGCGGCGGATGGTATCGCCGATCACGATGGGCGACAGGGTGCCGGGGAGAAGCGGATCGAGGGCGCAATAGAGGAGATGGGCCGTCATCATCCAAGGCAGGTCGGCGTTGGCGGCGAAGGGGAACAGGTCGGCTGCGAGGTCGGTTTCGTCGACCACGGGCATCGCCTCGTGGCTGTCGACGCGGGCCCGGCCGTGGCCGGGGGCGTGCTTCAAGACGGGCTCGACACCGGCCGCGAGCAGGCCGCGGGCCAAAGCGCGGCCGAGGCGGGCGACGGCTTCAGGCGCATCGCCGAAGCCGCGGTCGCCGACCACGGAACTCATGCCGGGCAGGCGCAGGTCGAGCACCGGGGCGCAGACGGTGGTGATTCCCAGCGCGGCGCATTCGGCACCGATCAAGGCGCCTTGCAGCCAGGCGGCGCGGATGCCGGCCTCGGGGTTGCCGCGATAGAGGTCGCCAATGGCGCCGGCGGGGGGGTGTTGGTTGAAGTGCGGCGGGCGCAGGCGGGCAACGCGGCCACCTTCCTGGTCGATCATGATCACCGCATCGTCCGGCAGGGCGGCGCGCAGTTCGGCGGTGAGGATCATCAGTTGGCGGGCGTCGGACACGTTGCGGCGGAAGAGGATGACACCGGCGGGGCGGTACTGCCGCAGCAGGGCCGCCTCGTCGTCCTTCAGTTCGAGCCCGGCGATGCCGATGATCGCCGCTTTTGGATTCGGATCATGCATCGCGCGATGGTAGCGCAGGCCGCCCCCTTGACGCCACGGGCGGCCTCGCCACCACTAGAGCGGGATGCCTTCTGACAGGCGAAGGCATCCCGCTCTAACTCTTTGTTTGATCGCCTGATTCAGATTTTTGGTGATTCCACCAAAAATCATCAGGCTCTAGGCACAACCGGCGCAAGGGGCTCACGATGTCCGACGAACTCATCCGCATGACAGCAAACGACGCCGTGGCGGCGCTGACCGCAGGGCGGATCACGCCGCTTGATCTGATCGAGGCGGCGGCGGCGCGGATCGAAGCGGTGGAGCCGGCCGTCAATGCGCTGCCGACGCTGTGCCTGGATCGGGCGCGCGATCATGCCAAGGCGCTGATGGCCGGACGGCGGCGCGAGGCGGCGGGCGAGGCGGGGTGGCTCGCCGGGCTGCCGGTGGTGATCAAGGATCTCGCGGATGTGGCGGGGGTGCGCACGACGTACGGGTCGCCGATTTTCAAGGATCACGTGCCGGCGGCGTCCCATCCGCTGGTGGAGCGGATCGAGCGCAAGGGCGGCATCGTGATGGCCAAGTCCAACACGCCGGAGTTCGGCGCGGGGGGCAATACGTTCAACGAAGTGTTCGGGCGGACGCTGAACCCGTGGAACACGGCGCTGACCTGCGGCGGCTCGACCGGGGGCGGCGCGGTGGCGCTGGCGACGGGGGAGGCGTGGCTGGCGCAGGGGTCGGACCATGGCGGCTCGCTGCGCGGGCCGGCGACGCTGTGTTCGGTGGTGGGGATCCGGCCGTCACCGGGGCGGGTGACGCGGGGGACGTCGAGCAATCTGTTTTCGCCTTTGTCGGTCGAGGGGCCGATGGCGCGCAATGTGGCGGATCTGGCGCTGTTTCTCGACACGATGGCGGGGCTGTGCGCGCGTGACCCGATGACGTTCGACGCCCCTGCCCTGCCCTTCCTGACGGCGGCGCGGGAGGCCAGGCCGCCGAAGCGGGTGGCGTTCACCACCAATTTCGGCGGCGCGCTGCCGGTCGATCGGGAAACCCGGGAGATCTGCGCGCGGGAGGCGGCGCGGTTCGCCGAGGCGGGCTGCATCGTGGAGGAGGCGCATCCCGAACTGGGGCCGGTGGATGAGGTGTTCCTGGCGCTGCGCTCGCAGCATTTCGTGGTCGCGCGGGAATTGCAGATCGCGCAGTACCGCGACCGGTTCAAGCCGGACATCATATGGAACACCGAGCAGGGCCTGGCGCAGACCGCCTCGCGGCTGGCCTGGGCGGAGCGCGAAAGGGCGGCGTTGTATCGGCGGTTTGCGGCGTTTTTTGAGACTTATGATGTGTTGGTGACACCGGGGTCGGCGACGCCGGCATGGGATGTGATGCTGCGGGCGCGCATGGTCGTGGATGGGCAGAAGTTGACCAACTACATCGCGGGATCGGCGCTCACCTCGGCGATCACGCTGACGAGTTGTCCGGCGGTGTCGGTCCCGTGCGGCTTCGACCGGTTCGGTCGGCCGGTCGGCTTGCAGATCGTCGCGCCGGCGCGGGGCGAGGCGGCGGCGATCGCGGCGGCGGCGGTGTTCGAGCGGATCAGCGGGCTGGACCGGCTGCTGCCGATCGATCCGCGGCCGGGCGTGGTGCCGGAGGAGGCATGACGGCGCTGCGCCAGGATGTGGCGCGGCTTTATCGGGAGGTCTGCGCGCGGGGGCTCAATGTCGGCAGTTCCGGCAATGTGAGTGCGCGGGCCGGGTTGGGGATGATCATCACGCCGAGCGGGGTGCGCGGCGATACGGTCGATCCGGCGGACCTGGTGAGGATGGATTTTGCAGGAGGGCACGAGGGGCCGCTTGCGCCGTCGTCGGAATGGGCGATGCATGCGGCGATCTACCGGGCGGATCCGGCGGCGATGGTTGTTGTGCATACCCATTCCGACGCGGCGACGGCGTTGGGGGCGCTCGGGCTGGGGTTGCCGGCGTTCCACTACGATATCGCGCAGTTCGGCGGCGATGATGTGCGGCTGGCGCCCTATGCCCTGTTCGGCACACGCGAATTGGCGGATCATGCGGTGGCGGCGCTCGACGGGCGGCGGGCGTGCCTGCTGGCCCATCATGGCATGATCTGTCATGGCCGGGATGCTGGCGCGGCCTTGCTTGCTGCGGTCAGGCTGGAGACGATGGCGCGGCAATATCTGATGGCCCTGTCGGCCGGCGCGCCCCGCATCCTGGGGGCTTCGGAGATGGCGGCGGTGCATGAACGCTATAAAACCTACGGGCAGCAGCCCGCCCTGAAGGCATGACGGAGCACACCATGAGCATAACCGACACAGTCCTGGCGCGGATCGACGCGACGTTCGAGGCGGCGCAGCAGCGCTGGATCGACTGGCTCCGGATTCCCTCGATCTCGGCCCAGCCGGCCCATGCGGCGGATTGCCGGGCGGCGGCCGCGTATGCCTGCGCGGAACTGGCATCGCTCGGCTTTGATGCCACGGTGCGCGAGACGAGCGGGCATCCGGTGGTGGTGGCGCATCATCCCGGGCCTGTGGGCGCGGCGGGCAAGGTGCCGCATCTGCTGTATTACGGGCATTACGACGTGCAGCCGGCGGACCCGATCGAGCTGTGGCACTCGCCGCCGTTCGAGCCGACGGTGGTGGATGGGCCGCATGGCAAGCGGGTCTATGCGCGCGGCGCGGTGGACGACAAGGGCCAGGTCCAGATGTGGTTGTCCGCCTTCCGGGCGTGGCACGAGGAGACCGGCGGCATGCCGTGCCGGATTTCGGTGCTGATCGAGGGCGAAGAGGAGGTCGGCTCAACCGGGTTCAAGCCTTTTGTCGAGGCCAACCGGGAGGAATTCAACAAGGCCGACATCATCGTGGTGTCCGATACCGGCATGTGGGACATCGACACGCCTGCACTGTCCACCAGCCTGCGCGGCATGGTCTATATGGATGTGGTGCTGAAGGCGGCCAGCCGGGACCTGCATTCCGGCATGTATGGCGGCTCGGCGCTCAACCCGATCAATGCGCTGGCCACGGCGCTGGGGCAGCTCAAGAACGCCGAGGGGCGGGTGATGGTGCCGGGATATTATGACGGGGTGCGCGATATTTCCACCCGGCAGTCCAACCAATGGGCAGCGCTGGGGTTTTCCGAGGACAAGTATCTCGGCGATATCGGACTGTCCGAGCCTTATGGCGAAAAGGGGCGCGGCGCGCTGGAGCGGCTCTGGGCGCGGCCGACCTGCGATATCTGCGGCATCTGGGGGGGCTATAGCGGACCCGGCACCAAGACGGTGATCGCTGCGGAGGCGGGGGCCAAGGTGTCGTTCCGCCTCGTGCCGGGGCAGGAGCCGGGCAAGGTGGTGAACGGGTTCAAGGCGTTCATGCAAGCGCGCGTGCCGAAGGACGCCAAGCTGGTGTTCACCGTGCATGGCGAGGCGGAGGGGCTCGAAATTCCGGTCGATTCGCCGTTTGTGCAGGCTGCGGCCGCGGTGCTGGAGGAAGAGTATGGACGCCCCGCGGTGATGATCGGCTGCGGCGGGTCGATCCCCATCGTGGAGACGTTCCAGAAGGCGCTGGGGCTTGATTCGCTGCTGATGGGCTTCGGGCTCGATGACGACCAGGTGCATTCGCCCAACGAGAAATTCGAGGTGCGCTGCTTCCGCCAGGGGCTGCGCAGCCATGCACGGCTGCTCGGCCGGCTCGGCGGGGCGTGACAGCCCATGTAGCCCAGCCGGCGGAGCCGGTTTGCCTCACCCAGCCGGCGGAGCCGGTTTGCCTCACCCAGCCGGCGGAGCCGGTTTGCCT
>CANFKS010000058.1 GCA_947447625.1 Rhodospirillales bacterium | reverse complement strand
TGGAGCGGCGGATCGCAGAGGCGAGCGATGCGACGGTTTTGGTCTCCGCGCCCGAGGCGGCGCTGTTGCGGTCGTTGATGCCGGACCAGGGGGGGCGGATTTTCGGGATCAGCAACGGGGTCGATTGCGATTATTTCGATCCGGCGCCGGTGCGCACGGCGCCGTTCGACACCGGGGGGGCCAATTTCGTGTTTACCGGGACGATGGACTACAAGCCGAACGAAGACGCGGTGGTGTGGTTCGCGCGCGCGATCCTTCCGGTGATCCGCCGTTCGCTGCCGGGGGCGGTGTTTCATATCGTGGGCGCCTCGCCTTCGGCCGAGGTGCTGCGGCTGGGGGAGATCGATTGGGTGCGGGTGACGGGGCGGGTGGCGGATGTGCGGCCCTATATCCTGCATGCGACGGCTTGTGTGGCGCCGCTGCGGATGGCGCGCGGCATCCAGAACAAGGTGCTGGAGGCGATGGCGATGGGCAAGGCGGTGATCGTCACACCCGAGGCGCTGGCGGGGATCGAGGCGGAGGCAGGCGCCGAAGTGGTGCTCGCGCGCGATGCGGCGGGGTTTGCGGCGGCTGCGGTCGCGTTGGCGCGGGCGCCGGATGTCGCGGCACGGATCGGGCAGGCGGCGCGGCGGCGGGTCGAGGCGGATTACGGATGGGAGGCGCGGTTCGCCGCGCTCGATGGTGCCTTGTTGGGGGATCGCTCGCAGGCGGCCAGACTTTGAGCCGCGCGGGTGGCGTGGTCGCGGGTGGCGGCGAGGCCCTGATAGATCTCGAAGGCGGCGGTGTGCGCCTGGTGCCAGAACGGGTCGGCGACGAGGCGGGCCTGGGGGGCGGACATGCGTTCGATGGCCGTCATGATATCGGGGTGCACGCCGGCGGCGACGGCGGCCATCATCGCGGTGCCGAGGAGGACCGGGCTGGGATGGCGGCTGACCACGAGGTCGGCGCCGAGCGTGTCGCGATAGAGGCGTTGCATCAGGGGGTTATGGGCTTGTCCACCGGCCAGGGTGACGCGCTCGATGGGGAAGCCATGCGCCTTGAGGCGGGCGATGCCTTCACTGGCCTGCAGCGCGAGGCCGCGGGCGGCGGCGTAGTAGGTTTCGAGGCAGCCGCGGCGCGTGCGGGCGGTGGGGTGGCCAGTGATGGGGCCGATGGTGACCGCGAGATCGCCGGGCTGGCCGGGCAGGATGTGGCAGGTGGCGGCGAAGGCGGGGCCCTCGGCGTCGAGCAAGGCGAGGATATCGCGGGCGGCGGCTTCGTGTTCGGCCGCGGCCGAGGTGCGGGGGCCGCCGGGATGGGTATCCAGGATGTGATCGAGGACGCCGCCGCTCCAGGCCTGGCCGGCTTCGTAGAACCACAACCCCGGAAGGAGGGCGTCGGCGTGGGGGCCGTTGACCTTGGGCAGGCCGGGCACCGCGCGCGCGGTTGGTGAGAGCAGCAGCAGCGGCGCGGTAACGCCGGCGATCAGGGCGGCGGAGGTTTCCCAGCGTGCGGCCGGGTTGCGCCCGATGCTGCCGAGCAGGCCGGCCTGGCTGTCGATCAGCCCGGGGCTGACTTGGATGCCGGGTGGCAGGCCGAAGGAGGCCGCGACATCCTCGCGCAGGGCCCCCTGGGAGTGGCCGAGCGGCACCGGGTCCCCGGCGAGGGCGCCAAAGCCCCAGATGTCGTCGAGACCGGCAGCTTCGAGGAACTCGTGGTGCCAGGGCTCAGTGTCGCGCGCGGCGTAGGGCCAGCCTGTGGCGATGGTGGCGAGAGAGTGGCGGTCATTGGCGGTGGCGCGGCGGGCGAGTTCGTCGGCCAGGCAGCGGATGCCGGTGATGCGGGACCAGGCTGTGGGATGGTGGCGTTTGAGCCAGCGCAGCTTGGGGAGGTGGGACTCGGGGGAGACGCTGCCCATGCCGAGTTGGGACATGGCGGCAGCCTCGGCGGCGGCGCGGCGGTCTGTCGCGCTGAACACATCGGCCGCGCCCGCGAGCGGGGCGGGACCTTCATGCTCCAACACCAGCGACCGCGTGGCAACGAAGCAAAGCCCTGCGACGCGGATGCCGAGATCGGGCGCGGCGGACAGGCAGGCGCGGATGGCATCACCGACGGCCCGCCAGATCGTGTCCATCCGATAGACCGCCTGGCCCTCGCCCGGTTCCAGCAGGTCGATCGGGCGCTCCGCGCTGGCGACGAGGCGGCCCTCCTCGTCGAGCGCGCCGGCCCGCGTGCTGCGGCTGCCGACGTCGACGGCGAGGAGGAGGGCGCTCACCCGGATCAGCCGGCGTTTTTGGCGTCGATCAGCTTCTGGTAGACATCGACATAGTCCTGCGCCATGCGCTTGCTGGTGAAGCGTTCATCGAAGCGGGCGCGGATTTTTTTGCGGTCGAGTTCGCCAAGGCGGCCACAGGCGGCGATGGCTTCGTCCACGTTGTCGACGATGAAGCCGGTCAGCCCGTCATCCATCACTTCGGGGACCGAGCCGCGGCGCATGGCGATCACCGGGGTGCCGCAGGCCATGCTTTCGATCATCACGAGGCCGAAGGGTTCCGGCCAGTCGATGGCGAAGATCGTCGCGGTGGCGCGGCCGAGGAATTCGGGCTTCTGGGCGTCGTTGATTTCGCCGATGAATTCGACATGGGCGTTGGCGAGCAAAGGTTCGACCGATTCCTTGAAGTATTCGGCGTCGGCCTTGTCGACCTTGGCGGCGACTTTGAGGCGCATGTTGCAGGCGGCCGCGATGCGGATGGCGCGCTCGATGCCCTTCTCGGGGGAGATGCGGCCGAGGAAGGCGAAGTATTCGCCCTTCTCGTCGCCCTTGCCGCTGGCCTCGGGCACGTAGAGCAGGTTTTGCGGCATGCCGTGATAGACGGTGCCGGCCCAGCCGAGATCGGGGATCGGCTTGCGCTGGCTGTTGGAGATCGAGACCAGCGGCACATGGGGGAAGGAGCGGTAGACGGCGGCGAATTCGGGCAGGTCGAGCCGGCCGTGCAGCGTGGTGACGAAGGGGATGTTCATGCGGGTGAACACCGAGTTCGGCCAGTAGTCGATGTGGAAATGCAGGACGTCGAAATCCTGGGCACGCTGGGCGACGTGTTCGATCAGGATGGCGTAGGTGGCGACCCAGTCGCGGATATCGGGGTCGAGACGCAGCGCGCGGGGCCAGGGGGCGTCGAGTTTGGCCGAGGTTTCCGAATCGCCGGATGCAAACAGCGTCACGTCATGGCCGAGTTCGACCAGCGCCTCGGTCAATGAATAGACGACGCGCTCGGTGCCGCCGTAGAGCTTGGGGGGGACCGCCTCGAAGAGCGGCGCGATCTGGGCGATACGCATGGCGAATACTGCCTCCGGAGAGAAACGTTGCGGCGAATGGCCGCAAGCGACGGCCGTCGCGGCCTAATGTAGAGCGATATCGGCGATCCGGCCATTCCCGCGTGGATTTCTCCCGGCACGGGGCTGCTCCGGATTGAACTGGGTTTTGCGGGGGGAAATTGGCGAAATCACGGCGCGGTGTTGACGGATCATGGCGGCACGTTCTCTTATCGTTGCGAAAAAATCCCGCAGGAGCCGCCCGGCCATGTTCGTCGATCCCGTCAACGGTGCGCGTGCGCTGTGCGAGGTATTGAGCAAGCGGGTTGATTTTTTTGGCGTCGCGGGGCCGGCGATGCCGCCGGCGGCGGCGCTGGGCGGGTTGTTGCGCACGGGTGGGCTGGTGTTGCCGCTTGGGTATCGGGACAGCTATGTCGTCCCAGTACAGCGCGAAATGGAGCGGTTGCTGGCGCTGGCACAGGCGGGGCGCATCCAGATGTCATCGGTCGAGATCGTCACCGGGGGGATCGTGCAGCATGTGCCGGACTGGCCGCTGGCGGCGGAGTTGCGGCGGTTCGTGGCGGTGATTTCAAATCTCTATTGCTCGTTTCTCGACAATGCGCGCCGCGCGGCGGCCCGGATTCCGGCGCTGGCGCAGCCCCTGCCGCCGCTGGCCGCGTTTCAGCATGATGGCAGCAGCGGGCCGATCACCATCGCGTCGGACCTGATGGCGCATTATGTGGGTGGTTCCGTCGGCGTGGTGGCGCTGCCGGCGACGTTTGCGTGCCATCCGATCCTGTGGACGACGCTTGCGCATGAGACCGGGGGGCATGATGTGACTCATGCCGATGCGGGGCTGCTCGACCAACTCGCCGGGATGCTGCCGGGGGCGCTGGCGCCGTTCGAGGCGGAGTGCCGGTTGCCGCCGGGGGTGCTGGTGCGGCTGTGGACGCATTGGCTCGATGAGGCGGCGGCGGATGTCTATGCGATCATGAATGCGGGGCCCGCGTTCGTGGAGAATGCGGTGGTGCTGCTGGCGGCGATGGGGGGTGAGGCGGTGCCGGGATTGCGGGCGGAAAGCCGGGCGGTGGGCGCGGGGCTGCTCGATCCGCATCCGGCCGATATCCTGCGCCCGCATATCGGGCTTGGCGCGATCGGGGCATTGGAGGGTCTGTCGTCGCGGACGGGCGCGATGGGGCGGATCACGGCGCTGGCCGAGGGGTTTTGCAGGGCCGAGGCGATCACCTTGGTAGGCGGCTTGCCCGATGGGAGCCAGCGGCGCTCGGCCTTGGCTGCCGCAGCGCCGCGCGAGGCAATGGCGCGGGCGGCGGAGGCGGTGGGAAGGATGATCGCCACCGCGGTGCTGCCCGCGTTGGGCGGCCTGTCGATCCAGGCGATCGAGACATGGGATGACGCGGATGAGCGGGTGGTCAGCACGATACGCGAGGGGCTCGCGGCCCGTCGGTCGGTGGCCGGGCTGGGGGATGACGCGCAGGTGCTGGCGGCGGCGTCGGCGGCGGTGATGGAGGATGCGGGGGCCTATGATACGGTGAGCGGCTTGCTGAACGAGGCGCTCGACCTGAGTTTCGATACCGATCCGCTCTGGGGCAGCCCGGCTCCGGACAGGATGTATCTGCGCGATAGAGCCTGATGATTTTTGGCGCTTCCGCCAAAAATCATCAGGCTCTATGAGGCCATCATGAGCAAGAAGATCGATAGCGCCGCCCTGATCGCCAAAATCGGCACCCTGTATCCGCCGCCGCATGATGCGCCCTGCCTGTCGCGCGAGCGCAAGGCGCTGGGCGATGCGGCGGGGCTCACGCAATTCGGCGTCAATCTGCTGCGGCTGCCGCCGGGCGCCTGGTCGAGCCAGCGGCATTGGCATCCCGCCGGGGACGAGTTCGTGTTCATCCTGTCCGGCGAGGCGGTGCTGGTGACGGATGCCGGGGAGGAGGTGCTGCGCGCGGGGGATGCGGCCGGGTTCAAGGCGGGTGATCCGGATGGGCATTGTCTGCAGAACCGGTCGGACGCAGATGTCACCGCACTTGAGATCGGCACTCGGATCCCGCATGACGGGGCGACGTATTCGGATATCGACATGCTGGCCACTGGGTCCGGCGCCTATACGCAAAAGGATGGCACGCCCTATCCGGTGGCGGGGGGGCGCGGGGTCACGCGTTGATCGGCGGCAGGTCCTTGCGCATGAAAACGATGGTGCCGCCAGCGGGGAACGCTTCGCGGGCGGTTACCGCGTAGCCGCGGCGTTCGTAGAAGGCGATGTTGGAGGCGAAGGCGCCATTGGTGTAGAGGCGGATTTCGGCGAAGCCCATGGTGCGCGCGACAGTTTCGGCATGCACCATGAGGGCGGTGCCAAGCCCCCTGCCCGCTCCGCCTGGACGAACCGCGAGGTTTTCGACCAGGAGGTGATCGCGCTCCGGGATCATTTCGATCAGACCCTCCAGCACGCCGTCGATCTCGTGGAGGTCAACGATATGGGCGCGCACGGCGTGGTCGTAATCGGCGGTCATGGGCTTGGGTTCGCGGCCGATCAGGGGCACCCATTTCGCGTAGGCGGCGCGCGAGAGGGCGCGCACGGCTGCGGCATCGGCCTGAGTGGCGCGGCGCAGTGTCATCGGGCGAGCGGCTTTGCGGTGAGGGGCTGGGCGCCGTTGAGGCCGCCATAGGAGCGCCCGCCATGGGCCGGGGGCGGGGTGCCGAACCAGCGATCGTCGCGGGCACCGGCGGCCGGCTGAAAGCGGACGTCAGCGGAGAGGCGAACCTTGCCGCCGCGCGAGCGGTTGTCGAGGCTGCCATGGAGCAGGAACATGCCGAACACCAGCACGTCGCCGGCTGTGAAATCGGCAGACAGGAAGCGGGTGTGGCGGGACTGGGCGAGGTCGATCATGTCCTCGGTGAAACTGCCGGAGAATCCAGGCTCGCGGTCGACGTCGCGGCCCCTGACACGGGCTGCGAGGTCATCGAAGCGGTGCGAGCCTTCCACCAGCACAATCGGCCCATCGGCGAGCGCGACGTCGCCGAGCGGGGTCCAGCAGGTCAGCAGGTCGGGGGCGCCTCGGTTCATGTAGGGGTGGTCGAAGTGAAACGGGCTGGCGCGGCCCTGTGTCACCGCGCGGAGCCAGACGAAATCAAAGGGGGTCGAGGGGGCGTCGAACAGGCGGGACGTGAGGGCGTGCAGCGCAAGATGGTGAACGCACGCACGCAGCGCCGGGCCTTCGCAGACCTCGCGCCAGAAGGCGCCGAGATCGGGGTAGAGTTCGGCGCGGCGGCTGGTGCCGGTGGCAACGGGGGCGTGATCGGGGCCGTCGATTTCGCCGGTGGCGCGCAGCGCCGCAAACACCTCGGCGCGGGCGGCCGCCACCGATTCGCGCGGCAGCAGACCAGGGAGATAGAGGTAGCCGTCGGTGGCGAGGCGCTCGCGCAGGGATTGCGCATCGCCGCTGGCCGGCTCCAGCCGCGCGAGCAGCCCGTCAGGCAGGGCGCGCCCCTGCAGCCAGCCACGGGCGATCCCTGGGCTCATCGTTTCGCCAGTACCGCGAGGCGGAACGGCTGGATGTCGATCGTCTGCCAGACGCCCTGGACGACGTAGGGGTCGGTGGCAAGCCAGTGATCGAGGGCGGCGCGATCAGCGAATTCGGCGATGGTGACGGAGCCGATCATCCGGCCGGCATCGTCGAGCATGGCGCCGCCGGCGATGATCTGGCCGGCCTCCACCATGGGGGTGACGTTGGCCAGATGGGCGGGGCGGGCGGCCATGCGGCGGGCGAGGGCGTCGGGGTCGGTGCCGTCGCGCGCGGTGATGACGTAGTGCGGCATGGGTCAGCCCCCTTTCAGGCCTTGGGTGTTGGTGTAGATCGCATAGAGCGAGTGGCTCGCCGCCATGAAGAGGCGGTTGCGATGCACGCCGCCGAAGCACAGATTGGCGCAGCGTTCGGGCAGGCGGATATGGCCGATGGGCGCGCCGGCCGGATTGAAGACACGCACGCCATCGAGTTCCTCCGCGCCCATGCCCCAGCCGCACCACAGATTGCCCTCGACATCGACGCGGAACCCGTCTGGCGTGCCGCCATCGGCGTCGATGAACACGCGGCCATTGGCCAGTTTACGGCCGCCGATGACATCATAGGCGAGGATTTTGCGGGTCGGTTCGGCACGCGAGGCGACGACGTAGAGGATGCTTTCATCGGGCGAGAAGGCAAGGCCGTTGGGGCCGGGGATGTCGTCGGACATCACCTCCAGCATGCCGCCGGGGTCGAGCCGGTAGACCGCCATGGCCAGTTCGCTCGCGGCCTTGTGGCCTTCGTAGAAGCCGGAAATGCCAAACACCGGATCGGTGAACCACACCGCGCCGTCGCTCGCCACCACGACGTCGTTGGGCGAATTCAAAGGCTTGCCCTGGTAGGAGTCGGCCAGCACGGTGATGGTGCCGTCATACTCGGTGCGGGTGACGCGCCGGGCATCGTGTTCGCAGGTCACGAGGCGGCCCTGGCGATCCCGCGTATTGCCGTTGGCGTTGTTGGAGGGCTTGCGGAAGGCGGTGACGGCGCCCGTTTCCTCCTCCCATTTGAGGATGCGGTTGTTGGGGATGTCGCTCCACAGCACATACCGGCCATCGCCGAACCAGACCGGTCCCTCGGCCCAGCGGCAGCCGGTATAGAGCCGTTCGACGGAGGCCATCGGCAGGCGCAACCTGGCGAAGGACGGGTCGAGATGGATGACCCGCGGGTCCGGATAGCGCGTGCTTTCTTCCCACATGATGGTGTGCTCCGTTGTGATATGATCGAATGGTGGCCCATCCCCCGTTACAGCGAAAGAGCGTCCATGCGCATCCGCCCCGCCGACGCCGCCGACCTTGCCGCCATCGAGCGCATCGTCGCCGCCGCCTACACCAAATACATCGAACGCATCGGCAAGAAACCGGGACCGATGCTGGACGATTACGCGGCGCTGATCCGGGCGCACGCACTATGGGTGACCGAGGACCTCTCGGGGCTGATCGTGCTGCTTCCGGAGCCCGATCACCTGCTGCTCGACAACATCGCGGTCGATCCGGCGTTGCAGGGCCGTGGCGTGGGCCGTGCGCTGATGCACTTCGCCGAGGCCGAGGCCCGGCGGCGGGCATTCCCGGAGTTGCGGCTCTACACCCATGAGACGATGACCGAGAATATCGCGCTCTACAGCCGCACGGGCTGGGAAGAGACCGGACGGGCGGAGCAGGGCGGGTATCAGCGGGTATTCTTCCGCAAAGCCCTCGCATGATCCACGATACGGATATCGCCATCGTTGGCGCCGGCGCGGCCGGCATCGCGGCGGCGACCACGCTGCGGTCACGAGGCATCGGCTGCGTCGTGATCGAGGCGGCAGGGCGGGTCGGCGGGCGGGCCCATACGACGTCGGGCCCCGAAACGGCGCATCACTGGTTCGACCATGGCGCGACCTGGCTGCATCACGCCGAGCGCAATCCGCTCACCGCCATCGCGCGGGCCCGCGGCACCGGCATCATCGAGAGCGACCGCCAGCGCACCTGGCGGTTGCAGATCGGCGGGCGGGCGGCCGATGCGGGGGAGCATGCGCGCTACCACGCCGCCTGGGCGCGCTTCGAGGCAACCGTGCGGCCGCGCGGCGCAGAGGACCCCGATATTGCGTTCTCGGCCGCGATGGACACCATGCGCGACGATCCGTGGGCCGCCACCATCGAATTATGGGAGGCAGCACAAATCGCCGCCGCCGATCCGGCGCGGCTCAGCCTGCGGGACTGGCTGGTCAATGATCTCGACGGCAGCAACCTGATCCTCGAGGGCGGCATCGGCCATTTCCTCGCCGGGCTTGCCGCCGAGGCCGGGCCGATCGCACTGAACACGCCGGCAACCGCGATCGACTGGTCCGACGGCGCGCGCATCACCACGCCGCGCGGGGTGGTGAGAGCGCGGGGCGCCATCGTCACGGTGTCGACCGGGGTGCTGCAGCACCTCGCCTTCTCCCCGGCCCTGCCGGTTTCGCACCAGGATGCGATCGCCAATTTGCCGATGGGGCTGCTGACCAAGCTCGCCTTCCCCGCACGCGGGGCGGACCGGCTGGGCCTGGGGCCAACAATGTCGATCCGCCAGCAGGCACGCCCCGGCATGCCGGCGATGGGGCTGTTCGCCTGGCCCTATGGCGCGCCCTACATGCAAAGCTTCATCGGCGGGCCGACCGCCTGGGCGCTGGCCGCGGCGGGGCCGGCGGCGACGGATGCGTTCGCGCGCGGGCAGATCGCGACACTGCTCGGCGCCGATGCCTTGAAGGCGCTGGGGCCCGCGCTGGTGACGCCGTGGGCGACCGACCCGTGGCATCGCGGCTCCTACGCCTTCGCCACCGTCGGCCATGCCGGCGCACGGGCCGTTCTGGGCACGCCGGTGGGTGACGGGCGGCTGGTGTTCGCGGGCGAGGCGGTGCGCGATGACGGCCTCGCCGGGACGATCGGCGGAGCCTGGGCAAGCGGGGTTGATGCGGCGCAGGGCATGATCGAGGCCCTGCGCGGCGGAGAGGGCGGAGTGTCAGACCGGCAATGTCACCCGCACGCGCAGGCCGGGCCGGTCTGATCTGTTCTCGGCGTTGATGTCGCCGCCATGGGCGCGCAGGATGTTGCGCGCGATGGGCAGGCCGAGACCGACGCCGCCGGTCTCCCGGTTGCGGCTTGCCTCCAGGCGCTGAAACGGCTGGAACATGCGTTCGACATCGCCGGGGGGAATGCCGGGCCCCGCGTCTTCGAACAGAACCGTCACCATCCCGCCGGCCGCGGTCGGCGCCTCGGGGCCGAGATGAACCCGCACGCCGCCGCCATAGGCGATGGCGTTGCTGACGAGGTTGGAGAAGGCGCGTTTCAGCGACAGCGGCCTGGCGGCCACGGTCAGATGGTCGGGGCCGTCGAGGCCGATGCGATGTTCGAGATGGGGGTTCATGTCGACGGCTTCGTCGAGAATGGTGCGCAGCAGTTCGGCGAGATCGAGCCGTACCACCGCCTCCTGCACCGCGGCGTCGCGCCCGAACGTCATCGTGGCACTCACCATCGCCTCCAGTTCGTCCAGATCGGCCAGCATGCGGCCGCGCTGGCCCTCGTCCTCGACGAATTCGACGCGCAGCCTGAGACGGGTGATGGGCGTGCGCAGGTCGTGCCCGATGGCGGTCAGCATCAGGGTGCGATCCTGCACGAAGCGGCGGATGCGGGCCGCCATGGTGTTGAACGCCGCCGCCGCCATCGCCACCTCGGCCGGGCCGTCATCAGGCAGCGGGGCAGCGTTGACATCACGGCCGAGCCGTTCGGCAGCATGCGCGAGGACCCTCACCGGCTGGGTCAACCGGCGCACCGCCCAGACCGAGAGGCCGCCCGCAGTGACCGTCATCAGCACGAAGGCCATCAGGAAATTGAACGAATGCCACGGCCGCGGCGGGTTGAGGTCGGTGCGCAGGTGAAGCCACCCCCCATCGGGGAAGCGCAGTCCGATCACCAGCAAGTCCGCCACATCGCCCCCCCCACCAAGAAACACGATATCGTGCGGGCGCATCAGCACCGGGATCGGCACCAGCTGCATCTCGGCCATCAATTGGCGGCGCAGTTCGGGCGGCGCCTGCGGCAGCGGCGCGTCAGGCGCGGAGTCGGAGAGCTGCAACGTCTGGTCGTCTTCGGTGACGATGCTGGCGAGGCCGCGCAGCCGCTCGCTTTGGGTGAGCAGCGCGAGGCCGCGATAGAGGTTCATGGTACGTTGCGCGACATCATGGACCTGCGCGAGACGCTGCAGGTCGAGCCGGTCGACGGCATGAATGGCGAGCCCCGCGGTCTGCACCACCACGAGACCGACGAGCAGCACGAGCGCCGTCCTGGCCGCGAGGCTGCGCGGCCAGAGCCTCATGCCCGCGTGCCGGGCCGCATGGTCACCGGCGCGTCACTTCCGCCGCCAGAACATAGCCGCCGCCCCGCACGGTTTTGATCAATTGCGCCTGGCGTCCGTTGTCCTCGAGCTTGCGGCGCAGGCGGCTGATGGCGACGTCGATCGCGCGGTCGAACGGCCCGGCCTGCCGGCCGCGCAGCAGTTCGAGCAGCATGTCGCGGGTCAGCACCCGGTTGGCGCGCTCAAGCAGAGTGCCGAGGAGTTCGAACTCGCCGCCGGTCAGCGCGACTTCGACGCCATCGGGGTTGAGCAGGCGACGACGCACCGGATCGAGCAGCCAGCCGGCGAAGGCGATGCTGCGCGCCGGTGCCGCGGCGGTGCGTCCACCGCTACGGCGCAGCACGGCACGGACGCGGGCGAGCAGTTCGCGCGGGTTGAACGGCTTGGCCAGATAGTCGTCGGCCCCCATTTCGAGCCCGGCGATGCGGTCGGCATCCTCGGCCAGAGCGGTGAGCATCACGACCGGGGTCGGCACCTGGCTGCGCAGCCAACGGGCAAAGTCGAGGCCGCTTTCGCCGGGCAGCATGAGATCGAGCACGATGAGTTCAAAGGGGCCGGCCTGCACAAGACGCCGTGCCTCGCGGGCATCGCGCGCAGTGGTCACGCGGAAGCCCTCGCGCTCAAAAAACAGGGCCAGCAGGTCACGGATCTCGCGATCGTCGTCGATCACAAGAAGATGGGGAACAGGGGTGGCGCCGGCCACCTCGAAGTGATGCGCGGTCAACATCACCACAGATTAGCGGATGCGGATCGGTTTGCGGAGTGGCTGTTGCAATCGGTAGCAATCCGGTGCACGCCGCCCCCGTGACCGACCATGCCCCCCCTCCGGACGCACGCGCCGGGCTCGATGCGCTTTCCGCCCGCGATCCCGACCTGGGGCGGATCGAAAAGATGGCCGGCCCGTTGCCGTGGCGCCAGCGCAGGCCCGGGTTTCCCGGGTTGTTGCAGGCGATTCAGGGCCAGCAGATCAGCAACGCAGCCGCCGGCGCGATCTGGCGGCGCCTGGCTGCGCTGCCGGACGCATTGACCCCTCGGGGATTGCTCGCGCTGGATGACGAGGCTTTGCGTGGCGCGGGGCTGTCGCGGCCCAAAATCGCCCATTCGCGCGCCCTGGCCGTGGCCTATGCCGAAGGGCGGCTCGATGATGCGGCCCTCGCCGCAATGACCGATGACGCGGCCATCGCGGCGATTTCGGCGGTGCGCGGCCTCGGGCCCTGGACGGCGGAGGTCTATCTGCTGTTCGCGCTGCAACGAGGGGATGTTTTTCCGGCCGGCGATCTCGCACTGGCCGCAGCCCTGGCCGATTTGCGCGGCCTGCCGGCCCGCCCGCGCACGCCGGAATTGCGGGAATTGGCGCAGGCGTGGCGCCCCTGGCGCTCGCTCGCCGCCCGGCTCCTATGGCATCACTGGCGCCATGTGACGGGGCGCCCGGCGATGGATGATCTGCCTACTCTGTAGAGCGGCATGCCGTCTGACAGGCAAAGGCATCCCGCTTCAACCCTTTGTTTGATCGTCTGATTGAGAGTTTTGGTAATTCCGCCAAACATCATCAGGCTCCAATAAACGCAAAATCGCCCGATTTCGTAACTCTCTGTCAATCTCTTGCGGTCATGCTGTGTTCAAACCGCTGGGATATGACGTGACCCAACCCGACCCAAACGACCTCCCTCCGCCGGTAGCCGACTTCCTGCCCACCACGTTTCTCGAACGCGGCATCGCCGTGCCGTTCACCACGCCCATCCTCGCCGGTACCCGGGCCCGGCCGGGGGAGCGCGTGCCGATGGAACTCATCGTGCCGAGCCCCTCCGGCGGACGCGGCGTCTATATCCTGCCATGGCAGGATATCTCGGCCTTGTGCCGCCCCACGCTGCACGATGCGCGGCTGACCGCCACCATCGCCGGCGTCCAGGGCGTAACACCGCGCACCATCCGCAAAGCCGCGCGCGAAACCGCGGCCCTCGGCTTTGCCGGGCGTGCCGCCGCAGCCGCCGCCGCCGCCGCCGAGGCCGCCGAACGGACGGCGAGCCTGACCGTCAATTTCGAATTGCTGCTCGCTCTGGTGCGCCGGGTTGAGCCGCCTGGCGAATGCGCCATCCCGCCGGAGCAGGAGCAGCCGGCCGAGCTGGAACGCCGGGCACGGCGCGCCACCGCCCGGATCGCCCCTGAATTCGGCCGCACGCCGGAAGCGATCGCCACCACGCTTGAGCAACTCGCAGATGTTTACAGTTGCATCGGTATCGGTCGCACCGCCAATACCTGCAGCGTTCCCCAACTGCTCGCCCGACTGATCCGGCTGCGCGCCGATCTCGGCGCCTACCTGCTGAGCAACGTCGGCGACAGCGCGCGGGATGCCACTCTGATTGCAAGTGCGCTCGACCTCACCATCACCTGCGCTCGCGTCGCCATAACGGATTCCAGACACATGAGCACGGATGTCACCCTTTTGATCCGCAAATGGATCCTGCAGCCTGAAGCCGTCGCACAATCCGTCGCACGAGCCGACTGGCTGCTCGACGGATGGGACCGGATCGCCGCCCTGTGGGACACCGCGCAAACCCCGTCGGACCAGCAACTCGTCCTGTCCGAGATGTGCAGCCTGGTGCCCTCTGTGCCTCGCGAAGTCGGCTCCTGGGTGGGCCACCATCTCAATATAGAAGCCGATTCAAAACGCCATCGCCGCAAAGTGGTTCTCATGCAGGACTGGCGAACCGGGCGCAGCGTCGTCGACGTGGCTGACCTCATCGGTCGCAATGAATCCCTGATCGAGCAAACCGTATGAACCAACAGGGACAGGACCCGGCTCAAACGCTGAGCCGCCCGCAGGTCCGCGCCATCCAGCACGATCTGCTCAGCGCCCGCGATCAGCAGATATTGCGTGTGGTCGATATGGTCGACAAAATGCCCCTGCGCGGGGAAGCCGATCATTTTATCGCACCGTTGCGCCAGCGCCTTGCCATTTTGCGGCCCGCGCGGCGGCTGAATTTCACCCGCCTGCTGTTCCAGCCTCTCGACAGCGTGATCGTCGCACCCAGCGCCTGGCGACGCGATACGCTCAATGTGCCGCGCAGCGCGTTGCCACCGCTGGCTGCACTGGTGCGGTCCCATATGAGGGACGAAGCAGCCGCGCTCGACCATGCTCTGGAAGATCTGACGACGGATCACGAGGCGGAAATCGTCGAGATCGGCCCTCGCCTATGGGCCGCCGCAGCCGCCCTGCTGGCCGGGGTTGCAGCCCCGGAGGATTGGACGGTGGCCTCGGGCCTGTCGCAAGGCGACTTCACCGGCATCGTCGGCATCGTCGCCCCGGGCCTGCTGCAGGCCGGGCGGATCACCCAGATCGTCGCCACGAAACCGGGCGAACTCTCCAACCAGAAATGCGCCATCGAGGAGGTGTTTCAGGACACCGCAGCCGACGGGTCCACGGCCTTTGCCGCCGTCGTGACGCTGCTGGCAGCCCGGATGCCGCAGAGCGATTTCGTGTTCACCGTGGCCGACGATGTGGCTGTCCGCCGGTCAGAGCCCGAGCTGCGCCTGGCCGTCGATCGCGCCATCGATGCGTCGATCGACACCCTGGCCGGTGCCCTGGCGCACCCCTCGCGGCTCGACGAGGCCGCCAACGAACTGCGCCGCGTGTTGATCGCCATCGAAAATCTCGAAGCGCAGTGCTTCAATCGAGTCAGCCGCAAAACACGGCTCGCGCACCTGCGCCAGACCGTCGACGGCAACAACCGCCGGCAGTTCACAGCCGCGCTCGAGAGCCACTTGCTGCAGCCCGCACAGTCGATCATGGATGCGGATGATACGCAGATCGGCGTGCTCGAAGCCACGGCGCGAGACCTGCGCCGCTTCGAGGCCATCGCGCGGCGGATCGGCAGTGCAGATCACTATGACCGCCATCTCAAAAGCGCCGTTGCCGCGCTGAAGCCGCGCCCCAATGACCCCGCGCAGACCAAGGTTGACCGGGCGCGCCTGATCGAAATCCTGCGCGGTCCGGACGCGGCGGCGGCGGCAATGGTCGGTTGAAGATAGAATTGCGGCTTGGCGCGAAACCGGAGGATCGTTATAAGATATCAATATCATGTCACATACCAATCTCGCCCCGAGTTCTGCCGTCGACGTCGGATCGCTGTCACGCCTGATCGGATTCGCTTTGCGTCGCGCGCAGACCGCCGTGTTGCAGGATTTCAGCGCCACCTTGGGCGAAGAGAACATCCGGCCCGCGCAGTATTCCGTGCTTGAAGTGCTGCGCGCGTCGCCCGGGCTGCGCCAGGCCCAGGTGAGTGCCGCCCTCGGCATCAAGACGACCAATTTCGTCCCGCTATTCGACGCGCTCGAAGCAGCCGGCCTCGCTGAACGGCGCGCCATATCGGCGGATCGCCGGGCCAAGGGGCTGTTCCTGTCCGAACGCGGCGCCACCACGCTGGCGCGATTGCACACCAAGGTGGCCGCGCACGAGGCGCGCTTCACCGCCCGTCTCGGTGAGGATGGCAAGGGTGTGCTGCTCGGCCTGCTCGCCCGTCTGCAGGACCCAGCATTCGGCTGAATGCCCCGATGACTGCGCCTATCCGGTTTATAATTATGATTTGATTGGTCTTTTTTGATCTTGTTGCGGCTCAATCCCGGCTTGCGGTCGCCCAGCGCCGCCGCGAACAGGGCCGGGCTCGCTGCATGGTAAAGCTCAGTTGGGCGCTATGCGCAGCGCCCCGTCGAGGCGCATGGTCCCGCCGTTCGGCATGTGGTTGGCGAGGATATGCATCGCCAGCACCGCGTATGCCGCGGACGTGCCGAGCCGCTGCGGGACGGGCATCGACGGCCGAGGCTGTTCTGGCAGGCTTTTTCGTATCTGTGTCAGGAACAGGCCGGGCGCGATCGTCATCACGCAGATGCCGAAGCGGGCGAGTTCGCGCCCGGCGGGCAGGGTGGGCCCAACCACGTCGGTCCGCGCGGCCGCTGCTGCCCATGCAGCCACACGACATCCGGTGTCTCCTCTCGGCGCCTGATGATTTTGGGCGGAATCGCCAAAAAATCTGAATCAGGCGATCAAACAAAGGGTTAGAGTGTGATGCCTTCGCCCATCAGAAGGCATCACACTCTCAATCTCCGGCACCACCAGCCCCTCCAGGGGTGTGATGTGCTCCCCCCCGGCACGGCGAAAACATCTGTTTTTCCGCTGTTGAGGCCGAAGCGCTTGCTGCCTCAGATCGTCCGCGTCACCTTAGACAAAGCCCGCGGATGATCCGGATTCAACCCCCGCGCCCGCGCCGCCGCCTCGATCGCACGATACGCACTCACCAGCATCACCAACAGATCGGCATCCGGGTCAGACGGCGCCAAAACCGGCAACGCGATCCCGCCCTCCACCCACCCGCCCGCCGCATAAATCGCCGTCTCCCGCGCCGCGATCGAGCCCAGCAGCGCCTCGCTATGCGGCAGGGTCGCGTCGTCCTGCAACACCGCCAGCACCGGAAACCCCTTCCCGGCCAGCGCCATCGGCCCATGCGCCAACTCGGCCGCGCTATACGCAAGCCCCGCGATCCCGCAGGTTTCCGCCAATTTGAGCGCCAACTCCTTGGCAATCCCCAGCGCCGGTCCCCGCCCTACGGTAAAGATATGCGCCGTGCTCGCCAGCACCTCCGCCATCTCCGGCCAATCCGGCGCCGCCGCCAACCGCCCCGGCAATGGCCCAAGCCCGGCCTCCGCGCCCGCCCACAACCGCACCAGGGCCAAACACGTCGCCAACGTCGCAATCACCGTCTTCGTCGCCGCCACACTGCGCTCCGGCCCCGCCTGAATGTCGAGCACCATCTCGCACACCCCCGCCAGCGGCGAATTCGCGTCATTGACGATCGCCAGCGTCACCGCCCCCCCCGCCCGCGCCTGCTCGGCACACGCAATCAAATCCGGGGACCGGCCAGACTGCGAAATCGCAATGAACAACGCCCCCTCAAGCCGCTGCGGTCGATGATACACCGACGCCAGCGACGGCATGGCGGCCGCGGCGGCCAATTCCAGATCCCGCCCGATCAACACCCGCAGATACGTCCCCGCATGCGACGAACTGCCCCGGGCGGCCACGCTCACAAACCGCGGCGCCACATGCCGCAAACGGGCTGCGACAGCCTCGATCGCCGGCAGGTTGGCAATCACGCGGGCGACAACCGCAGGGGCCTCGCCGATTTCGGTCAGCATTTGGGTCATGCGGCATACGCAAGAAAAGCAAGCGCTTCTTTTTGGGGAAAAAGAAGCAAAAAACTCTTATCCATTTTCATGTGCGGTTCCGCAGCCGAGGATCAAGCCGGTCCTGTAAGCCGTCCCCCAGCAGATTGAAACCCAGGGCAGCCAACAGGATCGCCAAACCCGCAAACACCGCCGGCCACGGCGACAATACCAAAAAATTCCGGCTTTCCGCCAACATCCGCCCCAGCGAAGCCGTCGGCGGCTGCGTCCCCAACCCCAAAAACGACAACGAAGCCTCGACCAGAATCGCCGTCGACAACGACAAACTCACCTGCACCAAAATCACCGGCGCCAAATTCGGCACCAAATGATCCCGCATGATCCGCCAATCCGCCGCCCCAATGGCCCGCGCCGCGATCACATACTCCGCATCCCGCAACAACAACGTCGGCCCCCGCAAGATGCGCGCAAATATCGGCGTATACACCACCCCAATCGCGATCGACGTCCCCATCGCCCCCGGCCCGATGATGGCAACAATGCCAATCGCCAGCAAAATCAGCGGAAACGCAAACAACACATCCATCAACCGCATCGCCACCTCATCAAACCACCCCCCCCGCCACGCCGCCACCACCCCCAGCGTGCCCCCCACCACCAACGCCCCCATCACCGAAACGGCCGAGATCGTAAACAACGTCCGATACCCCGCCACCGCGCGGGACAACACATCGCGCCCGAAATTATCCGTCCCCCACCAATGCGCCAGGCTCGGCCCCTGCAACCTGGCCATGATATCCTGCGCATTCGGCTCATAGCCCGACACCCCAGGCCCCACCGCCGCCGCCAAAGCCTGGATCGCCACCAGCACCAGCCCGATCCACAATATGGGATTGCGCGGCCTCACCCCCGCGCCCTCGGATCGATCACCAGATACAACACATCCACCAGAAAATTCACCCCCACGAACACCAACGTGGCCAACAGGATCGTAGCCTGGATCAAGGGATAATTCCGCTCCGTGATCGCCCCGATCACCAGCCGCCCCAACCCGGGCAACGCAAACACCTGCTCGATCACCACCGAACCGCCGAACTGATACCCCAGCATGATCCCCACCGCCGTCACGAATGGAATCAAAGCATTGCGCAACGCATGCGCAAAAATCACCCGCCCCTCCGTGACCCCCTTCGCCCGCGCCGTCCTGATATAATCCTGCATCAACGCCTCCAGCATCGCCGCCCGCACCACCCGGCTCAACGCCGCCACCGCCGGCAACGCCAGCGCAATCACGGGCAGGATCATCCGCTGCAAATTCCCCAGCGGATCTGCGGCAAACGCCACATACCCCACCACCTGCACACCCGGCAGCACAGATGTCGTCCCATAGATCAACATCGTCCCCAGCCAAAACGCCGGCATCGTCACCCCGGCAATCGACACGATCCGCACCGCATAATCCGCCACCGACGCGCGCAACGTCGCCATCAAACACCCCGCCGGAACCGCGATCACAATCGCCGCCCCCAGCCCCAGCAGCGTCAACTCGATTGTCACACCGACCCGCCCGCCGATCTCCTCCAGCACCGGGCGCCCCGTCCATATCGAGGTACCGAAATCCCCCACCAACGCCCGCCCGATCCACAAGCCATATTGAACGATCAAGGGCTGGTCCAACCCCAGCCGCTCCCGCAACGCAGCCACCTTCTCGGGCGAGGCATCCGCCGCCCCCAGCATGATCTGCGCCGCATCGCCCGGGATCAGATGGATCATCAGAAACGTCAGGACCGAAACCCCAAACGCCACAAACACCATCTCCGCGCACCGGCGCAGCAAGGCCCCCTTCACGGGCGCCCCGCCTGCGCCGTCACGCCCGGCCTATTTCCCGATCTTCGCATCGCGCAACGTGCGCAGCGAGCGCGTCGGCATCGGCGCAAACCCCTGCACATCCTCCCGCGCCGCCGCGAACAGCGTCCCATAGGCGATGTGCATCACCGGCCCCTGACACGCCAGGATCTTCTGCGCCGCGTCATAGATCGGCTTGCGCTTGGCCGGATCGGTCTCCGTCCGCCCATCGACCAGCAGCTTGTCCAACGCCGCGTTCGAATACTTGAACACGTTGGTCGCTCCCCCGGTCTGGAACGTCCGCCCGAAATAATCGTCCGGATCCGGATTGCCGCCGTTCAGCGACACAAATCCATCGAAATCCGAAGCCCGCCAATCCGCAATGAACTTGCCCTGCTCCTGCACGTTCAGCGTGATCTCGAACCCGGCCTTGTTCAACTGCGCCTGGATGACCTGCGATGCATCCACCGCCTGCGGCAACGATCCGATCACCTTGAGCGTCATCTTGAGCGGCATTGTCACACCCGCGGCCGCAAGCTTCTTCTTCGCGCCTTCGGCATCCGTCTTGTAACAGGCGAAATCGCTCACCGGCAGCGCCCAGTTCGCCAGCGCCGGCGACAATGGCCCACCCGGCACGCCGCGCCCGAAATACACGGCCTGCACGATCTGCGCCCGATCGAGCGCCATATTGAGCGCCTCGCGCACCTCGGGCTTGTCGAACGGCGCGCGCGTCGTATTCACGCCGAGCAGACTATACGCCAGGTCCTGCGTCTCCAGCAGCTTCACCCCGGCCGCCCCCTTCAGTGCCGCCGCCGTCGCCGCATCCGCCACCGGGATCAGCTTGTACGTCCCGCCCTGGATGCCCGCCTGCCGCGTCGCGGCATCCGGCACGATATGGAACTTCAGGCCCGCCAGCGCCGGCAACCCCTTGTCCCAATAGGCCGGGTTGCGATCGAGCGCGATATACGTATCCGGCACCCATTCCTTGAACATGAACGCCCCGGTGCCCACCGGCCTGCGTGCCAGCTCCGCCACCGCCTCGGGTGCCACGATCGAAATCGTCCCCAACTGCGAAATAAACGGTGCCGATTGCGCCGACAGCACGATCCGCACCGTATCCGTGCCCACCGCCTCCATCGACTTCACGAGCGCCACCCGCGACGACAACGGCGAAGCCGTCTTCGGATCGCGGATCCGATCGATATTGGCAATCACATCCTGCGGCGTCAGCGCCCGCCCGTTATGAAACGCAGCCCCCGGCCGCAGATGGAAATCATAGGTCAACCCATCCGCCGAAATCGTCCACCTGTCCGACAGCGCCGGGCTGACCCGCAGGTCCTTCTCGATCGCCGTCAGCCCCTCATAGACAGTGCTCACCACACTGAACGTCGCAAACGACGTCGCCACATGCGGATCAAGCCCCACCGGCGAGGCATCGGTCGCGATATCCAACACCTGCGCCCGTGCCGGCGCCGCCGGCACCACAAACGCCGGCACTGCAAACGCCGCCAGCGCAAGCGCCGCCGCAGTGGTGGTCAAAATCTTCTTGAAGCCGGCCATCGGATCGGTCTCCCCGCATGTGATCCATCATGAGTAGCAGAAGGCGAACCGGCCGGGAATGTCAGATAAACGCCTTCACGGCCGCCAAAAATTCCTCGGTCTTGTCATGGTGCACCCAATGTCCCGCCCCTTCGAACGCCACCACCTCGGCCGTCTTGAAGTGCCGGATGCGCCCATCCTCCTGCGGATTGGAGGCCCAGCTTTCCTTGCCATATACCAGCATCGTCGGACACGTGATCCGCCCCCAGAGCGTCTCCAGATCCTCCTGCGTCATATCCGCCGGCGGATTGACCCGCACATGGCTGTCGAACTTCCAACTATACGTGCCATCTTCGTTCTGGTTCGCGCCATGCACCGTCAAATGCCGCGCCTGCTCGGGCGAGAGATGCGCGTTTTCCTCCTGCATCCGCCGGAACGCGTCCTCGATCGTCGGATACCGCCGCGGCATCCGCCCTGCCAGCCCCCGCCGCTCCTCGATCCACCGCCGCATCCGCTCCGCCGGCGCCACCGCCTGCCGCTCCGCCATCATCCTGGGCGAAGGCCCCAGCCCCTCGATCGCCACCAGTTTGCGCACATGCTCCGCAAACACCCCGGCATAGCGGATCGCAATATTCCCCCCCAACGAATGCGCCACGATCGTCACCGGCGACAGGCGCTGCTGATGGATCAACTGCGCCAAATCATACACAAACCCCGCCATGTTGTAGTTGCCATCCGACGGCCATTCGCTGTCGCCATGCCCGCGCAAATCAGGCGCGATCACATGCCAATCCTGCCGCAACGCCTGCGCCACCCAATCCCAGTTCCGGCAATGATCCCGCCCGCCATGCACCAGCAGCAGCGGCGGCGCCCCCGCATTGCCCCAGTCGACATAATGCAACCGCAGCCGCTGCGAAAAAAAACTATGCGAAGTCGGCCCAGGCATGGGCGGCGCAGGATGCAACTCGGTCAATCGGGGCCTCGGCAATCGAACAGATACGAACCAGCCCCCTAGATCGCACAAAAAACGCACGCGCGGAACCGCATCTCGGCTTCCCTCGCACCGCCCTCGATTGTGTGGACTCCAGGGAGCCCGAAAACGTCTGTGATCTGATCCAACGCCGCCTTTTCCGGAGGCGACGATCGGTGTGATGGATCGTTTGATGTTACACGCTCGCAGCGATCATCGTGTGTCGAAAGGTAAGTGTCCACACACCCTGGAGCCTGATAATTTTTGGCGAAATCGCCAAAAATCTGGATGAATTCGCCTATCAGAAGGCATCCCGCTCTAAGCCCTCACCTCCGGGCGCACCATCGTCGCCACCCCCGCCGCCGTGCACAACACCGCCGCCAGCACGAGGCTCACCTGTATCGCCCCGCTGCTCGCCACCACAAACAACACCCCCACGATCGCGGTGCCAATCGTCTGCCCCATCAACCGCGCCGTCGCCTGCATCCCCGACGCCCCCCCGCTGCGCGCTGCCGGCGCCGCGGTGATGATCGTCCGGTTGTTCGGCGAATTGAACAGCCCGAACCCGATCCCCGCCAGCGACATCCGCCACGCCACATCGAACATCGTCGGATACGCCGGCAAAAACACCAGCGCCACAATCCCCAGCACCATCACCGCCTGCCCCGTCGCACCAACCCGCGTGGCCGAAAACCGATCCGACAACCGCCCCGCAAGCGGCGCCACAAACGCCACCGTCAACGGCCACGGCGTCATCAACAGCCCGGTCTGCCCCCGCGTCATATGCAGCGTGTCCTCCAGAAAAAACGGCATGCACACCCAAATCATCCCCTGCGCCGCAAACGACAAGGCCGAGGCACCGACCGCAAACGCAAACGCCGGCCGGCGCATCAGATCGACCGGCAACAGCGGATTGGGCCGCGACAATTGCCGCCGCAGCAACACCCAGAACGCCACCCCCGCCACCCCCAACGCCGCCATTGCCCCAACCCCCGGCTCGGCGATCCCATCGATGCCCAGGATCAACCCGCCAAACGCCATCGCACTCAACACCGCGCTCACCCCATCAAACCGATGCCCCGCCCGCGGACTATCCGGCAACATCCGCCACCCCAGCCACACCCCCGCAATCCCAAACGGCACATTGAGCGCAAACAAATACGCCCACGGCGCCACCGCCAAGACGGCCGATGCCACCGACGGCCCCAGCGCCCCCGTCGCCGAGCCGATCATCGCATTGATCCCAAACCCCCGCCCCAGCGTCCGCCGCGGATAAATAAAGCGCAGCAACGCCGAATTGACACTCATCACCCCCGCCGCGCCCACCCCCTGCACCACCCGCGCCACAATCAGCGCCGGCAACCCCGTCGCCAGCGCACACGCCACCGACGCCACGGTGAACACCACGAGCCCTACCAGATACACCCGCCGAAACCCCAGGATCTCCCCCAGCGCCGCCAGCGGCAGCAGCGTCATCGTCACCGACACTTGATACGCATTGACCACCCAAATCGCCGAGGCCGGCGAGACATCCAAATCCCGCGCAATCGTCGGCAGCGCAATATTGGCAATCGTCCCCGTCAACACCGCCATCACCAGCCCGAGCCCGGTCGTGAACACCGCCCAGAACTGCCGCGGCTGCGCCAATCCGTCCGGCGCAGCCCCGCTCATGCCGCCAGCCCATGGTGGTCCGCCACCCCAACCAGCCCGGCATCCCCGCCCAACCCCGCCGCCGCCAGGCGCGGCCGCAACGCCACGGGATGCGCCAGCAACGCCGCCTCCAACCGGCCGATAAACCCGCCGGACAACCCAAGCCCCCCCCCGATCACCACCACCTCCGGATCGACAATCGCCTGCATCGTCACCAACCCCCGCGCCAGCACCGCCACCATCTCCCCCATCGCCGCATGCCCCACAGCGCCCCGCGCATCCGCCACCCCCGCCGCCCGCGCCACCCCGAACCCTGACGCCACATCCTCCAACCGCTCCCCCGGAAACGGAATCTGCCCCAGATGCCCCGCCAACCCCCGCGCCCCGCGCCACAACCGCCCCCCCATCACCACCCCGCCGCCAACCCCCGACGACACCGTGACAAACGCCATATCCCGCCTTTGCCCCGCCCCATACCGATACTCCCCCCACGCCGCCGCCTGCGCATCATTGAGCGCACTCGCCGCCACCCCGAACCGCTCCTCCAGCGCCGCCACCAACCCAAACCCCTCCGGCACCGGCAGCGTCGCCGGATTGACCGCAGACCACCGCCCCTCTTGCACCACCCCGCTCACCGCCGCCGCCACCCCCTCATACGCCCAGCCCGCCGTCGCCCCCGCAACCGCATCGAGCCACGCAACCGGCCCCGCCGCACGTTCGGTCGCCACCAGCACCCGCCGCCCGATCACCCCCCGCTCCACCAGCGCCGCACTCGTCTTCGTCCCCCCGATATCGATCGCCAACACCGCCTGCGGCCACGCCGCGGCAATCGCCCCGGCATACCAGGCCGTCACGTTCTCCGGCCGCGTGATCGCACTCCCCGCCACCACCGCCATCGCCCCCTCCCGGATCGCCGCCCCCGCCAGCGCCGGCGTATTGAACCGCCCCTCCGCCACCACCGGCACCCCGAGCCCCGCCGCCGCGCGGACAAACCCCAGATCCGGCCCCTCCGGCACCGCCCCGCCGGTATACCCCGCCATCGTCGTGCCGATGAGATCCGCCCCCGCCGCCACCGCCGCCCGCGCATCCCCGATATCCGAACAATCCGCCATCGCAAGCCGTCCCGCCGCATGCACCGCCGCAATCAGCGCCGCCACCGGCACCGGCCGCGCGCGCCGCGTCGCATCCACCGCAATGATCGCCGCCCCCGCCGCCGCCAACCCCGCCACATCCTCCAGCAGTGCCGTGATCCGCACCGGATAATCCGCAAAATCCCGCTTCACCAGGCCGATCACCGGCCGATCCGTCGCAGCGCAAACCGCCGCCACACGCGCCACCCCCTCGATCCGCACCCCGCACGCCCCCCCATCGAGCGCGGCCCGCGCAAACCCCACCACAAACCCGATCGTATCCGTAGCCCCCCCCGGCACCGGCTGGCACGACACCACCACCCCGCCTTGCAACCCGTCGATCACCGCAGAACCCATCGCCAACCCTCTCACAACCCTACAACCCCCAACGCCGGATGAACCATGTCTTCACCCCATGCGTCAGCGCCGCATACATCACCATCATCACCAGGATGGCCGGCCAATACAGCCCCGGCAACCCGCGAAACCCCAAAGCATCCCCCACAAACGACCCCGGAATCATCGCCCCCGCCAGACACACCACGATGGTCGTCACAATCAGCGGCACACTCGCCCGGCTCTGCACGAACGGCACCCGCGCGGTGCGAATGATATGGATAATCAACGTCTGCGTCAGCAGCGACTCGACAAACCACCCCGCCTGGAACAACCCCGGATCGGACCACGCCCCAAACCCCCAAATCATCAAACCAAACGTCGCATAATCGAAAATCGAACTGATCGGCCCGATGCACAGCACGAACCGGGTCAAATTCCCGATATCCCACCGCCGCGGCACCGCCAGATATTCCGCATCGACATGATCCGTCGGAATCGTCGTCTGCGAAAAATCGTACAACAAATTATTGGTCAAAACCTGGATCGGCGCCATCGGCAAAAACGGCAGAAACATCGAAGCACCAAGAACACTGAACATGTTCCCGAAATTCGAACTCGCCCCCATTTTCATATACTTCACGATATTGCCAAAAACCCGCCGCCCCTCCAAAACCCCGTGATGCAGGACCATCAGGTCCTTCTCCAGCAAAATAATATCCGCCGACTCCTTGGCTATATCCACAGCCGTATCGACGGAAACCCCAACATCGGCCGCCAGCAGCGCCGGCCCGTCATTGATCCCATCGCCCAAAAACCCCACCACATGCCCCGCCGCCCGCAAGGCAGCGATCACTTCGGCCTTCTGCGCCGGCGCCAGCTTGGCAAACACATCGCAGGTCTGCACCGCCTCCGCCCGCTCCGCCGCCCCCATCGCCGCGAACGCCGCCCCCACGATCACCCGGTCCGCCGCGATCCCGACCTGCCGGCACACCGTGCGCGTCACGATATCGTTATCCCCCGTCAATATCTTCGTCCGCACCCCCGAGGCCGCCAGCGCCTGCAACGCGCCCCGCACACTCTCCTTCGGCGGATCCAGAAACGCCACATATCCCAGCAGCGTCATCCCCGCCTCGTCCGCCACCCCATAGGCCCGAAGCGGCACCGCAAAATCCCGGAACGCCACCGCCACCACCCGGAACCCCTGCCCGTTCAGCCGCTCCATCTCGCGCCGCGCATCCCCGAAATGCGTCCCATCCAGCACCCCGCCGCTCTCCCCCAGCACATACCTGTCGCAAACCCCGAAAATCTCCTCCACCGCCCCCTTGGTGATCATCAGATGCGACCCGTCCCCCCGGTCCAGCACCACCGACATCCGCCGCCGCTGAAAATCGAACGGGATCTCATCCACCTTCGTGAAATGCCCCGCCAGCCCCGCATGCTCCGGACGGGCCGCATGGGCAATCACCGCCTCATCCAGCAAATTCCGCAGGCCGGACTGGTGGCGGCTGTTCAAAAACGCATATTCCAGCGTCCGCACACTCTCCTGCCCCTCAAAATCGAGATGATACTGCAAAATGATGCGATCCTGCGTCAGCGTCCCCGTCTTGTCCGTGCACAAGACATCCATCGCGCCGAAATTCTGGATCGCGGCGATCCGCTTCACCACCACCTTCTTCGCCGCCATCGCCATCGCCCCCCGCGCGAGATTGACCGTCACGATCATCGGCAACATCTCCGGCGTCAGCCCCACCCCCACGGCCACCGCAAACAACAACGCCTCCAGCCAATCCCCCTTCGTCAACCCGTTGATCAAAAACACCGCCGGCACCATCACCACGATGAACCGCAGCATCAGCCAGGTGAACCCCGCAATCCCCCGATCGAAATCCGTCTCCGGCCGCGCCCCCGTCATGTCATGCGCCAACATGCCAAACGCCGTCTGCCGCCCGGTCCGCAAAATCACCGCCTCGGCCGACCCCGACAGCACATTGCTCCCCATGAAACACATGTTGAGCAGCCCGAACCCCTCCGCCGCCGTCCCATCCGGCACCACCGCCTCCTTCTCCACCGGCATCGCCTCCCCGGTCAGCGCGGATTGGTTGACGTGCAAATCCTTCGCCACCAGCAACCGCACATCCCCCGGTATCAAATCCCCCGCCGCCAACTGCACCACATCCCCCGGCACCAGCACATCCACCGGCACCTCCAGCAGCGCCGAAACCCCATCCGCCCCCACCCGGCGCACCGTCGCGCGCGTCTTCACCATCGCCCGCAGCGCCGCCGCCGCCTTGTTCGAGCGATGCTCCTGCACAAAGGCCAGCACCACGCTCACCATCACCATCAGCACAATCACCACCGCCGCCCGCGCATCCCCGGTGAACCACGACAGCCCCGCCAAACCCAGCAACAACCCGTTCAACGGATTGCGCGCCCGCCCCACCAACTCCCCCACCCACCCGACCTGCCGCTCCGTCGCCACCCGATTGGGCCCGAACCGCTCCAGCCGCCGCGCCGCCTCGGCCACCCCCAACCCCGCCGCCGTCGCCCCCATTTGCGCCATCACCGCCGCCAACGGCGCCACACTATCCTCCCGCACACCCATCCCAGCCTCCTATCCACCCCACCACCCTACACCCCCCACACCCAGACACGAAGCACACACGACACAAAGCACACCCAATCCCACCTCCGCCCCCATCCATCACCACCCCGCAGGATACGCAAGCCAAGCGCGACGCATCCCGCCGATTTCCCTTGCACCGAACTAACCCATGTTATAACTTCAATAACATGACGGCGTCACCCACACGGCCCGACCTCAGCCTCCTGGCCCCGGATTTCGCGGCCCGCTTCAGCGCGATCATCGCCCAACTCATCGGCTTCATCGCCCTGCGCCTCGGCCGCCACCCGCGCCTCGCCGCCCTCACGCCCCGCTTCTGCAACCGCCTCAACCGCGCCGCCCGCATCATC
>CANFKS010000057.1 GCA_947447625.1 Rhodospirillales bacterium | reverse complement strand
CGCCGATGCGGATCGGGGTGTTGCCCTGGGCGCGCACGATGGCCGGTGTGGCGAGCAGGGTGATGGCCGAGAGGGCCGTGCGGCGGGTGATGGACATGGGAAGGCTCCTCATTGGGTCAGCGCAAACCGTCTTTGCCGATGATTTCGGATGGGGTGAGGCCGCCGATGCGGGGCAGCGGGCGGCCGGAGTCGGTGACGACGACAGCGACGACGATCTCGTTGCGGCGCGGTGCGTCGGGGACGCGGATTTCCATGGCGTCGAAGTGGCTGCGCACGAAGGCGGCATCCTTGTGGCCGAGGGGGACATCGATGGCCGCACCCATGCCGCCGCGCTTTTTGGCGCTGGGGATGAGGGCGGCGCCTTTTTCGACGGCGGTGCGGAAGGGGGCGCCGAGTTTGGGGTGAAGGATGGCGGCGGCGTGTTCGAGTTCGCCGTCTTCGCCGACGATGGCGGCCTTGCCGTAGCTTTCGACGGCGCCGGGGTCGATGCCCAGGGCGTGGACGGCGCGTTCGCCGAGCAGGCCGCCGAGCATTGCCCCGATGGCGACGAGGTCTTCAAGGTCAAGCGCATGGCGGCCGGCGAAGGGGTTGTCGATGACGGCGATGGCGGCGGCCTTGCGGGTGGCGGGTTTGACGGCTTCGGTGCCTTCGCGGTGGGTTTCTTCGACGATGGTGAAGATTTTGCGGATCATCTGGCTTCCAGTTGCGCAAAGGGGGGACCGCTGGCTGCGAAGTGTCCGCGCAAGGCGAGCACGGCGCCGCCGATCAGACAAGCCTGGACCAGAGCATCGGCCACTCGGCGCCCGGCGTCCAGAGCGGCGATGATGTCGTGTCGAGGGAGGGGCAGGAGGTCCCAGGTGATAAGGCGGTCGTGGAGGTCGGTATCGGGGTCGATGTCGGAGGCGGGGCGGCGGATGATGGCGGGGTGGCCCGGCAGGTCGGTGGCGTTGCAGATGCGTGTGGCGGCGGCGTCGGCCTGGGCGGCGGTGCGGGCGAGGACGGTGACGGAATCGGCGATGCCGAAGGAGAAACTGCGCCCGCCCTGGCCTTTGCAGGCGCGGCCGGAGGTGGCGAGGCCGCGCCAGGGGTGGTGGGCGTGCAGGATGGAGATGGCGTCGAGCGCGGGGGCGGCGAGGTCGGTGACCAGGCCGGCGCGGAGGGTTTGACCGGGGGCGAGATGGTAGGCGATGTCGCCGCCATTGTTGATGCAGGCACGATCGAGCCTGCGCCCGGCGGTCATGGCGGCGAGGAGGTGGTCGGCCACGGCGCCGGCAACGGCGGCCATCGGGGTGATGGCCGTGGCGGCGAAGGGGGCGCAGGCGCGGTGCATGGCCCGGGCGATGGTGCCCTGTGGTTCGGGGGAGGGGAGCGGGGTGGCGAGGTGGGGGCGTTCGGCGAGGAGGGTGGGGAGGATTGCGGGGAAGGCAGAAGCGGCCTGGTGGTAGGCGCGGGTGACTTCGGCGGGTTCGCCCCAGGCCTGGCACAGGCAGTCGATCGGGCCGTGGTTGAGGTGGAGGCGGGCGTCGGGCAGGAGATGGGCGGTGGCGCTCACGGCACGGGGAAGGCGACGCCGGGGGGGAGTTGGACGCTGCGGGCCTGGGTTTCGGCCAGGATGTCCTCAAGGGGCCGGATGCGCTCGGCGAAGCCGCCGAGGGCGAGGTAGTCGGCGCGCGGGAGGGTGAATTCGATGGGGGCGACGAGGGCCGGGGTGGGGACGAAGCCGAAGGACCTGGCGGGCATGGCGGCGACGTCGGCCATGTAGGTGATGCCGCCGCCGGGCCAGATATATGCCGGGGCGCCGCCGGAGGTGACTTTGGTGAGGCGGCGCTGGATGCTGCGGGTGAGCAGGACGGGGTTTTCGGTGACGCCGGCGCGCAGGCTGCCGCCGGCACCGGCCATGAAGAGGACGCTGCACAGGGCGGGTTCGCAGTTCTCGGCGATGCGGGCGATGGCGGCGGCGATGGCTTCGGGCATGGCGGCGGGTTGCGGGCGGAGATGAGCATCGAGGGTGAACCAGGCGAAATGTTCGCCGGTGGTGGAGACCATCAGCAGGCGCAGGCCGGGCCAGGCGGTTTTGGGGTCGATCCGCTCGATGATGGACAGCGGGTCCTGGATGTCGGTGCCGCCCCAGCCGAGGCCGGGGTTGGCGACCTGGAAGTAGCGGCCGGGGGTGGAGCGGCGGCCGCGGATGCGAATGCCGGCGGGGCGCATGGCGAGGAAGCGGCCGGCCTGGTGTTCGGTGAGGACGCCGGTGATGTGGTCATCGACCACGATCACCTCGTCGGCGTGGCCGAGCCATTGGCTGGCAAAAATGCCGATGGTGGCGGAGCCGCAACCGACGCGCATGCGGGTTTCACGGGCCCCGTCGACGATGGGCGGGGCGTTGGATTGGGCGATGAGGGTGGCGCCGTTGTCGATGGTGAGTTCGACGGGGGCGCCGTTGGCCAAGGCGAGCATGGTGTCGCAGGTGGCGACGCCCTCTTTTTTGGAGCCGCCGGTGAGGTGATGCACGCCGCCGAGGCTGAGCATCTGGCTGCCGTATTCGGCGGTGGTGACGTGACCGATGGCTTCGCCGTTGGCGCGGACAATGCTGGCTGCAGGGCCGAGATGGCGGTCGGTGTCGATTTTCAGTTTGAGGCCGCAATAGGAGAAGACGCCCTCGGAGACGATTGTGACCATGTCGACGCCGTCGATGGTGGAACCGACGATGAAGGGGGCGGGTTTGTAGTCGGGGTAGGTGGTGCCGGCGCCGATGGCGCTGACGAAGAGGTCGCGCGGTTCGAAGGGGTTGCCGGCCCATTCGGTGCCGGCGGCGCGGACGAGTTCGGGGCGGCGGGCGATGACGGTGAGCGGGTCCATCCGGGTGAGGCGGCCGGCGATGTTGCCGTAGCGGTCGCAGGCGCCGGTTTTGTCGGGGCGGATGCGGCACAGGACGGGGCAGGCGTCGCAGGTGACGATGTCGGGGGGGGGGGTGGTCATGAGGCGGGCTTTGCGGCGGCCTGGAGGGCGGCGAGGACACGCGCGGGCGTGGCGGGGACCTGGGTGAGGCGGGTTCCGGTGGCGTCGGCGATGGCGTTGAGGATGGCTGGTGCGGTGGCGATGAGGGCGGGTTCGCCGACGCCCTTGGCGCCGAAGGGGCCGAGCGGGTCGGGCCGTTCGATGAGGATGGTGTCGATGGGCGGGACGTCACCGGCGGTGGGGATGAGGTAGTCGTGCAGGTTGTCGGTGCGGCCGGGGATATATTCCTCCATCAAGGCGAGGCCGATGCCCTGGGCGATGCCGCCGTGGATCTGTCCTTCGACGAGGAGGGGGTTGATGGCGCGGCCGACGTCGTGAGCCGCGACGATGCGCAGGATGCGGACGGTGCCGAGGGCGGTGTCGATTTCGATCTGGGCGATCTGGGCGCCGAAGGCGTAGCTGGCGTAGGGCGCGCCCTGGCCGTCGGCGTCGAGCGGGGTGGTGGGTGGGTCGTAGTGGCCGGTGGCGGAGAGCACGAGGCCGTCGGCGTCGGGCTTGAGGGTGGCGATGGCGGTGCCGTGGCGGTCGATTTCCGCGCGCAAGGCGAGGGCGGCGGCGCGGGCGGCGTTGCCGCTGACGAAGGTCTGCCGCGAGGCGCTGGTTTTGCCGGCATCCGCGGTGCGGTCGGTGTCGCCGGTGACGAGGCTGATGCGCTCGGCCGGGATGCCGAGGGCTTCGGCGGCGATCTGCTGCATCACCGTGTTGGCGCCCTGGCCGATATCGACGGCGCCGGAGAACAGGATGTAGCGGCCCTCGGCGGTGAGGCCGATGCGCATGGTGGAGGGGTTGGAGAGGCTGGTGTTGCCGATGCCGTACCACATGCAGGCGAGTCCGGTGCCGTGCTTCAGGGGGCCGAGATGGGCGGCGTTGAAGGCAGCATCCTCCGCGCGCAGGCGGGCCCAGTGGGGGGCCAGGGCGTCGAGGCATTCGGGGAGGGCGGCGCCTGCGCCGAGGGTTTGCCCGGTGGCGGTGCGGCTGCCGACGGTGAGCGCGTTGCGGCGGCGGAAGGCCAGGCGGTCCTGGCCCAGGGCGTCGGCGAGTTGATCCATCAGGGCTTCGCCGGCGAGGGCCGCTTGCGGGACGCCGAAGCCGCGGAAGGCCCCGGCGGGGGGGGCGTTGGTGTGCAGCGCACGGGTGGTGGCCAGCACATTGGAGACGGCGTAGGGGCCGGTGGCATGGATCGGGACGCGGTTGGCCACAGTGGGGCCCCAGCTTGCGTAGGCGCCGGTGTCGTAGTCGCCGTGGAAGCGGTAGGTGACGAGGTTGCCTTCGGCATCGGCGCTGGCGGTGGCCTGGATGCGGGCGGGGTGGCGCTTGGTGGTGGCGGCCATGCTCTCGTGGCGGGTGTAGACCATGCGGCAGGGGCGGAAGGTGAGCCAGGCGGCCAGCGCGATCAGCGGTTGCACGGAGAGGTCGAGCTTGCCGCCGAAGCCGCCGCCGACGGCGGTGGGGATGATGCGGACCTGGGTGGGGGCGAGGCCGAGGATGGCGGCGATTTCGTCGCGGTCCAGATAGGGGGTCTGGGTGCAGGCGGTGATTTCGATGCGGTCAGTCGAGCCATGGGCATTCAAGCCATGGCTACGCACCCGCTCTGCGAAGCCGGCCTCGGGTTCGATGTAGGCGTGTTCGACGAGGCGGGTTTCGAAGGCGATGCTGGCGCTGACGGCGGCCTTTGCGGCAGTGTCGCCGCTGGCGATTGTTGCAGTGTCGCCGCTGGCGACGCGGCCTTGGCAAAGGATGTTGTTCGGGGCGTGGGGGTGAAGGTCGGCGCCGCCGGTGGCGAAGGTGACTTCGGGGATTGGGTGCCAGGTGATCGGGATGTCGGTATCGGCAATGGCGGCGAGGGCGGCGGGCGTGCCGACGAGGGCGCAGACGGGTTCGCCGCGATGGCGGACATGGCGTTCGGCGAGGACGGGCTGGTCCTTGCCGGTGGGGTAGATGCCGTAGAGATTCTGGCCCGGCACGTCTGCTGCGGTGAGGATGCGGTGCAGGCCGTGATGGGCGGCCAGCAGCGGGGCCATGTCGCCGAGGATGAAGCGGGCGTGGGGGTGGGGGCTGCGGATGGCGCGCACGGCGAGATGGGTGGTTTCGGGGCGGGCGTCAGCGCCGAAGACCTCGCGGCCCGTGAGTTTGGCGATGCCGTCGACACGGGGCAGGCTGGTGCCGACGGGGCCGGACGGGGGCGGTGTGCCGGGGGGCGGTGTGCCGGTGAGGTCGAGGATGGCATCGATGATTGCGCGGTAGCCGGTGCAGCGGCACAGCACGCCGCCGATGCCGTCCTGGATGGTGGCTTCGTCGGGGGTTGGGGTGCGGGCGAGAAGGTCGGTTGCGGCGAGCAGCATGGCCGGGGTGCAGATGCCGCATTGGGCGGCGCCGTGGCGGTGGAAGGCGTTTTGCAGGTCGGTCAGGCCCCCGGCGCTGAGGCCTTCGATGGTGGTGATGTGGGCATCCTGGGCGCGGGCGGCGGGGACGAGGCAGGCGCAAACCTGGTTGCCGTCGAGCAGGATGGTGCAGGCGCCGCAATCGCCGGCGTTGCAGCCGATCTTGGTGCCGGTCAGGCCCAGCGTGTCACGCAGGACGTCGGACAGACGATCGAGCGGGGCGGCGTCGATGGTGACGATGCGGGTGTTGAGGGTGAAGGAGATCATGCGGGGCTCTCGCACAGGGCTGCAACGGCGCGGCGGGTGAGTTCGATGGCGGCGTGGCGGCGGTAGGCCGCGGTGGCGCGGATGTCGTCGATCGGGCTGAGGGCGGCGAACAGGCCGGGGGTGATGCGGGAGGGGTCTGGCTTGTGGCCGATGAGAGCGGCTTCGACGGCGGGCATGCGAATGGCGACGGGGCCGCAGGCGCCGATGGCGAGGCGGGCGTGGGAGATGTGCCCGTCGGTCAGTTCGGCGATGAGGGCGACCATGGCGATGGAGATGACGAGATAGCGCCGGGCGCCGAGTTTCAGGAAACTGCCGCGGGCGGTGTCCCGGGCCGGAATATGCAGCGCGGTGACGAGTTCGCCGGGCAGGAGGGCGGTTTGGCGCGGGCCGGTGACGAAGGCGGCGATGGGCAGGCGGCGGGTGGTGTGCAGGCTCGCGAGTTCGACTTCGGCGTCGAGGGCCAGGAGGCAGGGGATGCCGTCGGCCGCGGGGCTGGCGTTGCAGAGGTTGCCGGCGATGGTGCCGGCGTTTTGGATTTGCATGCCGCCGATCTGGCGGGCGGCTGATTTCAGGGGCTCGAACTGCGGGGGAAGCGGGGTGCCGATGAGGGCGGACCAGGTGGTGGCGGCGGGGATGTGCCAGTGGGTTGCGGTGCGCGTGATGGGGCCGGCGAGGGCGGTGATGTCGATTATGTCGGTGTCGGGCGGGGTTGCGGTGCGCGCGGGGTAGAAGTCGGTCGCGCCGGCGAGGATGGTCAAGGGGCGGGCGGCCAGGGCCTCCAGAGCCTCCTGCACAGTGCCGGGTCGGAGATAGAGGCCCATGGGTCGCACCTGGATCGTTTGTGCACAAATGATCGACGGGGGGTGGGGTGGGTGTCAAGCGGCGATGATCTGGACATGGCTGGCGGGCGGGGCCACTTTTGGGGTGAAACACCGGAGCCCTGCCATGTCGCGCGATACCATCGATGCCCTGCTTGCCTCGCCTGCCTTTCAGACTGCTGCCGCGACGTTGGCGGCCGAGCATGAGCGGATTGTGGAGGATGGTATCCGGCTGACCGAAATTCCGTCGCCGCCGTTTGGCGAGGAGGTTCGGGCGGCGGCGTATCGTGAGATGTTGGCGGCGCATGGGCTGGAGGATGTCGAGACCGATGGGATCGGCAATGTGATGGGGCTGCGGCGCGGCACCGGCAATGGGCCGTTGCTGGTGGTGGCGGCGCATCTCGACACGGTGTTTCCGGCCGGCACCGATGTGACGGTGCGGCGCGAAGGCACCAAGCTGTTCGCGCCCGGGATCGGCGATGATACGCGCAGCCTGGCGGTTTTGTTGGGGTTTGTGCGGGCGATGGATGCGGCGGGGATCAAGACCCGGAGCGACATCCTGTTCGTGGGGGACGTGGGCGAGGAGGGGCTCGGCGATCTGAGGGGCGTGCGGTATCTGTTCAACGAGGGCAAGTACCGGGATCGCATCAAGTCCTTCATCACGGTGGACAGCCCGGACATGACCAATATTGCGGTCGGGGGGGTCGGGTCCAAGCGCTATCGGGTGACGTTCCGTGGGCCGGGGGGGCATAGTTTCGGGGCGTTCGGCATCGTCAACCCGATGTTCGCGATGGCGCAGGCGATGACGGAGTTTGCCAAGACGCAGGTGCCGGCGCGGCCGCGCACGACGTTTGCGGTGAGTGTGACGGGGGGCGGGACGTCGATCAATTCGATTCCCAACGAGGTTTGGATGGATGTCGATATGCGCTCGCAGGATGCTGGGGAGTTGGATCGGCTGGAGGCGCGGTTCAGGTCGGTGGTGGCGCAGGCGGTGGATACCGAGAACAACGCGCGCTCGACGCGCAACGGGGCGGTGAGTGCGGAACTCAAGCTGGTGGGCGATCGGCCGGCCGGGGCGACGGACATGCAGTCCGACCTGGTTCAGTTGGCGACGGCGGCCTACCAGGCGAACGGGTTTTCGCCGGCGCATGAGTTTTCCTCGACGGATGCGAATATTCCGATGAGCCTTGGAATCCCGGCGGTGCGGATCGGGTCGGGCGGATCGAGCGGGCGGGCGCATTCGCTGGACGAGTGGATCGATGTGGCACCCGAGCCGGCGATCCGGGGGATGACGGCTTCGCTGGCGACGATTGTCGCGGTCGCCGGGCTTGCTGAATGAGCGTGTTGATCGAGCTTTGTGTCGAAGGTGTTGATGGCGCAATCGCGGCGGCCGAGGCCGGGGCCGATCGGATCGAGTTGTGCGCGAGCCTGATGGAGGGGGGCATTACGCCGAGCGTCGGGACGATCCTGGCGACGCTGGCGGCGGTTCGGGTGCCGGTGATGGTGATGGTGCGGCCGCGGGGCGGGGATTTTTTGTATTCGGCGCGCGAGTTCGCCTCGATGCTGGATGATGTGGCGGCGATCCGCGAGACGGGGGCGGCAGGCGTGGTGTTCGGCTGTCTGACGCCTGCGGGGGCGGTGGATGAGGGGCGGACGCGGGCTCTGGTGGAGCAGGCCGGGCCGATGGCGTGCACGTTTCATCGGGCGTTCGATATGGCGGCCGATCCGGCGGCGGCGCTGGAGGCGCTGATCCGCTGCGGGGTGGGGCGCGTGCTGACCAGCGGGCGGGCGCCGACGGCGGTGCTGGGGCAGGCGGTGTTGGCGGCGCTGGTGACGCAGGCCGATGGGCGCATCGCGGTGATGGGGTGCGGGGCGTTGCGGCCGGACACGATCGGCGCCGTGCGGCGGGCAACCGGGCTGGGGGAGATGCATTTCTCGGCGCAGGTCGAGGAACCGAGCCGGATGGTTTATCGCAATCCGGCTCTGGCGATGGGCAGCGCGGCGCCGAGCCGGGAGTTCGTGCGGATCGGCACGGATCCGGCGCTGGTGCGGGCGACGATCGCAGCAGCGCGGGCGTGACGGGCGCCTGCGCCTATCGGAAGCCATCCAGCTCTCATGCTTTGTTTGATCGCCTGATGCGATGCGGTTCAACAGGGCGCGTGGGGTAGCACGGTTTCGATCAGCTGGCGGGTTTGTGCCAGTATTGCGTCATCGCCGGTAATCATGGGGCGGAGGATGAATTTGGAGATGCCGGCGTCCACGTAGGCGCGCACATGGGCGAGGATGGTGTCGGCGTCGCCGATGGCGAAGTAGGTGGCGGGGTCTCGCCCGGTGCGTTTCTGGAAGGCGGCCTGGGCCGGCTTCAGTGCGGGGTCATCAGGGCTGCCGAAATGGAAAGGGAAGCCGGCGCCGTAATGGTCGTCGTCGATCGGGCGGCCGGCTTCGATTGCGGCTGCGGCGATGGCGCGGACGATGCGGCCGGCTTCGGCGGGCGGCTCGGCGCCGGCGATCCATCCGGTGCCGTAGCGAGCGGTGCGGCGGATGGCGGCGTCTGACGAGCCGCCGATCCATATCGGCAGGGTCTTCTGCGCGGGGCGGGGCAGGATGGTGGCCTGGTCGAGGGTGCTGAAGCGGCCTTGGAAACTCACATTGTCTTCGCGCCAGAGCCGGGTGATGATCTCCAGCGCCTCATCGGTGCGCCGGCCGCGGGTGGCGGTGTCGAGGCCGAGGGCTTTCCATTCCGGCGACAGCGGGCTGCCGATGCCGAAGGCGGGGAGCAGGCGGCCCTCGGACAGCACGTCAATGGTGGCGCATTGTTTGGCGAGCAGAACGGGATCGCGGAAGGCGAGCGAGACGACGTTCATGCCGAACTTGATCCGCCGTGTGCGACCGGCCAGCGCCGCCATGGTGGTCATGCTTTCGAGGATTGGGGTGCGGCTGACGATGCGGTCGGTCTGCCACAGCGAGTCCACGCCGCCGGCTTCGCACAGGTCGACCCAGCGCCAGAAGCCGGCGGTGCTGGAGAAGGGGTAGTCCATCAGGCCGAGGCCGATCGAGATGGTCATGGGTGTGCTCCGGTGTTGTGCGCAGCCTCACCCGATCGGCGGCCTTGCGCAATCGGGCCGTGCGGGCATGATGGCGAAAGGGAAACAGGAGAGATCGGATGCAATTCGGCGCGGCCATGTTCTTCACCGATTATTCGATGTCACCGGCCGAGTTGGGCCGCGCGCTCGAGGAGCGCGGGTTCGAGTCGCTCTGGGCGCCGGAGCATTCGCATATCCCGCTGTCCCGGCGCACGCCGTTCCCTGGCGGGGGGGATTTGCCGAAGCGCTATTACGATTGCATGGACCCGTTCGTGACGCTGACGGCGGCCGCCGCAGTGACGACGACGTTGAAGATCGGCACCGGGGTGTGCCTGGTGAACCAGCGCGATCCGATCCAGACGGCGAAGGAAGTGGCCTCGCTCGACCAGATTTCGGCGGGGCGGTTCCTGTTCGGTGTCGGCGTGGGCTGGAATGCCGATGAGATGGAGAACCACGGCACCGTGTTCGAGACCCGCGCCAAGCTGGTGCGCGAGCGGATCGAGGCGATGAAGGTGATATGGACGCAATCGAAGGCCGAATATCATGGCGAATTCGTCAATTTCGATCCGATGATGGCGTGGCCGAAGCCGGTGCAGAAGCCGCATCCGCCGGTGATCGTGGGTGGCGCGTTTCCGCATGGTGCGCGCCGGGCGCTGCGCTATGGCAATGGCTGGATTCCGATCGCGGGGCATAAGGGGTTTGACCTGGCGAAGCTGATGGAGCGGTTCAGGCAGTTGGCGGCCGAACTGGGGCGCGATCCGGCCGAGGTGCCGCTGTCGTTTTTTGGGGGGGTGGATGACATCGACCTGCTCAAGCGCAACCGCGACCTCGGGATCGCGCGGACGGTTGTGTCGCTCGAGTCCGACAAGGCGGACAAGATCCTGCCGGTGCTGGATCGCTGGGCCGAGATCATGCGGCAGGTGCAGGCCTGATTTCGGGCCGGGTTGACCCGCAGCCGGCTACTTGGGTTTCACGGACTCGATCGCATCCTGCACGGTTTTGCGGTCGGGGCTGGCGGGCGCGAGCAGGACGAGGACGCGGTTCCAGTAGGTGAGGGCTTCGTCGGGCCGCATGTTCTGGGCAGCGGCGACGCCGAGGAGCCATAGGGCTTCGGGGTTTTTCGGGTCGAGCGTCTCGATCCGGCGCAGCAGGGCGATGGCGCGTTGTGGTACCGGGGCATTCTCGGTGCGGGTTTCCATGATGGCCTGGATTTCCTGCATCGGGATGGCGGTGTCGGTCGGCTTGAGTTTGGCGGCGCGATCGAACGCGTCGGCCGATTTGTCGGGGTCGTTCATCACGAGGTAGGCGCGGCCGAGTTTGAGCCAGCCTTCGGTGTCCGCAGGGTTGGCTTCGAGTTTGGCGGCGAGCTGGGCGACCATGCCGCCGATCATCGCCTGGCGCTGTTCCGGTGTCATGTTCGCCGCGGCGGCCATGGCGGCGGCGTCGGGGCCGCCTGCGGCAGGGGTGGGCGGTTTCGGGGCGGCCGGCGCCGGTGGGGGCGGGACCGGCGCGGGAATGCCGGCCATTTTTGCGGTGTCGGCGATGCGGCGGACGATTTCGGCACGCAGTTCCGAACCGTCCTCGGCATCACCGGCGAGCTTCATCCAGGCTTCGATGGCGAGTTTGGGCTCGCCGGCCTGCAGATCGGCGAGGGCGAGGTAGAAGCGGGCCACGTGTTCCTTGGGATCAAGCTGCACGGTCTTGATGAAGGCCTCGCGGGCGGCTGGGGTGACCATGCCGTCGGAGGACATGACGAGCATTTCGGCGTAGGCGGTGATGATGTCGGCCTGATCGGGTTCGAGGGCCATGACATGCTGGTAGGCATCGATTGCGGCTGGCCAGCGGCGGAGTTCGGCACTGGTACGGGCATAGAGCAACCACAGATCGGCGTTCCTGGGGTCGTCCCTCAGCTTGGCCTGTAGCCCGGCGGCGGCGGATTCCATGCTGACATGGGGGGGCTTCTGGTCACTGCTCGGCGGCACAATGCGGGCGGCGGCGGGCTGGTCGGGCAGCGCGGGCGCGCCGAGGCGCGCATAGAGGCCGCCCGAGCCGGCGAGGACAACGACAGCCAGGGCAATCGCCGCGCGCGGGTTGGCTGCGGCGTTGGCGACGGTGGCGACAGTGGCGCTGCCGCGTGGCGAGGCAAGGATGCGGCGCTGGATTTCGAGCCGGGCGGCGGCGGCCTCCTGCGGGGCGAGCAGGCCGCGGGCAATGTCGCGGTCGAGTTCCTTCAACTGGTCGCGGTAGACCGCAAGATCGGCCTGCTCCTGGTCCGGCACGGCAGAGACGCCGCGCAGCAGGGGCCAGAACACCGCGGCCAGGATGACGCTGGAGAGAACGACACAGGCGATGGCAAGCGCGATCACGAATCGCTCTCCTGCATGAGTGCGGCCAGGCGCGCCTGTTCGGCGGCATCCAGCGGCGGCGGCGGGGTGGCGGCGGCCTTGCGCCGGCGGATGGCGGCCAGGATGCCCCCGGTGGCAACGCCCAGGATCACGACGGGGCTGAACCACAGCACATAGGTGGCGGGTTCGATCGGTGGATTGAGCAGAACGAATTTGCCATAGCGATCGACGATAAAGCGCACGGCGGCTTCGTCGGTGTCGCCCGCGGTCAGCCGCTCGCGCAGCTTGACGCGGACGTCGCGGGCGAGGTCGGCGCCGGATTCATCGATTGATTCGTTTTGGCAGACCATGCAGCGCAGCCCTTTGCTGAGGGTGCGCGCGCGGCCCTCCAGCACGGGATCGGCAAGGCGTTCGTTGGGTTCCACGGCCAAGGCGGGCAGAGCCAGGGCGGCGAGCAGGGCGAGGGACGCGAGGATGCGGCTCATGAGCGGGTGAGCTCCCGGAGCAGCGGCAGCAGTTCCTTCTCGACGCTATCGGCATTCAGGGGGCCGACGAAGCGTTTGCGGATGTGGCCGGATTTGTCGACGACATAGGTTTCAGGCACACCGTAGACGCCGAAATCGAAGCCGACAGCGCCTTTACGGTCCACGCCGATGCGTGCGTAGGGGTTGCCCCCCTTGGCGAGTTCCTTGCGCGAGTCCTCGACGGCGTCTTTGTAGGCGATGCCGATGATCGGCAGCTTTTCCTTGGTGGACAGGCGCATCAGAACGGGGTGTTCCAGTTTGCAGGGGACGCACCAGGAGGCAAAGAAGTTGATCACCACGACCTGGCCCTTGAGCGAGTCGGTGGTGATGTTGGGGCCTTCGTTGAGAGCGGGCAGGTCGAACGCGGGCAGCGCCTTGTCGATCAGGGCGGAGGGCAGTTCGTGCGGATCGCGCCCCGGGCGCAGGCCGGCGGCAAAGTAGCTGGCCACCGCGAGGAACAGCACGAGGGGGAGGAGATAGAGGGTCTTGCGCATCGGGATCACGCTGCCGGCTGTGCCGCGGCCGCGGCGCGGCTGCGCGAGGCGGCGCCGACGCGCCAGCGCCGGTCGCTGAGACTGACGATGCCGCCGCCTGCCATGATCAGGGCGCCGAGCCAGGTCCAGGAGATCAATGGCTTGTAGTAGGCGCGGATGGTCCAGCCGCCCTGGCCGTCGGACTCGCCGATCGCGACATAGAGGTCGGCGAGCAGGCTGGAGCGGATGGCGGTGAGGCTCGTGGTTTGTTGCTGCACGGTGAAGAACCGGCGCTGCGGGTGGGCGATCCAGACGAGAGCGCCGTTGCGCATGATGTCGATCGTGGCATCCTCGGCGACGTAATTGGGGCCGGGGATTTGATCGACCTTGGAGAGATGCATCGTGTAGCCGCCGATCTCCAGGGTGCCGCCGAGTTTGACGACCTCGATGCGCTCCACGCTGAAGGCCGAGGCGGCGATGCCGGCAGCGGAGATCGCCAGGCCGAGATGGGCGAACATCATGCCATAGGCGGAGCGCGGCAGGTTTACAGCGCGGCGCAGGCTGTCGCGCAGGGGAATGCGGAACAGCTTCAGCCGGTCCGTCCATTCGATGAGGGCGCCCATCGCGGTGAAGGCGGCGAGGCCGAGGCCGAGGACGGCGAGCACCGGGCCGCCATAGGTGGCGTAGAGGCACCCGAGCGTGACGATGAGGGCGATGGCGAAAGCGGCCCACAGGCGCTGTGCGGCGCCGAGCAGGTCTCCGCGCTTCCAGGCCAGCATGGGGCCGCCGGCCATGGCGATCATGACCGGCACCATGATGGGGCCGAAGGTTTTGTCGAAGTAGGGCGGGCCGACGGTGATTTTCGGGCCGCCGACGGCATCGAGGAACAAGGGATACAGCGTGCCCAGAAATACGGTCGCGGCGGCGCTGGTGAGCAGGATGTTGTTCAGCACCAGCGCGCCCTCGCGCGAAATCGGAGCGAAGACGCCGCCCGACTGCAACGCGGGCGCGCGCACCGCATAGAGCGACAGCGAGCCGCCGATGGCGACGAGCAGGAGCAGCAGGATGAATGTGCCGCGCGCAGGGTCGACGGCGAAGGCATGCACGGAGGTCAACACGCCCGAGCGCACCAGGAAGGTGCCGACCAGGGATAACGAAAATGTGAGGATGGCAAGCAGGATCGTCCAGCTTTTCAGCGTGTCGCGCTTTTCAACCACGATGGCGGAATGGATCAGCGCGGTGCCGACCAGCCACGGCATGAAGGAGGCGTTTTCCACCGGGTCCCAGAACCACCAGCCGCCCCAGCCCAGCGTGTAGTAGGCCCACCAACTGCCGAGTGCGATGCCGATTGTGAGGGCGCACCACGAGGCCAGTGCCCAGGGCCGCACCCAGCGCGCCCAGGCGGCATCGACACGGCCCTCGATCAGGGCGGCGACGGCGAAGGCGAAGGAGACGGAGAAGCCGACATAGCCGAGGTAGAGGAATGGCGGATGGAACGCGAGACCCGGGTCCTGCAGGACGGGATTGAGACCGTGACCGTTCTGCGGCGGGTCGAAGATGCGCAGGAAAGGGTTGGACGTGAACAGGATAAACAGCAGAAATCCGACACTGATCATGCCCTGAACCGCCAGCACCCGGGCCCGCAGCGCGCGCGGCAGGTTGCTGCTGAACAGGGCCACCGCCGCGCTGCAGATCGCCAGGATGAACACCCAGAGCAGCATCGAGCCCTCATGGTTGCCCCAGACGCCGGTGACTTTGTAGAGCAGCGGCTTGTCGGTGTGGCTGTTCTCGATGACGTTGATCACCGTGAAATCCGAGGTGACATAGGCATAAGTCAGCGCCGCCATCGCCCCTGCGACGAGGACGAACTGCGCCAGCGCCGCCGGGCGGGCCACCGCCATCCAGGCATGATTGTTCCGCGCTGCGCCCATGACCGGCACCACCGACTGCACGATGGCGACGCCGAGCGCCAGGATAAGGGCAAAATGGCCGAGCTCGATGATCATGAGGCTTGTCCTTTGACGCACATACAGGGTCTGGCGCCACATGGCGTGGCCGAATAGGCGACAATCCGACGCATGGTTAAGCGCGAGCCCCTGCTGGATGGAAGCTGATGCCTTTCGGCCGATCCAGCGCCGGCCGCATCGGGATATGCGGGCTGTGCCCTGTCCCGGCGTTGTTCTAGATCAAGGCGGGCCATGATGCACCGCTGGCAAATGCAACCCATGATTGAGATGGGAAGCGGGCGGTCCGAATGCTGATCCCCCTGAAATTGGTTCGCGGCCGGCCCCTGCAGCAGCAGCTGTATGACCAGTTGCGTGCGTTGATCGCATCCGGCCGGCTGCAATCCGGCGCCCGGATGCCGTCGACGCGCATGCTGGCCGAGCAGTTCGCGATTTCTCGGATCACCGTTCTCTTAACCTATGAGCGCCTCGTGGCGGAGGGGGTACTCTACACGCTGCCCGCGGCCGGCACATTCGTCGGCGTGGTGCAGGGCATCGGATCGCCTGGATTGGCCAAGGAGCCGGCCGGCGCTGTTCTGCGGGCGGGTGCCCATGATGTCGGCCTGCCCGATGCGGAGCTGTTCCCCGCCAATCGCTGGCGGGCTGCGTTGCGTCATGCGCTGGACCGGGTGGGGCTGCGCCGGCCCGAGGATGCGCTGGACGGCTCGCGGGATCCGCGCAGCACGATCGCGGGATGGCTGGCAGCGACACGCGGGCTCAGCGTGGCTCCAGGGCAGATCGTTGTGGTGAGCGGCCGTCGCCGGGCGCTCGACACCATCGCTGAACTGCTGCGGCCCTCAAGCCGGCGGACCCTGATCGAAGCGCCGTGCGATGCCACTGTCACCCGGGCCTACGAACGCGTTGGCGCCCATGTCCTCCCGATCCCGGTGGATGAGGCGGGGATCCGGACGGACGCTCTGCCGGCCGGCCAGGCGGCGCTGGTGCATGTCACATCGGGGCACCAAAATCCGCTTGGCGCCGTGTTGTCGGCGGAGCGGCGCGAGCGGCTGGCAGCGTGGGCCGAGGCCTCCGGCGCATTTATCGTCGAAGAGGATCAGGATGCCGACCTGCGGACCGACGCGGCCCTGAAGCCGCCGATGGCGGCCGGCCCGGCTGCATCGCGGGTCATCTATATGAGCGGCTTTGCGGCAACGATGGCGCCATGGCTGCATCTGGCCTACCTCGTGCTGCCGCCGGCCCTGGCCGAGCGGGCGGCGGCGGCGCATCGGGCGGTGGACGAACACGCATCATGGCTTGAGGAGGCGGCGCTGGGCGAATTTATCGTCAGCGGCGCGTTCGCCCGGCATGTGCATCGGGCGCGCAAGGTCTACGCCGGACGGCGGCACGCGCTGGCCGCGGCGCGGATGCTGCATTTGCCGGAGATCCGGCTGGTTGGTGCAGATAACGGGTTGCACCAGGCGTGGCTGTTGCCGGAGGGGTTCGCGGTGGTGGATCGGTTTCTTGAGGTGGCGGACGACAGGAGGCTTATTGCCGCACGGCCGTCTCTGTCCGTGGCAGCACTCGGCGTGCCACTCGAACGCATCGTGCTGGTCGATGTCGCACGGATCGACGAGGCCCGGATCGATGGGACGCTCGGCGCGGTCGCGGATGCGATGCGTGCCGCGTGTTGCCCGAGCGCTGCGCGCGAGATCGCCGCCGATTGAAACGGGATCGACATTGCGCAGACGTTAGGGTGTTGCCATGCGGGGTTACTGGCTTGTCATGACCAGAGTGGCGACATGCGGATTTTTCACTCTGCGTTGGTGATCGAGGGTGTTGGCACCACTGGTATTATGAATTTCCGGTAATCCTGGGCCTACAATATTTGGCCGACAGGGACGAATGTTCAGACGATGAGACAGTAAGGGAGTCGGATAGAGAAGGCTGTGCGTCACTGACAATGCTGATGGGAATTATCCCGTCGAAACGGCGAACATCTCGAATATCTGATGTGAGTTTTTAAAATGACCGAAAATAATCGTCGAGATACACTGATCTGTAATAGAATCCGGCGCTGGTACGGGCTCCTGATCAAGCACTGGCGCCTCGCAACAGCGATGGTTGGCTGCATGTTTGTCGGCGTCGGCGCTTTCGCCGCCTGGCAGACCGTGATCGAGCACACCAACCACACCGAGTTCTGCATCACCTGCCATGTGATGCGCGACACCGTATATCAGGACTATTTGAAGTCATCGCATTACAAAAACAAGTTTGGTGTTCACGTCGGCTGCCCCGATTGCCATGTGCCGATCTATAGCTGGATCGACGAGGCAATGGAGAAGGTGGGCACGGTCGGCGAACTTTACGCCTTCTTCTTCCGCGGCATTGATAATGCTGAGGCTTTTGAGCCCGAGAGAGCCAAGCTGGCGAAGCACACCTGGGCGAAGTTCGAGGCCACCAACGCGCGCGAGTGCCGTCACTGCCATGACTACGCGAACATGATCGCCGAGGAACAAAAGCCGAGTGCGCGCGTGTCACACGCCGATGCCGCCAAAACCAATCGCAATTGTGTGCAGTGCCACAAGGGCATCACCCATCGTCTCCCGGCCGAGGAAAAATCGGCCGCCCCTGCCAATGACAGTTTTGATGTTGATTAAGGGAAATTGCACCAATGATCATCCGTAGCCTCTACTTGATGCCAGCCCTGGCCGCCTTGTTTGCGGCCGGGCCTGTGCATGCCGCGGTCGACTGGGGCAGCGTCCCCGGCAAGGACGTCGAATTGTTCTATCCTGGCCAGTCGTCATTTGAGTGGGCGATGACCGCGGGCGACATGTCGGGCGCCACAGCTTTTCGCGCCGAAGGCAAGGACTGCGGCGTCTGCCATATCGGCGAAGAGAAGGACATGGGCGCGCACATCGTCGGCGGCAAGGCGCGCAGTTTCAAGACCGGCGAGAAGCCGTCCATCGAGCCGAGCCCGATCGCCGGCAAGCCTGCCTCGATCTCCGCCACCGTGAAGTTCGCCAACGATGGCACCAACCTGATGGTGCATATCGACTTCAAGGAAGGCACCCAGCCGAACGCCAAGCAGGACCCTGCCTTCGCCACCAAGGTGACGGTGATGTTCAGCGCCGCCAAAGTGGCCGAATTCAACCGCATGGGCTGCTGGTCGGCCTGCCATGACGATGCCTCCGCGATGGCGGGTTCCGGCGGTGCGACCCGCACCAAGTATCTGCCGCGCACCCACGCCAAGCTCACCCGCCAGGGCGGCGGCGACGCGCTGAAGCCGGCTGACGAACTCGCCAAGCTGAAGGCGGATGGCTATTTCCTCGAATATTGGCAGGCCCGCGTGAACCAGGGCGCCCCGGCCCAGGCCGCCAGCGGCACTGTGTTTGACAAGCGCACCGAAACCAAGCCGAGTCCCGTCGCCGCCGAGGCGACCTTCGCCAACGGCGCCTGGTCCGTCACGCTGACCCGCAAAATGGCGGGCGGCGCGGACGCGGTCAGCTTCGCATCGGGCGGCAAGTATCAGGTCGGTATCGCGATCCATTCTGGCTACACCGCGCAGCGGTTCCATTACGTGTCGTTCGAACGCTCGCTCGTGCTTGACAGCGGTGCCACCGATTTCGTGGCGGTCAAGAAATGATCTCGCATTGCATGACGACCAAGGGAGCAGAAACATGAGGAAGAATTTTATCCTCGGGTTGCTGGCCGCTGCGTTCTGCGCTTTTGTGGGCAGCGCGGCCATGGCCCAGCAGCCGGCGAATTTCGCCGGTGGGGGCGCCGAGACCTGCCTGAAGTGCCATAACGACACCAAGGTCAACCCGATCCTTCAAACGCCGCATGCCATGAAGGGCGACAAGCATACGCCCTTCGGCCAGCAGGGTTGCGAATCCTGCCACGGCGCAAGCGCGCAGCACGTCGCCAGCCGGTCCAACAAGCCGGAAGTCATCTTCAAGGGTGCGAATATTTCGCCCGTCGAAGAGCGCAATCAGATCTGCCTGAGCTGCCATCAATCCGGCGCACGGATCAACTGGCAAGGCAGCCAGCACGCGTCGAATGACGCGGCTTGCACGAACTGCCACCAGGTCCATGTCCACAAGGATCCGGTGTTGATCAAGCAGACCCAGGCCGAGAAGTGCTTCACCTGCCATGCCGAGCAGCGCTCGCAAATTTTCCGCTTCTCCCATCACCCGATCCGCGAAGGCAAAGTCGGCTGCTCCGACTGCCACAACCCGCATGGTTCGGCTGGTCCGAAGCTGCTCAAGGAAGTGACGGTCAACGAGGTCTGCTACAACTGCCATGCCGAAAAGCGCGGTCCGCTCGCGTGGGAGCACCAGCCGGTTCGTGAGAACTGCCTGACCTGCCACAACCCGCACGGCTCCAACCAGCCGCGTCTGCTGATCCAGCGTGCGCCTTATCTCTGCCAGGAATGCCACACGAACTCGAGCCACCAGGCAGCCCCGCAGAGTGGCCAGCAGCTGCCCGGCAAGACGGGCTTCAACGGAGCGCTCAGCACCAATTTCCGGGCCTTCGCGCGCGGATGCGTGAACTGTCATTCCCAGATCCACGGGTCGAACAGCCCCGGCGGTATGTGGTTCACACGGTAGGTAAGGAGGCGGACATGAATACCATGCGTTCGCTCAGGGCCATTGCCCTGGCCGGTAGCTGCCTTCTGCCCATCGCGGCGGCAGCGGATGACTTCGATGTGGCTGATGCGCCGGCGACCCCGGCGCAACTCGCCCCGCCGACCCATAACGCCATCAGCCAACTCCCGCTGCCCGCCCTTGGCGCGCTGCCGGGCGGCTTCCAGAACGAGGTCGTTCTGGGGGGCGGGTATCAGAGCAACACAGCCCTCCGCTATGGCCGCTTCAACGGCCTGTCCAATGGCGGGTTGTTCGGGATCGGCGGCTTCACCCTGCGCAGCGGCTTCAAGTGGGACTCGGAGGACAGTTTCTACCTCCAGGCCCAAGGCACCGATCTGGGGCTCGACTCCCGGTCGTTCAGCCTCAAGCTCGGCCAGCAGGGCATCTGGGGCCTGAACTTCGCCTATGACGGGATCCCGGATTTCTACTCCAACTCGTTCCACTCCCTATGGGGTTCCGACGGCACGTTGAAGGCCGGCATCATGCCCGGCAGCATCAACAATCTGACGGCCCAGATCGGTTCGAGCCTGCCGGTGCAGGACATCTACACGCGCCGGGACATCTTTTCAGGCGGCGGCAAGTATCAGGTCGGGGATTGGACGGTTTCGTCCCAGATCCGGCATGAGCACAAGGAAGGCGTGAAGGAGAACTCGCTTGCGATCCTGTCCGCGCCATCGCCGATCGCCGCCAACGGCAACCTGACATCGAGCGGGTTGGGCTACTTCCCCGAGCCGATCAACTACGACACCGATCGCTACGACATCTCCGCCCAATACAATGGCGGGCGGATGCAGGGCATGATGGGATACACCTACAACAAATTCACCGACAACGCAGCAACCTGGAACGGCGTCAACCCGTTCCTGTTCACTGGCACGGCCAACGTGACGGGCGCTTCCGGCACGGCGGGCGCTGGTTCGGCCTTGTTGTCCAGCCGCTACTCGCTGCCGCCGTCGAATTCGGCACACCAGGCGAAGGGCCAGTTCGCCTATAATATCACGCCCACCATGCGGCTTAATGCCAACATGCAGTACGGCCTGATGCTGCAGGACGATCCCTACGTCTCGACCACCGGCAACACCTTCCTCGCAGCCCTGCCGCTGCCCAAGTCGAGCCTCGACGGTGCGATCCAGACGGTCCATGCCAATGTCGCTCTGACAGCCAGGCCGCTCGACAAGACTGACGTGCGGATCGCCTACACGATCGATGACCGCGAAAGCCTGACGCAGCGCAACCGCTACAACCAGTGGTATCTCGATGCGCAGAACAAGCAGTACACGGCTTACAACATGCCGCTGAACTACCGTCATCAGACGTTCGAGGCGCAGGTGAACTACAAGGTTGCGCCTGAAACCAAGGTAACCCTGGGCTACGCCTATGACTCGACCGCCCGCAACGACAGCGCCACCAAGCTGGTGTCGCAGAGCACGTTCAACGCCAAGGTGCGGACGGCTCTGTGGACCGATGCATACGGCTCGGTGTCGGTCATGCATGAGGACCGCAAGGCGTCGAACTACCGGCGCAACGCGGCCTGGGATGCGCTGGGCCTCGTCGAAAACGACCTCTTCGGCATGATGAACTACTACGAAGCTTCGCGCACTCGCGAAGAAGTGAAGGTGATGGCTGACTTCGCACCAATGAAGAACATGTCCGCATCTCTGTTCGGAAAAGCCGATTTTGACCGCTATCCCGACTCTGCGTTCGGCCTGAAGAGCAACAACAACTTCACGATTGGGCCAGATATTAACTACCAGTTTTCCACAGCAATGAGCGCGCATGCGTTCTATAACTATCAGTTGCTTTACTTTAACCAGAACTCGGCTCTCTCCAACGCCTGTAACAGCAACGGCACGTCTCTGACGGCTGGGCCCGCGCCGTGCCAGAACATCGGCTGGTGGCAGGGCAAGAATCTCGACAGCACACACTCCATCGGCCTCGGGCTCGATTGGCAGGCAATCCCTGATACGCTCAAGGTGAGTGCTGACTACAACTGGAGCGTCGGGCGCAACTCGTATTCGATCATGGATGGCGGCATCTTCTCGTTCGTCACGGCGGGCACCGCGGCCCTTCAGCTTGCGCCGATCCCGGATGTCCGCTCGATCATGCATGCGATCAACCTGCGGGCCGAGTATAAGCTGGCCGATAACGCCTCGCTCTGGTTCGGCTACACCTTCGAGCGCTTCAGCTACAAGGACTACGGGACCCAGGTTGGGGCAACGCAGTTCTCCAACGCGGCGTTCTCGGGTGACTCCAACGCCAGCTACAACGTCCATATTGTGATGGGTGCGCTGCGGCTGCGCTGGTAAACCGAGGCTTGGCCATGGACGAAAGGGCCAGCGGTTCGCCGCGGGCCCTTTTTTCGTGCCTATCGTACCGGCGTTGCCGCCGTCAGATAGGCGGTGGCGAAACCAAAGAACCGCGTTTCGAACACGACGCGGACGGGCAAGGCAGGCTGCCCCGAGGTGACTTCCGCGAGCCAAGCCTGGCTCACATGAACCCTCAGGCGCTCGGCATCGGTCTCGCTCTTGACGTATCCGGCAAGCTGACGCCCCTCGAAATCGCAGCGGACGGCGGGGCCATGGAAAATTGAACGGTCCTCGCGCGGCAGACTCTCCCGCCCGATCGTCCGCCCCGTGATCTCGATCACCCGTCGGCCGTCGAACAAGCGGGTGCGGCCGTCGCACGTGCCTGTGCTGGTCACGGCGCGGACGAGATAGGCCATCGCCGAAAGCGTATCGATCGCGTCACGCTCCTGGCCCGGCGGCACCGGCATGTGCTCGTCGTCGTCGGGTGGGACCAGCTCGCGCAGGACCGGCTGCCCAGCCGGGAAATCGATGACCATGCGGCGCACTTTACCCCGCGACAGGCCCCCCGAGGCATAGCGCCGGGGCAGCGGAAGCAGCCCGGCCCAGCCGCCCTCGGCGAGGCTGTCGATTTCAACCGGGAAGAACCGTCCGAACATGCCAGCGGTGCGGAACTTCGCATCAACCCGGTAGTCCTCCCTCGCCAGCGCCACCTTGGCGTCAACCTGGATTACGTTCAGCCCCGCCGCATACACGCTGTACGACAATTGCGTGACCATCCTCGGTTGACCCCAGGCCGGCACGGCAAATCCGAACATCAGGGTCGCGGCGGTGAGGCGAAGGAGCATGACGCGAGTGCCTTGACAGGGGGAAGCCCAGAGACCTATCACTTCCCGCACGGAATGGGTGCGTAGCTCAGCGGGAGAGCATCGCCTTCACACGGCGGGGGTCACAGGTTCAATCCCTGTCGCACCCACCATTCCGGATTTCTCGTTATCATCATCGTTAAGCCCGCTGCAATCACCTTTCGGCGCGGACGATCAGGAGCTGGGACAGCCATGACGGAAGCTCTCGAGCACGCCAAGGAAACGATGGAGCACGCGCACCATCTGTCCACCCACGGCGAGCCGCATGACACGTTCCCGCGGAATGTTGCGATGCTGGTTGCATTCCTTGCGGCCATACTTGCCATCGCTGAAATCGGCGGCAAGGGGGCGCAGAACGCCTATCTGACGCTGCATGTCACCGCGAGCGACGACTGGGCGTTCTACCAGGCTAAAAACATCCGCTCTAACCTTTACAACCTCAGCGCCGATGTACTGGAAAGCCTCCCTACCGCCACGGAGCCTGCCCTGCGCAAGAAAATCGACGCCGCGCGTGCGGAGGCCAGGCGCCTCGATGACGACGAAAAAAGCATTGGCCGCAAGCAGGCCCGCGAGAAGGCACGGCGCAGCGAACAGGAGCGCGATCATGCGTTTCATCGCTACCACCTTTATGAACTGGTGGTCGGCGCCCTTCAGATCTCCATCGTTCTGTCATCGGTTTCCATCGTCTCACGCATGAAGCCACTGGCCTGGCTCGCTGCCGTGATCGGCGGCACGGCAGGCCTTGCCGGTCTCGCCATCGCCCTCCATCTCATCTAGAGCGGGATGCCTTCGCTATCAGAAGGGTTCCTGCTCCAATCAGATTGAGTCGCGAGCCCGGCTCCCCAGCAGGCGCCTGCCAGCCGACCATTGCCACATCAGCAGCCCCGCGACACCGACGACAACCTCGCGGGCGCGCTTGACCATCGAGAGCGCAATCGCCGCCTCGGCAGGGATGCCGTAGAGCCCCGCCACGACCACCAGCCCCCCCTCCTGCACGCCGAGCGCGCCCGGCACGATGAACCCCGCGGTGCGCGCCGCCATCCCCAGGCTTTCGATCACAAAGGCCGCGGCCAGCCCGCCGCCCAGCCCCATCGCCCAAAGTGCGACCCATGTCTCGCTCACGCCCAGCACCCAGGCGGTGAGATGCAGCGCGCCTGCTTTGAGCAAGGCGCGCCAATCCCGGTGCAGCCGCAGCAACTCGGCATGCAATTCTCGAACGCTCTGTACCGTGATGCCGGGAAACACCCACGCCAGCGGCCGGATCAGCGCCTCCACCAGGCGCACCAGCCCCCCCCGCTGTGCCATCACGAACCCGCCGACGCAGCCGCCCATCAAAGCCATGATCCACCATGCCCAGCCCGCTGCCCCCGCCGGCCCCCAGGCCGCCAGGGCTGCAAACCCAGCCATCGTGAAGACCAGTTGGGTCACCACCTCGATGGTGATGTCGAGCGTGGTGCCCGCCGTCGCCGTCGGGCCCGCCACGCCGCGCTGCGTCAGCATCCGCACGCCCAGGATATTGCCGCCAAGCTGCGCCACCGGGAGCATCCCGTTCACCGCCTCGCGCATCCAGCGGATACGAAAATAACGCATCAAGCGCGGCCCGCCGCCAACCGAGATTCGCCACGCCACCGCGGACAGCCACGTCTGGAACAGCATCAGCGCCACCGCCGGCCCGATCACCCAACTGGCCTTCCAAACCTCGTCCCCGATCGCGGCAACCCCCGCCCAGGCTGCCAGGATGATGACGGCCCCGCCGCCCAGGACAATGGAAATGAATGCGACAATCATGCGCGGCAAAGGCGTGCGACGGCCGGCTTTGTCAACCCGATATGGCCCGTCCACCCCAGCGCGTTCGCCCCGGCGCGCCCTCCCGGCATTGCAGGCCAGCCGATACGGCGTTGATTTGTGCGGCCCGGTGCAGGACAACAGGGTCTTAACCCGAGAGGCGCTGCCATGCCCGAGCTTCATCTGCACAATTTCGTCAGCCGGCGGAAGGAAGCCTTCCAGCCGATCGATGCTTCCCATGTGCGGATGTATGTGTGTGGCCCGACGGTGTATGACCTCGCCCATATCGGCAACGCCCGCCCCGTCGTGGTGTTCGACGTGCTGGCCCGCCTGCTGCGCCGTCTCTATCCGCGCCTCACCTACGTTCGCAACGTTACCGACGTGGACGACAAGATCAACAACCGCGCCAAGGCAAGCGGCGAGCCCATCGCGGCCGTCACCGCGCGCACCCTGGCCGACTATCACACCGATATCGCCGCCCTCGGCAACCTGCCGCCCGATATCGAGCCGCGCGCGACCGAACATATCGCCGAGATGATCATGATCATCGAACGCCTCATTGCCTCCGGCCACGCCTACGCCGCCGAGGGCCATGTGATGTTCGCGGTGCCGAGCTTCGCCAATTACGGCAGGTTCTCCGGCCGCAGCCCCGACGAACTGCTGGCCGGCGCCCGTGTCGATGTGGCGCCCTACAAGCGCGATTCCGGCGATTTTGTGCTGTGGAAACCCTCGAGCGACGATCTGCCTGGCTGGAACAGCCCCTGGGGCCGTGGCCGCCCGGGCTGGCACATCGAGTGCTCCGCCATGTCCTGGAAACATCTCGGCGAGAGCTTCGACATCCACGGCGGCGGCACCGACCTGATCTTCCCGCATCACGAAAACGAGGTCGCGCAATCCCTGTGCGCCTTCCCCGGCAGCAGCTTCGCCCGCACCTGGGTGCATAACGGCATGCTGGTGATCAACGGCGAGAAGATGTCCAAAAGCCTCGGCAACTTTTTCACCATCCGCGAAGTGCTGGACAAGGCGCCGGCCGAGGCGGCCCGGCTGCTGCTGCTCAAGAGCCATTACCGCGGCCTGCTCGACTTCTCCGATGCCGCCCTGATCGAGGCCCGCAAGGAGCTCGACCGGTTCTACCGCGCCCTGGAACGCACCCCTGGGGCAGAAGAGGCCGACATCCCGGCCACCGTGCTCGAAGCCCTGTGCGATGACCTCAACACCCCCCTTGCCCTCTCGGCGATGCACGGCTTGGCCGATGCCGCCATGGCGGGCGATGCGGCGTCGGCCTCCGCCCTGCGCGCGGCCGGCGCCGTGCTCGGCCTGCTGCAAACCGATCCGGCAGTCTGGTTTCGCGGCGAAGGCGACGATTCCGCCACCATCGAGGCCGCCATCGCCGAACGCATTGCCGCGCGCAAGGCCAAGGACTTTGCCCGCGCCGACGCCATCCGCAAGGAACTGACCGACAAGGGCATCCAACTCGAAGACGGCCCCACCGGCACGATCTGGCGGCGTTCATGACCGGTCGCGACGGCGGCGCCGATATCGGGCCGATCGGCAACGCCCCGGTCGTCGTCCTGGTCCGCCCGCAACTCGCCGACAACATCGGCGCCGTCGCCCGTGCCATGGCCAATGGCGGCCTGTTCGAACTCCGCCTCGTCGCCCCGCGTGACGGCTGGCCGCAGGAGAAAGCTTGGCGCAATGCCTCCGGCGCCGACCGCATCCTCGACCAGTTGACCGTGCACCCCGACGTGGCGAGCGCGGTCGCTGACCTGCATCACGTCTTCGCCACCTGTCCACGCCCGCGCCACATCATCAAACCCGTCTACACCGCCCGTGGCGCCGCGGCTGAACTGCGCTCCATCGCCGGGCGAGACCTGCGCGCCGGCCTGCTGTTCGGCCCCGAGCGCGCCGGGCTCGACAATGACGACATCGCCTGCACCAACGCCCTGATCCGCTACCCGCTCAACCCCTCCTTCATGTCCCTCAATCTGGCTCAGGCCGTGATGGTGATGGCCTACGAGTGGTGGACCGCCGAGGAACAGACCGTCCCGCGCCGCCTCATGACCAACGAAACCCAGGTGGCCAACAAAAGCGAACTGGAAAACTTCCTCACCCATCTCGTCGCCGAACTCGACGAAAGCGGCTTTCTGCGCAACATCCCCAAGCGCCCCGGCATGGTGCGCAACGTCCGTCACTTCTTCCAGCGCGGCGAAGTTACCCAACAGGAGCTGCGGACGCTGCACGGCATGGTTACCGAACTCGCCCTCGGCCGCCGCCAGCGCGGCCGCGACGAGGGATAGCGACTACGCTTTGACCAGCACCCGATACGCGACGAAGCTCAGGATGCCGCCCAGCGCCATGAACAGCGCCATCGGCAGCACGGAATCGGTGAGCAACACGCCCGCGACCGCCCCGAACGTCGCACCACAGCCGAACTGGATCACGCCCAGGAGCGAGGCCGCCGTGCCCGCCATGTGCGGATAGCGCTGCAATGCGCAGGCCGTGCTGTTCGGCGCGATGAAGCTCATCGAACCCACCATCACAGTCGACAACACCACGAACGGAATCCAGCCGATCACCCCCGTCGTCGCCTCGATCACGCCGCACACCACGAGCGCGATGCCCGCCACCAGCGGCCCCCATGAGGCCCGCCGCAGCATCGTATCCGCCCCCAGGCGCCGCGTCAGCCGGCTGTTGACCGAGGCGCCCACCGTCATCGTGATGATCGTCGCGCCGAACACCAGTGCGTAGCTCTGCGGCGCCAGCCCGTAGATCCCGATGAGCACGAACGAAGACAGCGATATGAAGGAGAACATCGCCCCGAACAGCAGCCCCGCCGTCAGTGCATATCCAAGGAAAATGCCGGATTTCAGCAACTCCCCAAAGCGCGACAAGATGCCGCCGAATGCCAGCGGCCCCCGCATCTCCGGGCGCATCGTCTCCCGCGTCACCAGCAGCGCCATCACCAGAGACAGCACGCCGAACAACGCCAGCGTCGTGAAAATCGCCCGCCAGCCGAAATATGCCATCACCTGGCTGCCGATTAGCGGCGCCAGCATCGGCGCCATGCTGGTCGATGCCATCATAATCGACATCACTTGCGCCGCCTGGTCCCGCTCCGCGAGATCGCGCACCATCGTGCGTGCCATCACCGGCGGCGCACAAGCGGCCAACCCCTGAATGAAGCGAAGCACGATCAGTTCATGGGGCCCGCGCACCACAAGGCACAGCAGGCTCGTTGCGATATACAGCACCACGCCCGCCAGCAGCACCGGCCGCCGGCCGAAATAATCCCCGAGCGGCCCGTAGATCACCTGCCCGAACCCGAACGCCAGCATGAACGCGGACAGGCTGAGCTGCACCTCGGAGGCAGACGCGGCAAATTCCGCCTGGATCGTGGGGAACGCCGGCAGATACATGTCGATCGACATCGGCGCGAAGGCGCTGCTCATGGCAAGCGTCGCCACGAGCAGTGGCGTGAGCGGCTGGCGTGCCGCCGGTTGGGTCGTCTCGCTCGTCTTCATCATAGGGTTTGACCACGCCTCGCCGGCAGGCTCAAGCGCACTGCGCCCATCAGGCGATCAAACAAAGAGTGAGAGCGCTCTAGAGCGCGTTGACATTTAGCGTATCCAGATGAACGTGCCGACGAGGTATAGCATGGACAGAAATGCACGAGATGTCTGCTCGTAGCGTGTTGCGATGCGCCTGAAGTGCTTGATCTTCAGGAAGAAACGCTCGATGAGGTTCCGCTCG
>CANFKS010000056.1 GCA_947447625.1 Rhodospirillales bacterium | reverse complement strand
TTGCTGGTGGTTCTGGGGCTGGTGACGACGGCGCTGCTGTTGCCGCGGTTGCGGCGGGTCATGGTGGTGGCGCTGGGGGCCGGGGCCGTGCTGCTGGCGGCGCTGCCGGTGGTGTCGCCGCCGGCGTATTACCGGCTGGTGGAAAAGTTTTCAGCCCAGATGGCGCATTTTCCGGACAGCGATTACGGGCTGCTGGCGGCGCGGGCAGCGACGATTGCGTATGATCATCCCATGCTCGGACGGGGGTTTGACGGGTTTCGCAACGCATGCCCGGATCCGCAGTATCATCGCGGGTGGGGGCTGGCTCCGTTGCATCCGGATGGCGGTGGGGCGGGGATCTGCAACATCCATCCGCACAATCATTATCTTGAGGCCGTCACGAATGCCGGGGTGCCGGGGCTGGTGTTGTTCAGCGCGCTGGTGGTGGCCTGGCTGACGGCACTCGCCAAGGGGTTGGGCGCGCGGTCGGATCCGTTAAGGGTGGGATTGTTCGTGGCGGCGTTGATCCAGGAATGGCCGTTGGCCTCGGCGAGCGGATTTTCGGCGGTGGAGATCGCCGGGTTGTTTTTCATCCAGCTCGGCTTGGGGCTGGCCTTGGCGCGGGCGGCGCGCTTGCAGGATGATGCGATATGAAAGTGTTTATTTCGGCGGATATCGAGGGTGTCGCAGGGGTGGTGACGCCGCAGCAGGGCAGCCCGGGGAATGCTGAGTATGAGCGTGCGCGGCGGTTGATGACCGAGGAGGTCAGTGCTGCCGTCGCCGGGGCGTTCGATGCGGGTGCGCGCGAAGTGGTGGTCAATGACAGCCACGGGCCGATGACCAATATCCTGCCGGACTTGCTGGACCAGCGGGCCGAACTGGTGCTCGGGCGGCCGAAGCCCACGTATATGTGCGCGGGGCTGGATGCGTCGTTCGATGCGGTGATGTTCACGGGCTATCACAGCGGAGCCGGGCAGCACGGGGTTTTGTCTCATACGGTCAATGGGTTCGCATATTACGGCATCCGGGTGAACGGGATCGATTGCGCCGAGGCGACGCTGTATGGCGCCTATGCCGGCAGCCTCGGGGTGCCGGTGGTGATGCTGTCCGGTGATGACCGGATGAAGGCGCAATGCGGTCCGTTGTTCGGGGGCGCCGAGGTCGCGGTGGTGAAAACGGCGCTGGGCCAGCGCGCGGCACGGGCGCTCTCCCCCACCAATGCCCAGGCCATGATCCGCGCCGCCGCGAAAGCGGGGGTCGAGCGGTGCAAAACGGTCAAACCCTACATCATCCAAGGCCCGTACCGGTTGGAACTCGACCTCACCAGCGTCACCCTCGCGGATCTGGCGTCCGGCATCCCGGTTGCCGAACGCGTCAGCCCCCGAACCGTCGCCTTCAAGGCCGACACCATGGAAGGCGTGGTCGGCTGGATCGGTGCCATCGGCGCGATGTCGGCGACATTGCGCTGAGGCGGGGCGGAAACACCAAGTCCAGGGCTCTGCCCTTGCCACGCCGGGACCTGAGTGCGGGGCGCTGCCGCTCATCGGAGTGGGCGATACGCTCCAGGCGTCTTACCGGAACTTCTTGGTGACGCGCGTCAATCGTTCGGCCGCCGGGGTGGCCATGATAGTGGAAAATTCATGCTCGGCTTTTTGCCGCCACATACAAGGCTGCATCCCACTTCACAGCTTCTCGATAATAAGAAAGGATTGCTGGATCGTTTAGGTTCACCCGTTCACTTATGAGAGATTTGTTAATATGATCATTTGATGAGTAATCGATTATGACACCGAGGGTTTTTCCTATGGCTAAGAGGGTTTTAGCAAGGGATTCCGTGACACCGACGAAGTCTGCGGCTTCTAACGCACGCAAGGCTTCGTCCGCGTCACTTTGACCAATTTTTTCAGCTCGATACCATATTAAATACCGTGTCTGACAATTATCAAATAGTTGTATCCCTTCGGCAAATTCTTCATTTATAAATCTATGGATTGTGTCAATATTATTTAATTTTATCTCCCAAAGGCGCCGAGCCATTTGCTGAATTTCACTCGTATGCTCACTCCTGCGGGCTTCATCCTGGGGGTTTCCAAGAGCTTTTAGATACTTCAAATGCGATATGAGATGCTCAACGGGATTGCGGAGATTAAAAAAAACAAACCACTGCGAACGCTCAACCGCGTCGATAACCTCAGGAAATCTGTGATGACCCGAAACAAACAGGATATTGGGTGGTGGCGAATTCAACGCCGTTAGCGCTCCCACCCTATTTTCAATATGCGTCAGAACGTGATCGGCTCCCAGACATTTTGCCATGAGATGATTGATGGTTGACCCAGCAGTCTTGGGGATGTGAACCATAAATATCTTACGATAGGGCGCCTCACACTTCACATCAATCACAGCGTATTTCATCCTTCTGGTTGTAAAATAAAATCAGAATTATCATTTGAATTCAATCGTAAGTGCTTACCCCATTTTTACAAACGGGTATCCGGTTAACGCATTTGGCGCTTCATCGTGCACCGATCGTGGATTGACTTCTGTTTACTTTTCATGCGGGAGTCTTCCGACGAGCGGGATATGCGTTGCTTCGCACCACCCTGCGCTGTTGACACCAAGCCATGGGGCCTATCCCTCGCTATCCACACCACCTCATGCCTCCCGACTGTCCGGTGCCCTTAAAGTCTCGAAAATTCCCATCTGCCGGGAGAACCAGGGGTGATAATGTCGGTCCCGCGCCAGCACGTCGCGCCATTTCACGGTCATGAACTGGTGCTCATCAAAGAACCGCACCTGCTGATCGGGGCGGAAATCATTGCCACGGCTGTAGCTTTCGCGATGTTCGGCCACGACGCTCGGTGTCCACACAATGCGATAGCCTGCAGCTCCGATCTTCAGGCAGAGATCAACGTCGTTGAACGCCACCCTCAGATGCGCTTCGTCGAAGCCTCCGACCTCGTCGAACGCCGCGCGGCGGCAGAGCATGCAGGCCGCGGTGACCGCAGAATACTCCTGCGCGCAGATCGCCCGCGCCTGATAGCCAGGCTCATACGCCGCAAGGCCGCGGTTCGCATGGTCCGCAATGCCGCCCACACCCAACACGACACCGCCATGCTGAACGCGCCCATTCGGGTACAACAGTTTGGCTCCCACGACAGCCACGAACGGATCGGCCGTGGCCTCACCGACCATCTCCCGCAGCCAGTTCGGATCGTTGACGAACACATCGTTGTTCATGAACAACAGAAATTCGCCCGTCGACGCCGCCACTGCTAGATTGTTGAGCCGAGAATAATTGAACGCCTCAGTCACACGGAGCACCCTGACACCCTGGAGTGCGTTCATCTCCGCTGCAAAGGCCAGCGCCTCGTCGGAGGTGGACCAGTTGTCCACCAGAAAAATCTCGTAATTATCGTAGAAAGTAGAGCTCCGTATCGCCTCGACGCATTCTCGCGTCATGCCGATATGCTCACGATAGGGGATGATGATCGTCACCTTCGGCTCGACTGCGACATGGTATCGAACCTCGTAGCAGGTGATCCCCAACGGCGAAGACACATCTGCCGCAACGCCCTTGCGCGCCAAATGATCACGCAGCGCCCGAATTCCGGCGCTCACCGTGTAGGATTTGCTTTTGCCCGAAGCTGCCGTCGAAGATGGAGTCTTGCGCCAGTGATAGAGGACTTCCGGCACATGGTGGATGCGTGCGGGATCGGTGATTTCGGCCAGCCGCAGGATCAGATCATGGTCCTGCGCTCCATCGCACTCCTTGCGAAGCGCACCCGCCTTCAACAAATGGGCGCGTTCAACGAACAGGATATGACAGATATAATTTTGCGACAATAACAGCCGGTAGTTCCAGTCTGGCTTCAAATTGACCTCGGAGTAGACCCCCGCATCATCGATCTTGTCCTCATCGCAGTACACCATGAGCGCTCCGGTGCTCACCGCCGCATCGACCATGAACTCCATTGCCCGATCGACCATCATGTCATCATGGTCGAAGAACGCGACATATGCCCCCGTCGCCATTCGCAGCGCCGCATTGGTCGCCGCGCTGATTCCACCATTCTTATTCAGGCGTAACGCCTTGATCCGCGCATCCTGCTGCGCAAACCGAGCGATCAGGTCTGACAGCTCCGGCACCGAGCTGGCGTCGTCGACAATGATCAATTCCCAGTTCGGATAGGTCTGCGCCAGCACCGACTCAACCGCCGCCGTGAAATCCTTCAGCCGAGGTCGGTAGACCGGGCAAATGATGCTCACCAGCGGCAGCATATCAAAATCCAGCCTATCCATGATCGGCGCCGGAGGACGTTTCGAGAGAAGCCGATAATACCGCCGCGCCCAGCTGTCGTAGTCGACGACACTCAATCCATCGAGTGGCATCAGCCTCTTCAACCGGTCCCGCAGGTCCCATAATTGCGTGAAGATATGGTCCGCGACTTCCGTCAAGCTCCGAATTTGCTCGACCAGAATTTGATCGGGAAACGACATAAAGGCGGGGCTGTTCGCGATCTCTATATGCCCCGGAATGATGCGGACCCGAATTTCCATCGTCCGCCCGGCGACCGCATCATGGGGAGGGGTGAACAGAAAACCACAATTCGGGTCGCAACCGATCGCCTCCGCGACATCAGGGCGGAAGTTGTTTGCCGAGAGTTCTGCGATCGGGTGCCCCTCGCTCGAAATAAGCACAGAAACGCCCCCAGATTTCTCCCCCGTCGCTCTGTCATGGCGCACCACCCAGCCGCGGATGGCACCGCAATGCAGCCCGTCGAGATTGCCAACATAGACAACGGGATCAATATTAAACCACTGGCTAAGCCCGACTTCGCCGCTCAGGCCCGTAATCGAGCGAGGATCCGCGAACGCGCAACGGAACTCCAGCTCATGGTCTTTTCCATCCAGGAGTTCGTTGGGCAAAGCACACGTAAAGCCACAAAATTCCGCCGGAATTCCGGCAGCCTTCACGTCAGGTCGATTCTGATCCGCCGGCACCTGCGAAACGATGACGCCGTCGATCATCATGTCCAGCACGACCGACGCCTGTGGGGTGTCCGTATCGTACACCCATCCACGCACGCCGTCCGCGGTTATGCTGTCAATATTCCCCAACAGGGTCGCACATGGCAGGCTCTCAGCCGCATCAGCACGGGCCCTGTCTTCGCCCAGATCCGTTGGCTCCAACGGAGGCTCAGGCAAATCGCGCCGGTAAATCTGCGGACTACCCCGCAATACAAAATCCCCACCCTCAACGCGCGCTGAGATCAGATAGATGCCACCATCATCCAAATATGCGGGCAAGGGTGCCCGAACCCCATACGCTCCATCGCCCACCCCGGCATCGAGCAGGTCTTCACGCATCCGATCCGCAATCGCAACCCCAATCACCGTGTCGTCGTGCAAAAACTCCACGGCGAGGCGCAGATGAGGCGCGTGGACCGCATAGACCCAGCCCTCGGCCCAACCCTCCGAAACAAGTTCCAGGAAGCCGATATATTCGGGATCGGGAGTGTTGCGGTCTGCAGAAGGTCGAGCCAGCGCCATCGGGGCTGGGTGAGGCGTAGCTTCCAGGTTCTTCAGGCGCCGCACGGTCATACCGCCGTGAACAATGATGGACATGGAGCGGGCGGATAGCCCGGCAAACGCCGCCTCGGCTCCGCGCAGAGCCCAGCCTTGGTGCGGCTCCGCATGCCTCGAAATCTTGGTCCTAAAGACCGCCGCGCGCCGGATATCGTCCTCGAGAGCCGCATAAACCCCTCTTTCACGTCGTTTTATATTTCAAAACTTTAAAAATGACAAATAGATACATAATGCGTCGGCCTCGGGTGAACAAGCGCGGGGATGCCGATGGCAGGGGAGACGGGGTAAAAAAAGCGTGACAAACGTTTCCGGCGCGCTGCGCAGGTCCTTATGAGCCGGCGGCGCGCTCGGGCTCATACCAAGGCTCGCAAAGCGCGACCCTTGGTATGAGTCTTTTTCCGCGCGCCGCCGCCCACCAACCCGGCGCGCATACCGAAACCCGGTGATCGCAGAAGAGCAGCGATCACAGGGTTTCGGTATCAGTCATTGTTTGATCGCCTGATTCAGATTTTTGGCGATTCCGCCAAAAATCATCAGGCTCTCACGTCATCCGCCTTGCGCTTTCGTAATTCGTTCCCGGCGCTTCGCGTGAAGTCCATCCTGGGGATCCATGCGGTAAAAGCATGAGGATACCCCCGTGCATCTGCCGGTGTATCGCGTGTTGAGAATATGGAAGACGTTGCGGTCGGCCGACATGCCTTTCGGATCACCTCTCAGAGGGATGGACCAAAGGCGCAATACCGGTTCGCACCGCGTCTTATCCAGCATCAGAGTATTGGGGTCGATGAAGCCACCGAATCGCTGCGCGAAAATCCCCTGTTCCGGCCCCACCGATTCCCAGGAATCAACGCACGCCGGCTGATCAGAAGCAGCCTCGACGAACCAGCGATAACCATACGCGTAATCCACCCCGGAGATCGCCTTGAGGAGTGTCGATAAATGGTCGGGCGCCCACCAGTTGTCATCGTCCAGATAGGCAAGATAGCGGCTGTTTGCGGCGTAACTGAGGATGGTGCGCAACGCACCGCCGTCCCGCGCGGGATGAATTCCGCCGTGACGCACGGAGGTGGAATAGCCGGGATCGAAAACCATGACCGACCAGTTGGGTGGGCAGGCTTGCATCACCTCGTTCAGCAGGCTTGCCTCACCAATTGGTTTGTCCACGCCAATAAGGAGCTGACAGGGCTTGTCGACATTCTGTTGAAAAACGGACAGTGCCGCCGGCACCAGGGATGGGCGTAAAATCGTCGGTATGATGACCGCCGCCGCAAACGCGCCTTGGTGACGATTGGCCGTGGCGGCAATCGGCTCTCCTGGCGATGGTGAGACCTGGCATCTGGGCGCCGGGTCGCCTCTCACACTACGGATCACCGACAACCATGCCCCGGACGCGGGCTGGCGTTGCCGTGAAGAACGCTTGCCATGGTGCATCCTCCTCCTGATTGGTCAGGATTGCATTTGGACCATCACACTCATGGACCGAAAACGCTAGATGTTTGTTTTATTGCGTGATTCACGCCCTCGGTGATCCCACCTTTGGCGGTCACGCTCGATGAGCGCACCGCGCGCGTCGGAGGCCCTGATCGCGGCCGCGCCGATTGCCGAACTCCGGGCGTGCGGCGAGCGGATCGTGCTGCGGGGGGACATTCCGGGCCCGATGAATCCGGCGGGCAGTGCCAAACCCACTGCCCTGTGGCGCCGGCCTCGCGCCCGGTCGCGCCGGAGCATCTGGTGACGTGAACGGATCGTTTGATCCCGTATCTCAAGATTGCCGCAGGGCGGGTTCACCGCGCCGCAGCGCACCCGCCTGACGCTCAGAGTGGCCCGAGCTTTCCCTGTTCCATCGCGGCGATCTGAAGCGCCAGATACTTCGAGTTGATGCGGCACTGGGCGAGGCCGCCGGCAATGAACCAGAGTCCTTGTTGCGGCGTGCGCTTGTACATATTGCCGAGTTCGCCATCCGGCCCGATACCCCAGACCGGGCCGATGCGCGCCACCATCGCCTCGCCCAGGGCGCGCCGGACGAGTTCCATCTGCGGCAGATATCCGGTTGCCAGCACCACCAGATCGGCAGGACTCACCGAGCCATCCCGCAGCAGCGCGCCATCACCGGTGAAACGCTCGATCTGGTCGTACTGCAGCAGGCCGATCTCGCCTTTGATCATCAGGGCGGAACTGCCCGTGTCGAGATTATAGCCGCCGCCACGGCGGAAATACTTCATCAGATGGCCGGTCTGGTCCGTGCCGTAATCGTGCTTGAAGCCGATGGACACGAGCCCATCGATCATCTCCTTGTCGAACTCGGACATCCGCTTCGCATTGGCTGTCAGCGCCTTGAGCGTCAATGCCGGCGTGGCCGACGCAACGACGATGTCGGCATCCTCGAGCGTTCCGCCCTCGCTCCACGGCAATTCGCCGAGCCGTGCGCTCGGATCGATCGAGATCACGGTCGTGGGGCCGCGCTGGATGAGCGTGGTCTGGACGTCGTTGCTGTAGAGATCGAGCGCGATGTCGTTTGCGCTGCTGCCGGTTCCCAGGATGAAAGCACGCTTGCCCTTCCATGCGGCCCCGCTGTCGAACCCCTCGGAGTGGATGACATCCCCCTTGAAATCATCGAGGCCGGGAATGTCAGGGGTCATCGGGTAACTGCTGACGCCGTTGGCAAAGACGAGATGGCGAGGGCGCAGAATGCGCTCGGTTCCGTCGCCCCGGCGCACGACCGCGGTCCAGCATGTCGCCGCCGCGTCCCAGGTGCCGCTGACGAACGCGGTATCGGTCCAGCAGTTGATTTCCATCGCGTCGGCGTAGAATTCGAACCAGTTCCCCAGCATGTCTTTGGGAATGAATTTCGGCCAGGTCGGCGGAAACTCCATATATGGCAGATGGTTCTGCTGGACGGCATTGTGCAGAGCCAGCGAATGGTAGCGTTGGCGCCAACTGTCGCCGATGCGCGGCCATTTTTCGACGACGAGGGTATCAATCCCCTGCTGGTTGAGCCGCGCCGCAACCGAAAGCCCGGCCTGCGCGGCGCCGATGACCAGGACGGTCGGCTCGCGATCTTCATAGGCGACCGCTTTACGACGCACATCGGCCCAGTTGTCGCCGCCGAAATTGCGTGAATAGGCCGCGCCGGTCGGGCGGTTGGCCCCCAGTTTCTCCTCATGTCCGTCGAGCGCATCGAGCACCGTCGAGATGTGCCATGCCTTCATCACACCGTCAGCGTCAGGCGCGATCCGCAGCACGCCGGAACCGCGTCCGACGGCCGTCTTGAACGCAAAGATCGCCTCGATACTCTCGATCCCGAACCGGGTGACCGTGCGCGGCGGCCGCCTCTCCTTGGGCAGATGCAGGCGATGAACGCCGGCATGGGCCTGTTCTTCTGCCAGACGCGTCGCGATGCTGGTCTGACCGGCTGTCGGTGTCAGGTGCCACGTGAACGCCAGGATATCCCGCCAATGCGAATCGTGATGAAACAGGGCGGCAATCAACACCACATCCCGGGCGACAAGCGCGGTTTCGAACGCCGCAAGCCAGAGTTCGGCGGCTCGACGCACCCGTTGAGCCGCCTGAAAATCCTCCAAAGCCTGATCGTATGTGTTCATTTTTGTTTCCTCTGATCCCCATTTATCCAGAAGCCAGGCATTTGGGGAAGTCCGGAAGCAAAACGGTAAACCGGTGTACCCGAGCGGCGCGATGCGGCATGCAGCACCTCCCTGATACGCGGCAAGTCCTCCGCAGGAAGCGGGTTCACCGACCTTGGTTCGGATTACCCCCCGAGGTCGGCGGCGCGCAGGGTGGGCGCGGCGTGGCTTTCGATCATGACGTTGACGCAGGCCGGCAGTCCGCTGGCCAAGGCGCGTTCGATCGCCGGCGCCAGGTCTTCTACCCGCTCCACCAGTTCGCCGTGTCCGCCAAGGGCGCTGACAACGAGATCGTAGCGGGTATCGAGCAATTCGCAGCCATGGGCGCGCTGGGCACCGTAGTCGCGGATCTGGATGTTGTGCTCGGCGTTCCACCGCGCGTCGGTCCCGACCACGGCGACGAATGGGGTGCGCCGCCGCACGGCGGTTTCGAACTCCGCCATGTGGAACCCGACAGTACCATCGCCCAGCACCGCAAACACCGGGGCCTTCGCCTCCACCACCCGTGCCGCCCCCGCAAATGGCAACGACACGCCGATTGCCCCGGCCACCCCGTTCACGAGGCGCCGCTCGCACCGGATGACGGATTGCGCCCACTGTGCATATTCCCCGCCGTCGCAAATCAGGATCGTGTCCGGATCGGCATCGACGAATCTTTTCAACACCTGCGCCACCTCAAGCCCATGCAACTTGCCCGGCGTCACCGAGCGCAGCGACGCCCAGGACGCCGGCCGCACATGCATCAAGCGGTTGGCGGCCACGCGCCATGCGCCCGCCGGCTTCCCGGTCTCCCCCAGCGCCAACGCCTCACCGGCCGGATGGGAATCCGCGATGCAACCGAAAGCCAGCCGCCCGGCCATTTCCCGCCCGGCCCGCGCCAGCGTCTCCGCGTCGGGCGCAATCGCCACGACCTGGCAATCATCAGCCAGTGCGGCCCCGAATTTCAACGTAAAATCAAGCCTCTTCCCCAGCAGAACCACCAGATCCGCCCGCTTCAGCAAATCCGACAACGCGCCCCAGGTCGCATCATGCACCGTCCGCGGGCTTTCCATGATGAGCCACGGCACATCACACGCCGCCTCGATCCGCCCCAGCAGCGCCCGCCCCGCCCGCGTCGCCAACTGCGGCCCGCCGATCAGCAGCGGCCGCTGCGCGCCGGCGATCAACGACAAAACCGCACCGGCCGCGGCCGGAGCCAATCCGACCGCGGGGGCGACAAAATCCCCTGCCACCGGCCAGACCACCTGATCCGCTGCGATCTCCGCATCCAGCAGATCGCTGGGCAAACTCACATGCACCGGCCCCGGCCGCCCCTCGGCCGCAATCCGGAACGCCCGCGCGATATCGGCCCCCAGCCCCGCCACGGATGTCGCGGTCCATGATGCCTTGCACACCGGCGCCGCCAGCATGGCCTGGTCGAGTTCCTGAAACCCGCCCCGCCCGGTCTCCCACGTCGCATGACAGCCGGAGATCAGCACCATCGGACTGTCCTGCGACAGGGCCGTGTAAAGCGCCGGCACCGCATTGGCATGCCCCGGCCCCCCCGTCACCATCGCCACCCCGGGCCGCCCGGTCAGCCGCCCCCAGGCATCCGCCATATGCACCGCCGCCGCCTCCTGGCGCACATGCACCAGATCGAGCCGCGTGCCGATCGCAGCATCGAACAGCGACATGATGTGATTGCCCGACAACGTGAAAATCGTCGTTGCCCCGGCAGCATCCAACGTGCGGGCGACGATATCGGCGCCCCGAAGCATTTCGGTCATACGTCTCTCATTCAGGAAAAGGAAACCCAGCAGCCTTCGCCGCGGCATGCCACCGCAGTGTCTCATTGAAATCGCCCCGCGTCACCCGCGCGAACCCTGTGATCGCCAGTGCCTCGCCCAGCGGCGCAAACCAGGCCTGCCCGGCCGCCGCCGCAAACGCCCCCCGCAGCCGATCCACCGCCCCTGCCGGCAACCCAGGTGAGGCCACCAGCGCCGGCGCCGGCGCCAGGTCCGTGCTCTCCACCACCCGCAATCCCGCCACCAGATCCGGCCGATACTTCGCGATCAACACATGCCAATAGGCATCGAGCGGTCCAACATCGATTTCCCCCTCCCGCACCGCATCCAGCACGCGCCGCGCCGTCACCAATTCCCCCTTCATTTCCCCATACAAAGCCGGCCGCCCCGCCGTCCGATAACGCAGCAGATGATGGCGGAACGCATTGAACCCCGAATGCGAATGCGTCACCGTCCAGCCTGCCCGATGCCCGAACGTGTCCTCCAGGGTCCGGAACGGGCTGTCCGCCCGCACGATCAGGTCTGACCGGTAAACCGGCTGCCCCCCCGCCCAGGCCGCCGCCGGAATCGGCGCCGCGAGCGGCGTCACCTCGGCGATCCTCAGCGCGATCGGATACCCGCACATGAACACGCAGCCCAGATCGGGTCGCCGCCACAAATCCTCCAGCGGCTGCGGTGCCGGATACGCCTCATAGTCGAGCGCCACCCCGGCATCTTCGCCGATCCGCGCCAACATTGCGCGCCACGCCGCCTCCGCCTCGGGCGCAACCGCATACATTCTGGCATTGGCAATGAAACGCATGGGGCCTCCCCGGCAGGACACCGAGTTGACCACAGGCCCCCGCAAACGCGAAGTCCCATGTTGAGGGGAGGGAAGGGGGCTGGACGGAGCCCGTCCACACAGGCAGCCTCGTCCAAAGGAGGCCCGCATGACCCCAATCGCCCAAACCCCGTCCGGGGACCTGCAAGGCACCGTCGAATCCGGCGTCGCGGTCTTTCGAGCCGTCCCCTACGCTGCCGCCCCGGTGGGCGAGCGCCGCTTTGCCCCGCCGCAGCCCTTCGCCCCTTGGACCGGCCTGCGCGACGCCACCGCCCATGGCCCCATCGCCCCGCAAACCCCTTCCCGCCTGCGCGCCGCGATGGGCGATTTCGAGCGTCCCCACTCCGAGGACTGCCTCACCCTCACCATCTGGACCCCCGCAGCCGACACCAAACCCCGCCCCGTCCTCGTCTGGCTCCACGGCGGTGCCTGGATGAGCGGCGCCGGTTCGCTCGACTGGTACAGCGGCGCCACCCTGGCCCGCGAAGGCGATCTCGTCGTCGTCGGCGTCAATTATCGCCTCGGCGCCCTCGGCTACCTCCACCACCCCGCGATCAGCCCCGGCAACACAGGCACCGCCGACCAGGCCGCCGCCCTGCGCTGGATCGCCACCCACATCGCAGCCTTCGGCGGCAATCCCGGCTGCATCACCCTCGCCGGCCAATCCGCCGGCGCCACCTCCATCGGCCGTCTGGTCATCGACCCCGCATCCCGCCCCCTCTTCCACCGCATCCTTCTGCAGAGCGGCAGCTTCGGCCGCCCCCCGCTCGCCGCCGCCGAAGCCGCCAGCCGTGCCGAAACCCTGATGCGTCACCTCGAAATCGACCCCGACGCCGCCGGCGCCGCCGCCAAACTGCGGGACACCCCGCCCGCCCAACTCCTCGCCGCCTCCGGCGCCCTCGCCCGCGGCCTTGCCCGCTTTGCCTCCACCAATCCGCCCTTCATGCCTGTTGTCGCCACCCCCACCACCGGCGCAGCCCTCATCGCCCAAATCGCTACCGCCGCCTCCGGTCTCGACACTCTGATCGGCGTCACCCGCGACGAGGTCCACGCCTTCTTCGCCGCCGATCCCGCCATGGCCGCCGTCGACGAACCCCGTGCCAGCGCTCATATCGGCTCCGCCATCGCCCACTACCGCGCCCGCCGCCCCGGTGCCACGACGCTTGACCTCCTTGCCGACCACGCCTCCGACGAAACCTTCATCCAACCCTCCTGGGCCCTCGCCGCCGCCCTCCCCGGCCCAACCTTCGCCTACCGCTTCGACTACACCCCGCAGGACAACCCGTTCCGCGCCTGCCACTGCGCCGAACTCCCCTTCACCTTCGGCACGCTCGACACGTTCCATGGCGCGGGCATGCTCAACGGCGCCAATCCGATCATCGCCGCCGCCCTCTCGGCCCGCATGCGCCGCGACTGGATCAGTTTCATCCGCACCGGCCGCCCCGGTCCCGAATGGCCCGCCTACGGCCCCGCCCGCCTCGCCATGCGCTTCAACGACATCTGCGAACCCGCCACCACCCAAGGATCCGCCCCATGAGCGAAACACGCATCGCCCGCATCGGCGATCTTCCCCTGCGCGAAGGCGGCATCCTGCCCAACGCCCATATCGCCTACGCCTGCTGGGGCCGCCTCGCGCCCGACGGGCGCAACGCCATCCTCACCACCCACGGCTTCACCTCAAGCCACTTGTTCGTCGCCGACCGCGGCTGGTCCGCCCTCGTCGGCCCCGGCAAACCGATCGACACTGACCGGTTTTTCGTTGTCAGTTCCAACATGCTGGGCTCCTCCTATGGCTCCACCGCGCCATCCTCCATCAACCCCGCCACCGGCATCGAATACGGCCCTGACTTCCCCCTCGTCACCCTGCCCGACATCGTCGCCGCCCAGAAACGCCTGCTCGACAGCCTCGGCGTGACAAACCTGCACGCCGTGGTCGGCAACTCCTACGGCGGCTTTCAGGCCTTTACCTGGGGCGTCGAATTCCCGGGCTTCATGCGCGGCCTGATCCCCGTCGAAACCGCCCCCAAAATGCGCGCGCCCTTCGACGAGACCGGCCTCATTGCCCAATTCGCCACCGACCCCAACTGGAACAACGGGCATTACTACCGAGCCGGCGGCATCCACGCCACCATGACCCGCCTGCGCATCGCCACGCTGAAAAACTACGGCGCCGAAGCCGGCCTGCGCGCCCAGGGTCTCGACCCCGCCGCCATCGCAGCCGAACTCTCCCGCCAGGCCGGCGAATGGGCCGATCAGTTCGACGCCCACTCTATGCTCGCCCTCGGCCGCGCCATCAACCGCTACGACGTCACCGGCCAACTCGGCCGCATCACCGCCAAAATGCTCTACGTCATCTCCAACACCGACGCGCTCTTCACTCCCGAACTCGCCACCTGGGTGATGCCGGCGCTGGCCGCCGCCGGCGTCGATGCCACCTACCACGAGATCGACACCGAACACGGCCACATGGGCTCCGGCGCCGACGCCGCCAAGTGGGCGCCCGTCCTCGCCGCCTTCCTCACTTCACTCCCCCCGTGAGTGCCGCGCGCAACGCCCCCGCCATATCCCCCCGCTCCACCACCACCACCCGATCGAGCCCGAGCCAACCCGCCAGCCGCCCCAATTCCGTGGCCAGCGCCTCCGCTGCCCCGTCCGGCGCCCCCGCCTCCCGATGCGCGGCCTCCACCCGCAAGACATGCGCCTTGCGGTCCGCCTTCAGATCCACCCGCGCCGCCACCCCCGACCCCAGAAAAAACGGCAGCACATAATAACCCTCCGTCCGCTGCGCCCGCGGCGTGTAGAGCCCGATCCGATAGTGGAACCCGAACACCCGCAACGCCCGGTCCCGCTCCCACAACAACGGATCGAACGGCGACACCAGACATCCCGCCTCCACCTGCCGCGGCACCTTTGCCCCGTGCCACATCAACCCCGGCCGGTCCCACCCCTGGATCGTCACCGCCGCCAACTCCCCCGCCTCCACCAATTGCCGCACCTGCGCCGCGGCCCCTGGCCGCAACCGCCAATAGGCCCGCAAATCCCCCTCCGTCATCACCCCCATCGCCGCCGCCGCCACCCGCAACAACCCCTTCACCGCCTCCCCCTCCGACACCTCCGCTGCCCCATGCACCGCCTCCGGCAACACGCGCTCGGCAAAATCATACACCCGCTCGAACGCCCCGCGCCGATGGCTGACCGTGACTTCCCCGGTCCAGAACAAATGCTCCATCGCCATCTTGCCATCGCTCCACCCCCACCAAGCCCCCTTCGCCCGCCCCGCCTCACTCAAATCCGCCGCCGCCAACGGCCCCCTGTCGCGCAACTCATCGCGCACCCGCGCCACGAAATCCGCCCGCTCCGTCCCGAACCGCGCCGCCTGGCTCCCCACCCACTTGCCGGGCTGGCGCATCCGCCACCGCAGCAACGGCCACATCGCCAACGGCATAAAACACGCCTCATGCCCCCAATACTCGAACCACGCCCGCCGCTTGCCCCAAGCCAACGCCTCGAAATCCCCCACCTCATAAGCCCCGAGCCGCGAAAACGCCGGCATCAGATGCGCCCGCGCCAACACAGTGACCGAATCGATCTGCACCGCCCCCAACCGAGCCACCATCCCCCGCAACCCCGCCGCACGCCCCCCCGCCCGCGCGCCCCCGAACCCACCCGCCGTCAACACCATCCGCCGCGCCACTGCCGCCGACATCCGCTCAACCATCACTTTGCTCCCCGCCCGTTGCGACCAAACCCCACCCTGTTACAACACAATCCCACCCACAGGAGAGCCACCCCATGTCCACCATCAAACGCCTCCAACCCGAAACCCGCCTGTCCGGTGCTGTCATCCATCACGGGCTCGTCTACCTCGCCGGCCAGGTCGCCGATGACGCCACACGCGACACCGAAGGCCAAACCGCCGACATCCTCCGCCAAATCGACGCCCTCCTCGAGGAAGCCGGCACCGACAAATCCCGCCTCCTCACCGCCCAGATATTCATCACCGACATCACCGAGATCGCCGACATGAACCGCGCCTGGGACGCCTGGATGGACCCCGCCAACAAACCCGCCCGGGCCACCATCGAAGCCAAACTCGCCAACCCCGACTGGAAAGTCGAAATTACCGCCATCTGCGCCCTGTGAGGGCATCGGGCTCGCAGGTCAGAACAAAGGACTGGAGTGGTTCCACGCGGCCGCCAAGCGGACGGATCACGTGGAACCGCTCCAGGGATGCGCGGCGGGGCGTTGACCGGGTGCCGTCTGGCGTGCTGCATCGCACTCCGCATACAAAAAGGAAGATCTCCATGAGTCTGGTTCGTCACGATATCGAGGTGTTGGAAGACAGTCCGATCGTCGAAGTCTGGCGGATGGGATATGGCGATCCGTCCGTGATCGGGATGTTCGCGGGGGAGCCCGATGTGCCGACGCCGGATTTCATTTGCGAGGCGACCGCGCAGGCGCTGAAGGACGGCAAGACGTTCTACACGCCGAACCGCGGGATCGGGCCGATCCGCGAGGCTTTGGCCGACTATATGGAGATGCTCTACAAGGTGCGGGTGCCGGAGCATCGCATCACGCTGACGCCGTCGGGGATGAGTGCTGTGATGCTCATCGCGCAGGCCACCGTGAAGCCTGGGGACAATGTGGTGGCGATCACGCCGTCATGGCCGAACATCATGCGGGCGATGCAGATTTGCGGGGCCGAGGCGCGCGAGGTGGCGATGACGCCGGGCAATGCCGGATGGTCGCTTGATCTCGACAAGGTGTTTGACGCCTGTGACGCGAATACGAAGGTGATTTATCTGGCCTCGCCGGGCAATCCGACGGGATGGATGATCCCGCGCGAGGATGCCGAGCGGCTGCTGGCATTCTGCCGGGAGCGGAATATCGCGATCCTGTCGGACGAGGTCTATCACCGCCTGGTGTATGACCGGGAGGTGGCGTTTTCGTTCCTGGAGATCGCCAAGCCGAACGACCCGGTGTTTGTGGTGAATTCGTTCTCCAAGGCTTGGGCGATGACGGGGTGGCGGCTGGGCTGGATCGTGTATCCGGAGGGGCTGAAGGACGCGTTCGAGAAACTCATCCAATTCAATACGTCGGGCGCCCCGGAATTTTTGCAGGTTGGCGCCATTGCGGCGCTGCGGCATGGCGAAGAGTTCGTGAAGTTCTTTGCCGAACGGTGCCGGCAGGGGCGCGCGTTGGTGAATGAGCGGCTCGGGCGGATGAAGCGGGTGCACAACATCCCGAACCAGGGCTCGTTCTATGCGATGTTCAGCGTGGACGGGGTGGATGACACGCTGGCGTTCTGCAAGCGAGCGGTGGTGGAGGCCAAGATCGGGATGGCGCCCGGCATATCGTTCGGCAAGGGGTCGGAGCGCTATATCCGGCTGTGCTACGCCAAGAGCCCCGAGATGCTGACCGAGGCGATGAACCGGCTTGAGGCATTTGTCGGGACGTATCAGGAATAGGCGATGGCACCGGATCAGCGGACTCTGGATGCTCTGGAGACACTGATCGGGTTCGATACGGTCAGCCGGAATTCCAATCTGGGCTGCATCGACTGGGCACGGGCGCATATGGAGGCGCATGGCGCGCGGACGCGGATGGATTGGAACGCGGATCGCACCAAGGCGAACATGCTGGCGACGTTCGGCGAGGGGCCGGGCGGCGTGGTGTTTTCCGGCCATGTCGATGTGGTGCCGGTGGATGGGCAGGCCTGGACGTCCGATCCGTTTGTCGCAACCCTGCGCGATGGGCGGGTGTATGGGCGCGGGGCCTGCGACATGAAAGGGTTCGATGCGGTCGTGCTTGGGCATGTGCCGGATTATGCGGCCGCCGCGTTGCGCGAACCCATTCATGTGGCGCTGACCTATGACGAGGAGGTGGGGTGTTTGGGCATTCCGCATCTCATCGCCGCGATGGCAAGTTGGGGGGTAAAGCCGTCCGGCTGCATTGTGGGGGAGCCAACGTCGATGCGGCTGGTGTCGGCGCATAAGGGTGGGCGGGTCTATCGGTGTCGGGTGACGGGGCGCGCGGCGCATTCGTCGCTGACGCATACGGCGGTGAATGCGATCGAGTATGCGGCGCGGATCATTGCCCGGATCTCGGAAATTGGCGTGCGGGAGCGCGAGGCGGGCGCGCGGGTGGCGGGGTTCGATGTGCCGTTCACGACGATATCGACGAATATGATGAACGGGGGCAACGGGCCGAATATCGTGCCGGCGCTGGCGGAGTTTTTGTTCGATTATCGCTATGTGCCCGGCGCAGTGCCTGAGGCGATCATCGGCGAGTTGGAGGCGCTGGGGGCGGCGTTGGCCGAGGAGATGCGGCGGCGGGATCCGGCGGCGGGGGTGGCGTTCATGCGGGTGAATGCGATCCCGGCGCTGGCGGCGGATGAGGGGTCGGCGGTGTATCGCATGGCGCTGGACTTGCTGGCGGACAAGACGGTGGAGAAGGTGGGCTACGGGACGGAGGCGAGTTTTTTCCAGGAATACGGCGTGCCGTCGATCGTGTGCGGGCCGGGCAGTATCGAGCAGGCGCACAAGGCGGACGAGTATGTGGGGCTCGATCAGTTGGCGTTGTGCGATCGGTTCATCGACGGTGTGGTGCGGCAGTTGCGGGCATGAGCGGGGCGCCGTCGGCCAGTATCGAGGGCCGGGCGTCGTGGATGGCCGCCTTGGCGGCGCTGGCGATATTCGCAGTGACGAACGGGGCGCCGCTGATCATGGTGGTAGGGCTTAAGGCCGTGGCGGAGGACCTTGGCGTGCCCCGCTCGGAGCCGGCGCTGGCGAGTTCGCTGGCGTTTCTGGGGACCGGGCTTGGCGGCATTCCGATGGGATGGCTGGCAGAGCGGATCGGGATGCGCCGGGTGGGGGCGTTGGGGGCGTGTTGCGTGGCGTTGGGGATGGTGGTGTCGACCTATGGCGGGATTGTCGGGGTCTATATCGGGCATGGGGTGCTGATCGGGCTGCTCGGCAATGCGGCGTTTAATGCGCCGTTGATGACCTATACGACGCGGTGGTTTGACCGGCGGCGGGGGGCGGCGCTGGCGTTGATCATGAGCGGGCAATATCTGGCTGGGGTATTCTGGCCGACGGTGTTCGAGCAAGCGATCGCGCAGATCGGCTGGCGCGGTACGATGCTCGGCTTCGCGGTGGTTGAGGTGGCGCTCGCGTTGCCGTTGGCGCTGCTGTTCCTCAAGCCGCCGCCCGAGGCGCCGGTGGCGGGGCGTTATGGGGCGGGGCCGATGCCGGGGGCGCGTGTGTTGGGGCTCGATCGCAACCTGGTGCATGGGTTGTTGTGTTTGGGGATCTTCCTGTGTTGCGTGCCGATGGCGCTGCCGTCGGCGCATCTGGTGAGTTTCTGCACGGATATCGGGATCAGCCGGGCGCATGGGGCGGCGATGTTGTCGGTGCTGCTGGGGTGTGCCTTTGTCAGCCGGCAGTTCTGGGGCTGGGCTTCGGACCGCATCGGGGGCTTGCGCGCGATCCTGGCGGGATCGGCGTGCCAGGCCGTGGCGTTGGCAGGGTTTTTGGCGACGCAGGACGAGATGGGGTTGTTCGCCGTGGCCACCGCGTTCGGGCTGGGGTTCGCGGGGATCGTGCCGGCCTATGTGTTGGCGCTGCGCGAGTTGTTTCCGGCGGGGGAGGCGGGGTGGCGCGTGCCGTCGATGGCGTTTTTCGGGCTGCTCGGCATGGCGGCGGGGGCGTGGATGGGCGGGCTGCTGTATGACCACTTCGGCAGCTATGCTGTGGCCTTCGAAGCCGGGGTGGTGGGCAATTTGTTGAATTTGATGGTGATCGGGTTGCTGGTGATGCGCCAGCATGGACGGCTTGTGTTTCGGGTTGTTGTTATGCCTTGAGGCAGGCGACGCGGTGGCTTGTGCCGGTGAGTGGGGGGATGGTGGTGGCGCAGTCCGGCCCGGCGATGGGGCAGCGGGTGCGGAAGACGCAGCCAGAGGGGGGATCGGCTGGGCTTGGCGGGTCGCCCTGCAGGAGCAGGCGGGCACGCCGGCGCTCGGGGTGCAGGCTGGGGGCGGCGGAGAGCAGGGCCCGGGTGTAGGGGTGGATCGGGTTGGCGAACACCTCGCGCACCGGGCCTTCCTCCATAATGCGGCCGAGATACATGACAGCGACGCGATCGCAGAGGTGGCGCACGACGGGAAGGTCATGGCTGATGAACAGCATGGCGAGGCCGAGTTGGGCGCGCAAACTGGCCAGGAGGGCGAGGACCTGGGCCTGAACCGACACATCGAGGGCGGAAACCGGTTCGTCGGCAACCAGGAAATCGGGGCCGGATGCGAGGGCGCGGGCGATGCCGATGCGTTGGCGCTGGCCGCCGGAGAACTGGTGCGGGTAGCGGGCGGCGTGTTCGGGGGCGAGGCCGACCTGCTCGAGCAGATCGGCGACGCGTTCGATGCGGCCGGCTTTGTCCATGAGGCGGTGGATGACGAGGGCGTCGGCGATCTGGGCGCCGATGGCGCGGCGCGGGTCGAGGCTGGCGTAGGGGTCCTGGAAGACGAGTTGCAGGCGCCGGCGCAGGGTGCGCAGAGCGGCGGCGCCGGTGGTGGCGAGGTCTTGGCCTTCGAACATCACCCGCCCCGTGGTGGCGGGCATGAGGCCCAGCATGAGGCGGCCGACGGTGGATTTGCCGGAGCCGGACTCGCCGACCAGGCCGAGGGTTTCGCCGCGGGCGACGCTGATCGAGACGTCACGCACAGCGTGGAGCGGGCGGCGGGCGAACCAGCCGCCGAGGGGAAAGGATTTACCGAGGTTTTCGGTGGTGATCATGGCTCATTCCACCGGATGCAGCGTGTGAGGCGTGCGTCGCCGGAGGCGCGCAGAGCGGGGGGGGCGGCGGTGCAGGCGGCGATGGCGCGGGGGCAGCGGGGTGCGAAGGTGCAGCCGGCCGGCAGGGCGCCGGGGGAGGGGACGACGCCTTGGATGCCTTCGGGAGGCGGGCCTTCCTCGTCAGGCGCGCTGCGCAGGAGGGCCTGGGTGTAGGGGTGATGGGGGGTGAGGAAGACCGCGGCGGTGGGGCCGGTCTCGACGATTTCGCCCGCATACATCACAGCGACGCGGTCAGCGATTTCGGCAACCACGGGGAGCGCGTGGGTGATGAAGAGCAGGGCGAGGCCGCGTTCCGTTTTGAGGTCGTTCAGCAGATCGAGGACTTGGGCCTGGATGGTGACGTCAAGGGCGGTGGTGGGTTCGTCGGCGATCAGGAGGCGTGGCTGGTTGGCGATGGCGATGGCGATCATGACACGCTGGCGCTGGCCGCCGGAGAGTTCGTGTGGGTAGGCACGGGCGCGGGATTCGGGGTCGGGCAGGCCGACCCGGCGAAGCAGGGCGATGGCCTCGCTGCGTGCGGCTGTGTCGGAGACGGGGCGGTGAGCCTGGATGGCTTCGGCGATCTGGGCGCCGATGCGGTGAACCGGGTTGAGGCTGGAGCCCGGGTCTTGAAAGACCATGGCGATTTTGTCGCCGCGCAGTGTGCGCAGCGAGTCCTCGGGCAGGCGGAGAAGGTCGGTGCCGTCGAGAAAGGCGGCGCCTTGGGCAACACGGGCAGCGCCCGGGAGCAGGCCGGTGATCGCGAGGGAGGTGACGGATTTGCCGGAGCCTGATTCACCGACAATGGCAAGAGTTTCCCCCGGGAAGACCTGGAGAGAGACGTCGCGGACGGGGCGGATCGGGCCGGCTTGGGTTTGGATTTCGACAGTCAGGTGGCGCAGGTCGAGAACGGCTTTGGGAGTGGGGAGGAGGCCCGGCGCGATGGCCTCAAGGACGCGGCGGTGGGCGGGGCGGTAGGTCGGATGCGGGTCGACCGCGTCGCGCAGGCCGTCGCACAGGGCGTTCATCACCAGGACGGTGAGGGTCAGCGCCAGGCACGGCCAGAGGAGGAGGAGCGGGGCCTGGGCCATGGTGGCGCGGGCAGCGGCGATCATCAGTCCCCAGGAGGGGGCAGGGGGAACGACGCCGAGGCCGAGGAAGGACAGGCCTGATTCGAGCACAACGGCAGCGGCCATGGCCAGGCTGAACTGGACAAGGATGGGGCCGCCGATATTGGGCAGGATGGTGCGCAGCATGATGCGCGGGCTGCCGGCGCCGAGCACGCGCATGGCTTCCACATAATCCTGGCTCCGGGCAGTGAGCACACCGGCATAGGCGACGCGGGTGAAGCCCGGGAGGTAGACGAGGGCGAGGACGGGGATGAGGGTGGCAGCACCGGGTCCGAGCAGCGTGACGACGAGGAGGGCCAGCAGCAGCGGGGGGAAGCAGAGCAGGACGTCGATGGCGCGCAGCGTGAGGATCTCGGCGACGCCGCGGATGTAGCCGCCGGTGATGCCCAGGGCGGTGCCGATGACGCAGGCGAGGGCTGCGGCCGAGGCCGCGACGGAGAGGGAGACGCGGGCACCCCAGATCAGGCGGGTGAGGACATCGCGGCCGAATTCGTCCTGGCCGAGCCAGTGGGCAGCCGTCGGGCCGGCGAGGCGGTTTGGGACATCCATCGTGACTGGGTTGGGCAGGCCGAGCCAGGGCGCGAGCAGGGCCAGCAGCGCGATGAGGGCGGTGATGGCGATGGCGGTCCAGGGCAGCCGTTTCATCGTCTCACCCTCGGGTCGAGCAGGCCATAGATGACGTCAACGGTCAGGTTGAGGGCGACGAAGAGGACGGAGATGACGAGGACGATACCGACAACCTGGGGGTAGTCGCGCGCATTGACGGCGCTGACCAGCGAGCCGGACAGGCCGGGCCAGTTGAAGACGAATTCGACCAGAACAGTGCCGCCGAGCAAGGTGCCGAGATAGAGGGCGAGGACGGTGATGACCGGCATCAGGGCGGTGCGCACGACGTGACGCACCAGGATGCGCCGCGGCGCCACGCCTTTGGCGCGGGCGGTGCGGACGTAGTCTTTCAGCATGACGTCAAGCACGGCAGCGCGCGTCATGCGGAACATGACCGCGGAGAGGCCGAGGCCGATGGCGCTGGCGGGCATGGCGAGGAGGATGAGATGTTGCACCGGGTCTTTCGCAAAGGCGACAAAACCGCCGGCGGGGACGAGGCGGAGCCATTGCGCGAAGACCATGACGATCAGCGTGCCGGTGACGAAGACGGGCACGGCGAGGGCAAGGCTGGCGATGGCGCTGGTCAGGCGATCGAACAGGGAGCCGCGGCGCATGGCGGCGGCGGTGCCGCCGGGGATGCCGATGAGGACGGCCATGAGGCCGGCGGCGAGGATGAGTTCGAGGGTGCGAGGCAGGCGGCGGATGATTTCCTCGGACACTGGGCTGTCGTCCTGCATGGAGCGGCCGAGGTCGAAATGCAGCAGGCGCCACATCTGCTGCGCGTATTGGATATGGAGCGGCTGGTTGAGGCCGAGCTGATCGCGCAGTTCCTTGACCATCGCCTTGTCCGGGGCGGATCCGCCCTGGGAGAGCAGCAGCTCGGCAGGGTCCCCCGGGACGAGGTGAATGGCGAGAAAGACAACGGAGGCAGCCACCCAGATCAGGATGAGGGAGACGCCCAGGCGTTTGAGGAACCAGCTCATCCCGGGCGGGGCTCAGGCGCCGTAGATGGCGGCGCTGGCGGCTTGCAGGGTGCGACCCTCGGCGGCGTCGCGCGCCAGGGCGGCTGCGGGACGGCCCGAGGGCGGGCCGTAGCCGCCGGCGCCGGGGGTGATGACGCTCACGATCTGGCCTTTTTTGAGGGCGCCTTGGCCATGGCTGAAGGGTTCGGTGCCTTGGGAGAATTCGAAACTGCCCATGCCGCCGGGCAGGCCGCCGGCGAGGCCCCAGGGGGGGGAGTGGAGGCGGGAGCCGTCGATGCGCAGGCGGCAATCGGCTTCGGCGCGGTAGACGCGCCGCAGACCCATGCCGCCCCGCCACGTGCCGGCGCCCCCGGAGCCGTCGACAAGTTCGTAGCGCATCAGGGTGAGGGGGTATTCGAGTTCGAGGGCCTCGGCCGGGAGATTGGAGGTGTTGGTGAGGTGGACATGGACGCCGTCGAGGCCGTCCTTGTTGTGCCGCGCGCCAAAGCCGCCGCCGATGGTTTCGAGGTAAACCCAGAGGTTCCCGGTTTTGGGATGGGTGCCGATGAAGGTGGCGGAGGCGCAGGCGCCGTTACAGGCGGCGATGACGCGTTCGGGCACGGCGTCGGCCAAGGCGCGGTGCACGAGATCGACGACGCGCTGGCACATGGACAGGCGGCCGTTGACGGCGGCGGGATGGGCAGCGTTGAGGATGGAGCCTGCGGGGGCCGTCACCGTGAGGGGGCGGGCGAGGCCGGCATTGGGCAGGATGGTGGGGTCGACCACGGTTTTGACGGCGTAGTACACCGCCGAGACAAGGGCGGTGTAGACAAGGTTGAGGCCGGCGCGGACTTGCGGGGGGCCTTCAAAATGCAGGCGCATTTCGTCGCCATCGACGATGAGTTCGCAGGCAACCTGCATCTGGCCGTCGAGTTCGGGGCTGTCGAACCAATCCTGCGCGCGGTAGGTGCCATCGGGGATGGTGGCGATGCCGGCGCGCATTTTGCGTTCTGCGTAGTCCTGCAAAGCGCGCCCGGCAGCGAGCACGGTTGCGGTGGTGTATTTGGCGCAGAGCGCTTGCAGGCGCTCAACACCAAGGCGGTTGGCGGCCATCTGGGCGCGCAGGTCCGACAGGCGTTCGCGCGGAACCTGACAGTTCAGGAGGATGAGTTCGAGGACGTCCTTCTGCAGGACGCCTGCGCGATAAAGGCGGATCGGCGGGATACGCAGGCCTTCCTGGTAGATATGGGCGTGGCCGCGATCGGCGAAGTCGGCGTGGTGGGCAAGGTTGACAGCCCAGGCGACGATGGCGCCGTCGACGAAGACGGGTTCGGCCAGCACGATGTCGGGGAGGTGGGTGCCGCCGCCCTCGTAGGCGTCATTGCCGCAGAAGACATCACCGGGTTGCATGTCGGCGACAGGGTGGCGCTTGAGAATATGGGGGAGCAGGCCGATGAAACTGCCGAGATGCATCGGGATGTGTTCGGCCTGGCAGAGGGTGTTGCCCGCGGTGTCGAACAGGGCGGTCGAGCAGTCCCGCCGTTCCTTGATGTTGGTGGAGTAGGAGGCACGGACCAGGGCCTCGCCCATTTCCTCGGCGATGGAGGCGAAGGAGGAGCCGATGACTTCGACGGTGATGGGATCGACCATCGTGGCAGGATCTGGGGTCATGGTCACACGGCCTCCACGATGAGATTGAGGTAGGGTTCGACGGTGGCGACGGTATTGGGCAGGATCACGGTGGTGGCGTCCATCTGTTCGACGATGGCGGGGCCGAGGATGCGGTTGCCGCAGTCGAGCCTGTCGCGGTCGTAGAGCGGGCAGGTGACGAAGCCGCCAGCCTCGGGCAGCCAGACTTCGCGGTGTCCGATGAGCGCGGCGGAGGCGTCGGGGCCGGCATCGGGGCGGGGCTGGAAGCTGGCCTTGTCGACGGTGCCGGCAGCCTCGATGCGGAAGGTGACGAGTTGGACGGGCTCCTCCTCGGCGATGAAGCCATACATGCGGCGGTGGGCGGCGGCGAAGCCTTCGGCAAGGGCGGCGAGGCTGGCCTCGGTGACGGGGCCTTCGGGCAAAGCGATGGGGAGTTCGTAGTTCTGCCCGGCGTAGCGCATGTCAACGGTGCAAGCGAGGCGGCGGTCGGCGGGTTCGATGTGTTCTTCGGCGAACCAGGCGGCGGCCTGTGCTTCGAGCTCAGCGAAGGCGTCGGCCATCGCGGGGATCGCGGCGGGTTCGAGCATGGCGAGGCGGGTGGTGGCGAAATCGGCCCGCAGGTCGGTCAGCAGCAGGCCCATGGCGCACAGGATGCCGGGATTGCGCGGGACGAGGACGCGCGTGATGTCGAGTTCGCGCGCGAGGCGGGCAGCGTGGACGGGGCCGGCGCCGCCGAAGGCAACGAGTGTGTAGTCGCGCGGATCGTGACCGCGCTGGACGGAGATCACCCGGATGGCTTTGGCCATGTTGGCGGTGACGACCGAAATGATGCCCTGAGCGGTGGCCATGACATCCATGCCAAGCTTTTCGGCAAGGCCGGCGATGGCTTTGTAGGCGAGGTCGCGCTTGACCTTCATGCGCCCGCCGAGGAGGTATTCGGGGTTGAGGGTTTGCAGGACGACGTTTGCGTCGGTGACGGTCGGTTCGGTGTTGCCGAGGTCGTAGGCGACGGGGCCGGGATTGGCGCCGGCCGAGCGGGGGCCGACTTTCAGCAATCCGCCACTGTCGACATAGGCGATCGAGCCGCCGCCCGCGCCAACGGTATGGATGTCGAGCATCGGCGCCTTGATCGGGTAGCCGTGGATGGTGGCTTCGGAGGCGAGGCGGCATTCGCCGTTGGTGAGCAGCGCCACGTCGGTGCTGGTGCCGCCCATGTCGAAGGTGATGAGGTCGGGGATGCCCGCCAGTTTGCCGATCGCCTGGGCGCCGACCACGCCGGTGGATGGGCCGGAGAGCACGGTGCGCACGGGAAGGCGGGCTGCGGCGTCGAAGCCGATCACGCCGCCGTTGGACTGCGTGAGGTGTGGCGTGGCGGTGACGCCGAGGTCCTTCACGCGGGCGGCCAGGCGCGTGATGTAGCCCTGCATGACGGGGCCGAGATACGCATTCACAACCGCCGTCGAGAGACGTTCGAATTCCCGGAATTCGGGGGCGACCTGGTGCGAGGCGCAGGCGAAGGCCTCGGGGAATTCCTCGGCGATGATGCGCATCGCCTCGTTTTCATGGTCAGGGCGGACGAAGCCGTAGAGGAAGCAGACCGCGACCGATTTCACGCCTTCGGATTTGAGGCGGCGCACGGCGGCGCGGACGGCCTCGGTATCGAGCGCGGTCTCCACGCTGCCGTCGTGACGGATGCGTTCCGGCACTTCGAGGCGGAGGTCGCGTGTGACGAGGATTTCGGGCTTGTCGGTTTGCAGGTCGTAAAGGTCGGGGCGTTTCTGGCGGCCGATTTCGAGCAGGTCGCGGAAGCCATCGGTGGTGATGAGGCCGGTCTTGACGCCGCGATGCTGGATCAGGGCGTTGGTGGCGACGGTCGTGCCGTGGCCGAAGTAGCCGACATCGGCCGGGCTGGCGTCCACGCGGGCGATCCCCTCGGCGATACCCTGGGCGATGCCGCGCGAGGGGTCGTCGGGGGTGGAGGGGACTTTCCAGACTTCGACCCTGCCGGTTTCAGTTTCGAACAGACAGACATCCGTGAAGGTGCCGCCGGAATCAACGCCGATACGCCAAACCATGAAGCCGCTCTCCGTCACAGCCGGTAAGCCTATCCGTCATGCTGCAATGTGCAAGGGGTTCTTGCTCTTTGGACAAATGGCGCAAAGAATCTCTCGCTGCAGCCCCGCGCATGTAAGGAGAGAATCATGGCCCCCCGGATGGATACCGTGCACGCCGACACGGTGATGCCGACGCGCACCAGCGTCGTTGTGATCGGGGGGGGCATCGTGGGCACCTCGACAGCGCTGTTCCTGGCCGAAAAGGGCATCCCGGTGGTGCTGTGCGAGAAGGGGGTGATCGGGGGCGAGCAGTCCGGGCGGAACTGGGGGTGGACGCGGGTGATGGGGCGCGACATCCGGGAAATTCCGCTGGGGCTGGAGAGCCTGAAACTGTGGCGGCGGATGAACGAGATCACCGGGGCTGAGACCGGGTTCCGCCAGGCCGGCATTGTGTATCTGTGCGAGGACCAGGCTGCGATCAACCGGCACGAGGCGTGGCTGGAGAAGGCGCGGCCGTATCAGTTGGATAGCCGGCTGGTGGGGCCGGACGAGTTGGCGCGGCTGTTTCCCGGGTTGGCGCGCAGCTTCAAGGCAGGGCTCTACACGCCGTCGGACGGGCGGGGGGAGCCGACCAAGGCCGCGCCCGCGATCGCCACGGCGGCGCAGCGCAAGGGTGCCGGAATTCTGACCGGATGCGCGGTACGGACGATCGAGACCAAGGGCGGCCGGGTATGCGGCGTGGTCACGGAGAAGGGGGCGATCGATTGCGACACGGTGGTGCTGGCCGGCGGCGCATGGTCGCGGCTGTTTGCGGGTTCGCTCGGTATCAAATTGCCGGCGCTCAATATGCTGGCCTCGGTGATGCGGACCGAGCCGATCGAGGGCGGACCGGATATCGCGGGCAGCGGTGCCGGGTTCTCGTTCCGCAAGCGGCTGGACGGCGGGTATTCGGTGGCGCTGCGAGCCTCGGGTGTAGCGGATATCACGCCTGACAGTTTCAAGCTGTTTTTTGACTTCCTGCCCCATCTGCTCAAGGAGCGGCATGAGATGAACCTGCGGTTCGGCACCCGGTTCTTCGAGGAGTTGACGCGGCCAAAGCGCTGGGCGGCGGATGCGATCACGCCGATGGAGAAGACGCGGGTGCTGGATCCGGAACCGGTGACGCGTTCGTTTGGCCAGGCGCGGGATATGTTCGCCGCCGCCTTCCCGGCGATGGGCGCGGTGAAGATCGCCGAGGGGTGGGGCGGACTGATCGATGCAACGCCGGATGCGATCCCGGTGATATCCGCGCTCGACAGTTTCCCCGGCCTGTTCCTGACGACGGGGTTCTCGGGGCATGGGTTTGGCATCGGGCCAGGGGCGGGGAAACTGGCGGCAGATATGATCGCGGGGGATCCGACTTCGGTAGATCCGTCGCCTTATCGGTATTCGCGGTTCCTGGATGGCTCTTGGCGGCAGGATCGGCAGGCGGCTGCGCTATAGGGCAGCCGCAGGATCTGAGAGCCCGCGGGGGCGGAATGGCGCTTGGTCTCAGCGGCAGCGCAGCATGCGCCGCGCGTTGAGGTTTCAGAAGACGGTTGCGGTGTTGGCGCCGATGGTGAGGTGATTGGCGAGGAGGTCGGCTGCGGTCAGGCTGGATGCCATGCCGGTGAGGATGATGCCGTGTCCCGGGTCGGTCTGTGTATAGATCGAGAGGGCGTGGACGCCGGCGATGGTGGTGTCGGTGGCGCGCAGGGTGAGGGGGCTGACGCCGTTCAGGGCGATTGTGAGGAGGTCGCGGCCATAGTGGACGTTGGCGATGGTTTCGATGCCGCGGTTCGGGTCCAGGATGGTGGTGATGGTGGCGCCGCCGGTGCCGAGGGTGATGGAGTCCGGGGTGCCGATGAAGGTGATGGTGGGCGCGGCGAGGCCGGCGCTG
>CANFKS010000055.1 GCA_947447625.1 Rhodospirillales bacterium | reverse complement strand
TCCAGCGCTTGAGGGAGGCGACGACATCAGATGCCGTCACCGGGGCGCCGTCGTGGAAGGCGATGCCGTCGCGCAGGATGAATTCGTATGTCAGCTTGTCGTCGGAAATCTTGGTGGTGCCGACCATTTGCGGCTGGATCGCGCCTTTGGAGTCCATGGCGAAGAGCGTATCGTAGACCATGAAGTTGAAGGTGCGGGTGATGTTGGCGGTGGTCTGGTGCGGGTCGAGGAAGACGACCTCGGATTCCAGAACGGCGTTGAGATTGCCGCCGGCCTGAGCCGGGCGGATCTGGGCGGAGCCTGACAGGCCGATGACACCGGCCAGGATGGGAAGGATGAGACGACGCATGATAACCCCCGGATTGCGCTAAACTGGCGCTTGGGGTTGGATCGTAGGAACAACCGGCCACTTGGCAAGCAGGTAAATTTCATGTCCGACGATCTTCTGTTCATGCCGGCCACCACGGCGGCGGCTTTGATCCGCGCGCGCACGCTCTCCCCGGTGGCGTATGTCGATGCGGTGCTGGGGGCGATGCATCGGGCGCAGCCGGCGTTGAACTGCTTTACCGCGATCCTGGACGACGCTGCACGGGCGGCGGCGCGGGCGGCGGAGGCAGCGGTGATGGCAGGGGAAGCGCTTGGGCCGTTGCATGGGGTTCCCGTCCATATCAAGGACCTGATCAATGTTGCCGGCGTGCCGACCCGGCATGGCTCTGCGATTTTTGCCGATAATCCGCCGGCGGCGGCCGACGATATCCTGGTGGCGCGGCTGAAGCAGGCGGGCGCGATCGTGGTGGGGAAGACGACGACGCCGGAATTCGGCGTGAAGGGGCTGACGGATGGGCCGAGTTTCGGCATCACCCGCAATCCGTGGAATCTGGAGCGGACGCCGGGCGGCTCGTCCGGGGGCTGTGCGGCCGCGGTGGCGGCGGGGCTGGCGCCGATCGGGCTCGGCACCGACGGGGCGGGCTCGATCCGCGGGCCGGCGGCGTGCTGCGGGTTGGTCGGGCTCAAGGCGACGCTGGGGGCGGTGCCGAACGAGGCCGGGCGGGATGCGTTCGGCAGCAATATCTACGCGGGGCCGCTGTCGCGGACCATCGCCGATGCCGGGCTGATGTATTCGGTGTTGCAGGGGCCGGACCAGAACGACCCGTGGAGCATCGGCACCCACCACCCCGCCAGCCTCTCCCCTGCCCTGCTCGGCCAGGATCTTTCGGCCGTGCGCATCGGCTACATCGCGCGCTGCGCCAATCCGCGGGTCGCGTCTGACGTGGCCGCCAACACGCAGGCGAGCCTTGAGGCCTGGGCCGGGTTGGGCGCGGTGATCGAAGAGGTGAGCGATGCGATCGACTGGATCGAATACGAAGGGCGCGTGCTCTATCAAGGCACTTTCGCCACCTTCGCCGCCACCCATGCCACGACCTGGGCCAACCAGATGGACCCCGTGACGCTCGCCTTCATGCAGCGTGGCGCCGGGTTCAGCCTCACCGATTTCCGCAATGCCGAATTCGCGCGGACCGCGCTGTTCCGGGTGATCCAGCGACTGTTCTCGCGCTATGATTTCCTTGTCATGCCGACCATGGCGCGCACCGCGCTCGACGTCGGGCATGATGCAGCCAATGATGAGATCATGATCGACGGCCAGGCTTGCGGCATCACGCGGCAAGGTTGGACGTCGGCGCAATATCCGTTCAACCTCACCGGGCATCCGGCACTGGCGGTGCCGTCCGGCTTCGGTGTGGACGGGCTGCCGACATCGGTGCAGATCGTGGGGAAATGGGGGGCGGAAACGGATTTGTTGCGGCTGGGGGGGCTGCTTGAGCAGGTTCGGCCATGGGGGCAGAACAGGCCGCGTTTTGAGAGCGGGGTGAATTCGCCGATCAGGAGGCATCCCACTCTAAGACAAGCAAGCGCTTCTTTTTTGTAAAAAAGAAGCAAAAAACTTTCATTCCTGCATGCGGTGGAAAAGATGGCCTTCGGTCAAGGAACCGACGGAGACTGTCATGTCGTCGACGGTGTCGAGCCCGCAGGCATGGGTAAAAATTTTTTGCTTCTTTTTTTCAAAAAAAGAAGCGCTTACTCCCTTCCCTTCTACACCGCAGGCAGCGTCGGCTCCCCCAGCGTTAGCATCAACCGATTGGCCCAATTGAAGAAGGCCGCGCCATTGACGACATCGAGGATGGCGGCGTCATCGAGGCCTTGATCGCGCAGGGCGATGACGTGTTCGGGGCCGAACACAGGTGGCGTGGCGGAGAGGGCGATGGAGGCGGCGACGATGGCATTCCAGCGGGGGCCGAGGTCGGCGGTCAGGAAGTGGTCGAGGAGGGATTGGACATCATCGGTGCGTTTGGAGAAGTGCGACGCGAAGCGGGCATGGACGGAGGCGCAGTAGATGCAGCCATTGAAGCGCGAGGCCGCGGCGGCGGCGAGTTCGCGTTCGGCGCGGGGCAGGCCGGCTTCGGGGTTGTAGAAGATGTCCTTGTCGGTTTTGGTGCGGGCCTGGAGGATATCGGGGTCGCGGACAAGGAGCATGAAATAGGGGGATTTGGCGCGCGAGGCATCGACCAGGCCGGCCCAGTGGCGATCGGTGAGGGCTTCGGCGGGGAAGGGTTCGAGCCAGGGAAGCCAGCCGAGACTGGCCTGGGTGAAAACATTGGGGACGGCGTGGCCTGCGGGGTGAAGCGTAAGGTCGGTCATGTCACTGCACTCCCGTGGCGGCCAGCACGCGCAGGCCGGTGACGACGCGGATCTGGAAGGCGAGGAAGGCGACGAGTTGGGAGAGGGTGACGATGCCGGTCGTGGTCCAGCCGGCGTCGATCAGGGCTTGGAGGGCTGCGGGGGCGGCGTCGCGGGGGTGAAAGACGAGCATGTGGGTGTGGGCGAGGGCGGCGGCGAGGCGCGGCGGGATGGCGGGGTTGGTGGTGTGCCAGAGCAGGCCGGGCGTATTTTCAGCCGAGAGCGGGCCCGCGGGATAGGCGCCGTAGGGGCCTTGGGTCTGCGCCGCGGCGGCTTCGGTGGCGAGAATGGGGGCGAGAATGGTGATGCTGTTGGCATAATAGGCGGCGATCGGGGCGTCGTTGTGCAAATGGGCGACGAAGGTGGCAACCGCAAAGCGTTCGGCGCGGGACATGTCGGCGTGTTCCGTGGCGTTGAACAGGGCGTCATGGCTGGCCTGGGCCTGTTCGCGGGCCTGAGGGCGGATGCTGCGCAGCGCGGCGAGGGGGGAGGAGGGCGCAATGCCGGCGAGATGGTCGATGATGTCCATGGTCAGGGTCCGGTCTGTGCGTATTCTGGGGTCCGGGTCCAGCCCATGGCGGGGGCGACGACGGTGGCGAAGAGTTCGATGGAGCGCAGGATCAGGGGATGCGGCGGGTCGACAGCATGAACCTGACCGGCGACGTCGGTGACGCGGTGGAGGGTGGTGTCGCGGTGCAGCGATTCGATGACGTCGTCGGGCGTGCCCATGTGGATGTCGAAGGCTGCGATGATGTCATCAAGCGCACCGGTGGGGACGGCGCGGCCGAGTTTCGCGATGCGCGTCATGAAGCGGCTGAGGCCGATTTCGGCGTAGCGGCGGGCTTCGGCGCGGTTGTCGGCGACGAAGATGGAGCGCGAGCCGAGGATGCGCGGCGCCATGCCGGGGGGGAGCGCTTCGTGGTAGGCGTCGAGGATGGGATTCTGGATGTCAGACAGGGTGGCGCGCGGGGCGCGGGCGGTGCGCGGCTGGGTGCGGGAGAGCAGGAGACCGTCGCCGGCGGCACCTGCGCGCCTGCCGCCTTCGATGGAGAAGCTGGCCTGCCAGATGCGCCGGTCAAGCTGGGGGGCGGCGGGATACATCAGGGTGTCCGACGCGCCGATCGGCTGGCCGCGCAGCGCGGTGCGCAGCGTCTCGAAATAGCCGGCGTAGATCGTGCCGCGGGCCTCGCTGTCGTGGCCGAAGGCGGCGAAAGCCGAGGGGTTGCCACCGGTGCCGATGCCGAGTTCGAGGCGGCCGCCGGACATCAGGTCAAGCACCGCGGCATCCTCGGCGACGCGGATCGGGTTTTCGAGCGGCAGGGTGACGACGCCGGTGCCGAGGCGAATGCGGCTGGTGCGGGCGGCGGCCTGCGCGAGGAAGACGAAGGGCGAAGGCAGACCGCCCTCGTCGGCATCGAAATGGTGCTGCGCGACCCAGGCGCTGTCGAGCCCCATGCGCTCGGCCTGGATGATCTGGTCGAGCGCCAACCGATAGCGTTCCCCGGCGGGGACGTCATCGAGCAGGCGGGTGAAGAAGCCGAGGCGCTTGCATGTCACGTCGAGATCGCTCCGCAGGAATTCGAGAAGTTTATCATGCCGCGATCTTCGCGCCGAGAGAGGCGCTGCGCATCCACGGGCCGGCTGCGACGTGTCGTATGGGAAGGGAGGCGCTTCTTTTTTGGAAAAAAGAAGCAAAAAACTTTTATCCGCTTGGTCCGCGGGGATATCGGAAAAAGCGGAGGGGATGGCTGTTTTTACAACGGCTTGGCCCCTCACAAACCTTAAAGTGGAAAGTTTTTTGCTTCTTTTTTTTCAAAAAAAGAAGCGCTTCCCTCAAACCACTTTCGCCGTCTCGGCAAACGCAAAATACCGCGCCCGCGCCTCCGCGAAGATCGGCCCTGCGTTGAGTTCGCGTGTCTCAAAGCGCGTGCAGGGCACCACCTTGCCATAGTTCCCGACCGAGAAGATCTCATCCGCATCGTGCAGGTCCTGCACGCCCAGCGTGGTTTCCACGGTTTCGATGCCGGCTTCGTTGAGCAGGCCGAGCACCCGGCGGCGGGTCAGGCCGGTGAGGAAGGTGCCGTTGGCCTTGGGGGTGAACACCTTGCCGGATTTGGCGATGATGATGTTGGAGAAGGCGAATTCGGCGATGTTGTCCCACGGGTCGCGCATCACGGCGTGATCGAAGCCACGGCTGTTGGCTTCGCGGGTGGCGCGGTCGGAGTTGGGGTAGAGGCAGGCCGCCTTGGCATCGGTCGGCGCCATTTCGGGGGCGGGGCGGCGCAGGGGCGAGAGGGTGGCGGAGAAGCCGCCCGGCCCGGGCAAGGGGGCTTCGAAGATATGGAGCACGAATGCGGTGGTCACGCTTTCGATGGTGAGGTGGCCGCCGGCGCCGTAGAACATCGGCTTGATGTAGAGTTCGGCGTCGGGCGCAAAGCGCTTGATGCCTTCGAGGGCGAGGCGGGTGATTTCCTCGGCGCTCACACCGGGTTGCAGCCCCATTGCCTTGGCCGAGGCGACGGCGCGGGCACAATGGAGTTCGAGATCGGGCGCGAGACGGCGGAAGGCGCGGGCGCCGTCGAAAATCACCGAGGACTGCCAGAACGCATGATCCGCCGGCCCGGTCAGGCGCGGCGCCTCATCGGTCCAATATCCATCGAGCCAGAACGTAGCAGCCATCTTGGTGTCTCCGAGGTATCGAGGGGTCAGGGAACCGTGCGCCAGGGCCACGGTCAAGGCCAGCGCAAGACGAGGTGGGTTGTGGCCAGCGCGACATCGTTGGCTGTCAAGGTCGCCGGTTCGGACCGTATCAGCTCCGGCGCTCGGTATGCAGCGTCCGGTATTCAGCCAGACGCGCCAGATCAGGGTCAAACCCAAGCCCTGGCCCTGTGGGGAGGGCAACGCAGCCGTGCTGCAGGTCCATCAGCCCGTCCAGCAGCGCCTCGCGCACCGGATTGGCGTTGAAATCGACCTCCAGCATGCCCGGCCCGCGCACGGTAGCCAGCAGATGCAGCGAATGCACCAGCCCGATCGCGCCGCCCAGGAAATGCGGGCAATAGCTGCGCCCGCCCAGCAGGGCTGCCCGGCCGACCTGCAGACAGGCCGACGCGCCGCCCCACTTCGCCGCATCGGGCTGCACAACCGCGAGATACCGCGCGTCCTCGAACGCGAGCGCTCCCCGCAAATTCTCCCCACCTGCCAACGGCACCATCGCCGCGGCCGCCACCTGCGCCCACTCCCACGCCGGTCGATCCGCGGCCAGCGGTTCCTCGATCCAGGTCAGCGGAAACTGCCGCAGCCGATCCGCCATGAAACAGGCCTCGACCACATCCCAGCCCTGGTTGATATCGACCATCATCCGCTCGCCCGCCGCGAGCCCCGCCGCGATCGGCCGCATTGTGTCGATATCCGCCTCGCGCCCGAAACCGAGCTTGATCTTGAAGCCCCGGAACCCTCGCGCCCGAGCGGCGATCACCAGGTCATGGGCCGCGGGCCCAGGATTGAGCCCCGAGGCATAAGCCGGCACGGCCGATCCGTCCTCGCCGCCCAACGCGGCCCACAGCGGCATCTCTCGTTTGCGCGCCCGCAGATCATGCAGCGCCAGATCGAGCCCTGCCGCTGCCGCCGACAAGGCCCCCGCATCGCCGGATTGCACGCGTAAGACATGCAACCCGCGCTCGCCCTCGGCCCACACCGCCGCCGGATCGTCGATCGACTGCCCCAGATACCGCGGCGCGATCACGCTATCGAGCAGCAGCGCCCGATGCTCCGCCGAGGCCGCCGGGAAATTGGCCCAGATCTCGCCCCAGCCATACGCCCCATCCGCATCCTCGGCCCGCACGAACACGCCAACGCGTTCGCTCATCACACCGAACGATGTGCGCACCGGGCTGGCGATCGGGCAGCGAAACACGAAGCTTTCGACGCGTGCGAGCCGGCTCATCGAGGGGCTCAATCGTCGAGGAAAGAGCGCAGCTTGCGGCTCCGGCTCGGGTGTTTGAGCTTGCGCAGGGCCTTGGCCTCGATCTGGCGGATACGCTCGCGCGTCACGTTGAACTGCTGGCCGACCTCTTCGAGCGTGTGATCGGTGTTCATGCCGATGCCGAACCGCATCCGCAGCACCCGCTCCTCGCGCGGCGTGAGCGAAGCCAGCACCCGCGTGGTCGCCTCGCGCAAATTGGCCTGGATCGCCGCATCGAGCGGGATTACCGCGTTTTTGTCCTCGATGAAGTCGCCGAGATGGCTGTCCTCCTCATCGCCGATCGGCGTCTCGAGGCTGATCGGCTCCTTGGCGATCTTGAGCACCTTGCGCACTTTTTCGAGCGGCATGCCGAGCTTTTCGGCCAATTCCTCCGGCTGCGGCTCGCGCCCGATCTCGTGCAGCATCTGGCGCGAGGTCCGCACCAGCTTGTTGATCGTCTCGATCATATGCACGGGGATGCGGATCGTCCGCGCCTGATCGGCGATCGAGCGGGTGATCGCCTGACGGATCCACCATGTCGCGTAGGTGCTGAACTTGTAGCCCCGGCGGTATTCGAACTTATCGACGGCCTTCATCAGCCCGATATTGCCTTCCTGGATCAGGTCGAGGAACTGCAGGCCGCGATTGGTGTATTTTTTGGCGATCGAGATCACGAGGCGCAGATTGGCCTCGATCATCTCCTTTTTGGCCCGCGCACTATCGCGCTCGCCGCGGCTGACGGTCATGAAGACGCGGCGGAATTCGCTGATCGGCAGACTCGCGTCATTGGCGATGGCAGCGATCATGCCGCGCAGCCGAAGGATATCGTCGGGATGTTTGGTGGTGAATGTCTTCCATCCCTTGCCCGGCAGTTTGCTGATCCGCTCCAGCCAGTTCGGGTCAAGCTCATGGCCGCGGTATTGGCCGAGGAACTCATCGCGCGCCACCTTGCAACTCTCGGCCATGCGCAGCAATTGGCCCTCCAGCTCCGTCAGCCGCTTGTTCAGCGACTTCAGCTGGATCACCAACTCCTCGATCCGATTGTTGTGCAGATGCACCTGCTCGACGCGCGCGACCAACTCCTCGCGCACCTTGTCGTAGCTCTTCTCGGTGCGGACATTGACCTCCTCGCCCGCCGTCAGGCTCTCCAGCCGCTTTATCTGCATTTTGTGCAGTTTTTTGTAGGAAGCCTCGATCTCCTCGAAGGTGATCAACACCTCCGGCTTGAGCTTCTCCTCGAGGGCGGAGAGCGACATTCCGCTGCCCTCGCCTTCCTCGTCGTCGTCATCGGACGGCGGCGGCGGGGGTGGCGGCGCGGTGAAATCGGCCACCGGCGCATCGGCCGAATCGGTCACTTCGGCAGCGGGCGGCCCGCCCTGCGTCGCTTCAAGGTCGATGATGTCGCGCAGCAGCATGCGCGCGCCCTTGAGCGCGTCATGCCAGGCGATGATGGCACGGAACGTCAGCGGGCTTTCGCACAGCCCGCCGATCATCATGTCGCGGCCGGCCTCGATCCGCTTGGCGATTGCAATTTCGCCTTCGCGGGACAGCAATTCGACGCTGCCCATCTCGCGCAGATACATCCGCACCGGATCATCGGTCCGCCCGAGGCTTTCCTCGTCGACATTGCCGGCGGGGGCCTCCTCGTCCTCCTCGGATTTCTCGGGCTTGACAACGGGCGCCTCGCCCTCCTCGGCCTCCTCGCCCTCGACCACCTGGATGCCCATTTCGGACAACCCGGCCATCACGTCTTCGATCTGCTCGGAACTGTTCTGGTCCGGCGGGAGGACGGCATTGAGTTCATCGAACGTGATGTGGCCTCGCTCCTTGCCGCGGGCGATCAGTCGCTTGACGGCGGCCGACTGGATATCGAGAAGCGAGGTCTCGGCATCCTGCTCGGTGGCGCTTGCGTCCTGGGCGGCGGGCTTGGTTGCCATCGATCACTTTACTCCGAAATACATGTCAGGCACGTCCTCAGGCACGCAAGGCGGTCGTCACGTCCGGGTCTCAGCCCTCGGTGCCGCCGTCCATGTCGCCCTGGCGCAACGCGTTGCGGGCGGCACACAAGGCAATCAGCCGGCGCTCCTGCGCCGTATCGGCGTTGCGGGCGAAATCGGCCATCGCAGCAGCGACCTCCGCTTCCAGCCTCACCGGGTTCATCAGCCCGAAAAAATGCCACCACCCTGCCTCGGCCTCCGCCGGCATGGCATCGAGCGCGGCACAGCCCGCCAACGGTGCGGGGACCGCCGAAAGGGCTTGCGCAGCCTCCGCTGCCAAACCGATCGCGTGGAGGTGGGTCATCAAGGCCCCCGTGTCAAGGACCTCGGCCGCACTTCCCCATTGAAGAATTGCAGAACGCAGCCGATCCAGTGCTTCAGGAAGCGCCACCGCGCCAAACGCCTCCTCAACATCATGCAATAGATTGGGATGATGCAGCAGGATCGCAACCAGGTGCCGCCCCCGCTCGGCCGCCGCCAGCGCCGGCGTCGGCGTCGGGCGCGCCAGCCTGAACGGCTTGGCCGCAGGTTCCCCCGCGCCCCGCCCTCCAAAGCCCCGCCCAGCATCCCGCCCGCCCGCAGCCGGGCGGGAGCGGGGCCGCGATGCATAGAACCGATCCAGCAGCATCGAACGATATTCCGCCCCCAGCGCCTTGTCCGCGATCCGCCCCGCTGCCGCCACCAGCCGCCCGCGGAACGACGCCCGGCTCTCCGGGTTCGTATCCACCACCCCCTCATGCATCAGGTCGAACAACGCCTCACCCAAAGGCCGCGCCCCATCCAGCACCCCCTGAAACCCGGCCGCACCCCGCTGACGCACCAGGCTGTCCGGATCCTCCCCCGCCGGCAACGTCGCCAGTTTCAACCCCCGCTCCGGCGTCAAATGCGGCAACGCCAACTCAACCGACCGCACCGCCGCCCGCGCCCCGGCCGCATCCCCATCGAAACACAGCACCGGCACCGGCGACAGCCGCCACAAGACCTCCAGATGCTCTTCCGTCAGCGCCGTCCCCAGCGGCGCCACCGCCGCCGTGAACCCGGCCTGGTGCAGGGCGATCACATCCATATAGCCCTCGACCACCGCCACCGTCCCCCCGGCCCGCGCGCCCTCGCGCGCCCGCTCCAGCGCAAACAAGGTCCGCCGCTTCGAAAACAAATCCGTCTCCGGCCCGTTCACATATTTTGGCTGCCCATCCCCCAAGATCCGCCCGCCGAAACTGATCAACCGCGCCTGGCGGTCCCGGATCGGAAACATCACGCGGTTGAAAAACAACTCATACGCCGGCCGCCCGTCATCGCCCTGCCGCAACAAACCGGCCTCCAGCAACATCTCTGCCGTCACATCCTCGCGCGACAACGCCGCCAGCAACGCCCCCCTGCCCTCGCCCGCCCACCCCAGCCCAAACCCCGCGATCGTCTCCTCGCTCAACCCCCGCCCCCGCAAATAAGCCAGCCCCCTCGCCCCCTCCGGCAAATACAGCCGCCGCCGATACGCCGCCCCCGCCGCCTCCAACACCCCATGCAAATCCAACCGCCGCTGCTCCGCCGCCGCCGCCTGCGGCGAAGCCTTCGGCACCTCCATCCCAGCCTCGGCCGCCAATTGCTGCACCGCCTCGGGGAAACTCGCCCCCTGACTCTGCATCACGAAACTCACCGCATCGCCATGCACCCCACAGCCGAAACAATGGAAATGGTCGTCATACACATAGAATGACGGCGTCTTCTCGCCATGGAACGGACAACACCCCTTCCACTGCCGACCCGACTTGGCCAGCCGAACCCTGCGCCCGATCACCGCCGAAATCGGGGTCCTCGCGCGCAGTTCGTCCAGGAAACCGGGGGGTAGGGCCATTGACGCTCCATGAGAAAGCAAGCGCTTCTTTTTTGAAAAAAAGAAGCAAAAAACCTCTCCCCGTTAAGGGCTGGGGCTCACGGGGAGAGATGCTGTTTTACCAGGGGGCCCGCCTTCGACATGTCCAGGGCGGCGGCATGCTGGGCACGCAGCGCGGCCATCACCTTGCCCATGTCCTTGATGCCCTGCGCACCCGTCTCAGCAATCGCGGCCAACACCGCCGCCGAAATCCCCGCCTCATCCATCTGCACCGGCAGGAAACTCTCGATCACCGCAATCTCCGCCTCCTCCTTCGCCGCCAACTCCGGCCGATTGCCCTGGCGATACATGTCCACACTCTCGCGCCGGGACTTCACCATCCCACGCAACACCTGCAACACCTCGTCATCCGGCACCGCCGCCACACCCCTCGGCCGCGCCGCAATATCCGTATCCTTCACCTTCGACGTGATCATCCGGATCGTCGAAACCACAGCCGCATCCTTGGCCAACATCGCCTCTTTGAGCCGGGCAGTGAATGTCTCGCGCAACGTCATGACAACCTCCAAAAATCAGTTCTCCGCTATATAGTGCGCCCCCGCCCCGCGGAACATGGGCCATGCAGGGCGCGGGAAGTAAATTCCCACGGGCGTTCTAAAATCTTGCTCTGGGAAATTTTTTCCCATAGGGTGAACCCCATGATCATAGATGACATCATCGACCGCCTCGGCGGTGCCGACACGACGGCGAGGCTCCTCAATGTCGGCACCGAAGCCGTGCGCAAATGGCGCCAGACCCGGCAGATCCCCACCCGGCACTGGCCCGCCATCATCGCCGCCACCGGCCTCACGCTCGACGATTTCATCGCCCGCCCCCCCCAAGAGACGAGTTCTGCCATGCCCGATCCGAACACGCCCCCCGATGGCGCCACCGCCGCCCTCGTGCTCGCCGATGGCTCCGTTCAGTGGGGCCGAGGCTTCGGCGCCCACACGATCGCCTGCCCGGTCGGCGAGGTTTGCTTCAACACCGGCCTCACCGGCTACCAGGAAACCCTGACCGACCCCTCCTATGCCGGCCAGATCATCACCTTCACCTTCCCCCATATCGGCAACGTCGGCGTCAACCCCGAGGACATCGAAGCGACCTCCATCGCCGCCCGGGGCCTCGTGGTGAAGCAGGACATCACCGAACCCTCCAACTGGCGCGCCGCCCAGCACCTTCATGCCTGGCTCCTCGCCCAAGGCACCACCGGCCTCTCCGGCGTCGACACCCGCGCCCTCACGGCGCGCATCCGCGACGGCGGGGCGCCGACCGGAATCCTGTGCTTCCCCGCCGACGGCAAGTTCGACATCGCCGCCCTCATTGCCCAGGCCGCCGCCTGGCCCGGCCTCGAAGGCATGGACCTCGCCAAGGACGTCTCCTGCACCCAGCCTTACAATTGGGACGAAGCCGAATGGGCCTGGCCCACCGGCTTCGCGCGGCAGACTGCGCCCCGCCTGCACGTCGTTGCGGTGGATTACGGCGCCAAGCGCAATATTCTGCGCTGCCTCGCCGCCGCCGGCTTCCGCGTCACCGTGGTGCCCGCCACCGCCAATGCCGAGCAGATCCTGTCGCACAAGCCCGATGGCGTATTCCTCTCCAACGGCCCCGGCGATCCCGCCGCCACCGGCGTCTATGCCGTCCCCGCCATCCAGGCCGTCCTCGCCGCCGGCACGCCGATATTCGGCATTTGCCTGGGCCACCAGCTTCTCGCGCAGGCCCTCGGCGGGCGCACCTACAAACTCGCGCGCGGCCACCGCGGCGCCAACCAACCGGTGCAGGACCTGACCACCGGCAAGGTCGAAATCACCAGCCAGAACCATGGCTTCGCGGTTGATGCCGCGTCTCTCCCCGATGGCGTCACCGTTACCCACATCAGCCTGTTCGACGGCTCCAACGAGGGCATCGCCTGCCCCGCCAAGCGCTGCTTCTCCGTGCAATACCACCCCGAAGCGAGCCCCGGCCCCACCGACAGCCACCACCTCTTCCGCCGTTTCGTCGACCTCATCGAGCGCCCCGCCGTCTGATCGCTGCACGGCGGCCGCTGCTGCTCGCGGGTCTTCGCGGCCACCACGCCGGGCCTCGAACCCGACAGCCTGCCCTGCCACTGGCAGTTCGAACTGATCCCATCCGGCCGCCTCGCGGCCCGCACGTTGACTGGAGCCTGACCATGCCCAAGCGGACAGACCTCAAATCCATCCTGATCATCGGCGCCGGCCCGATCGTCATCGGCCAGGCCTGCGAGTTCGACTATTCCGGCGCCCAGGCCTGCAAGGCGCTCCGCGCCGAGGGCTACCGTGTCATCCTGGTCAACTCCAACCCCGCCACCATCATGACCGACCCCGGTCTGGCCGATGCCACCTATATCGAGCCCATCACCGTCGAAATGGTGGAGAAAATCATCGCCAAGGAGCGCCCCGACGCCCTCCTGCCCACCATGGGCGGCCAAACCGCGCTCAACACTGCCATGCAACTCGACGCCGCCGGCATCCTCAAAAAATACAACGTCGAACTCATCGGCGCCAAAGCCGACGTCATCGACCGCGCCGAGGACCGCCTGAAATTCCGCGACGCGATGGCCGAAATCGGCATTGAAAGCCCGAAATCCTTCATCGCCCACTCCATGGCCGAAGCCCGCGCGGCACTCGCCGAAATCGGCCTCCCCGCCGTCATCCGCCCGTCCTTCACCTTGGGCGGCACCGGCGGAGGCATCGCCTACAACCGCGAAGAGTTCGAACAAATCGTCACCGGCGGCCTCGATGCCTCACCGACCACCGAGGTCCTCATCGAGGAAAGCGTGCTCGGCTGGAAGGAATACGAAATGGAAGTTGTCCGCGACAGCGCGGACAACTGCATCATCGTCTGCTCCATCGAGAACGTGGACCCCATGGGAATCCACACCGGCGACAGCATCACCGTCGCCCCCGCCCTCACGCTCACCGACAAAGAATACCAGCGGATGCGCGACGCCTCGATCGCCTGCCTGCGCAAAATCGGCGTCGACACCGGCGGCTCCAACGTCCAGTTCTCCCTCAACCCCGCCGACGGGCGCATGCTGGTCATTGAAATGAACCCGCGCGTCTCGCGCTCCTCGGCCCTCGCCTCCAAAGCCACCGGCTTCCCTATCGCCAAAATCGCCGCCAAACTCGCCGTCGGCTACACGCTCGACGAACTCAAAAACGACATCACCCGCGTCACTCCGGCCTCCTTCGAACCCACCATCGACTACGTCGTGGTCAAAATACCGCGCTTCACCTTCGAAAAATTCCCCGGCACCCCTGCCCTGCTCTCCACCTCCATGAAATCCGTCGGCGAAGCCATGTCGATCGGCCGCTCCTTCGCCGAGGCCCTGCAGAAGGGCCTGCGCTCCATGGAAACCGGCTATTCCGGCCTTGACCCTGTGCCGCTGCCCGGCGACGGCTCGCGCGACGCCATGCGCGCGTCCCTCTCCCAGCCCAAGCCGGACCGCCTGGTCATGGCAGCCCAAGCCCTGCGCGAAGGCTGGAGCGTCGAGGACATCCACCAGACCACCAAATTCGACCCCTGGTTCCTGCGCGAAATGGAACGCATCGTGGCCGCCGAGCGCGATGTCACCGCTCACGGCCTGCCGCAGACCGCGGGCGCGCTGCGCCGCCTCAAAGCCCTCGGCTTCTCCGACCGCCAACTCGCCACGCTGTCAAACCAGCCCGAGCCTGACATCGCAGCGCTGCGCGCCCGCCTGGGGGTCCTGCCGGTCTACAAGCGGATCGACACGTGCGCCGCCGAATTCGCCTCCGCCACACCCTATATGTATTCGACCTTCGAAGGCGGCTACGGCAGTCCGGCCTGCGAATCCGACCCCACCGATCGCCAGAAAATCCTCATCCTCGGCGGCGGCCCCAACCGCATCGGCCAAGGCATCGAGTTCGACTATTGCTGCGTCCATGCCGCCTACGCCCTCAAGGAGGCCGGCTTCGAGACCATCATGGTCAACTGCAATCCTGAAACCGTCAGCACGGACTACGACACCTCGGACCGCCTCTATTTCGAACCGCTGACCGCCGAGGACGTCATCGCCATCGTCCGCAAGGAACAAACCAACGGCACCGTGCTCGGCTGCATCGTTCAATACGGCGGCCAGACCCCTCTCAAGCTCTCCCAGGCCCTCGAAAAAGCCGGCATCCCCATCCTCGGCACCTCCGCCGATGCGATCGACGTGGCCGAGGACCGCGAGCGCTTTCAGATCCTTCTCCAGCGCCTTGGCCTGCGCCAACCCGAAAACGGCATCGCCCGCTCCGCCGATGAGGCCGAGGCCATCACGGCGCGCATCGGCTACCCGGTCGTCATCCGCCCGTCCTACGTCCTCGGCGGCCGCGCGATGGAGATCGTCTATGACAATGCCGGGCTGCACCGCTACATGCGCGAAGCCGTGCGCGTCTCCGGTGACAATCCCGTCCTGATCGACCGCTACCTCAACGATGCCATCGAGGTCGATGTCGACTGCATCGCCGATGGCGAAACCGTCTACGTCGCTGGCGTGATGGAACATATCGAGGAAGCCGGCATCCACTCCGGCGACAGCGCCTGTGCCTTGCCGCCCTACACCCTCTCGCCCGCCACCGTCACCGAACTGAAGGCTGAAACCGAAGCCATGGCCAAGGCGCTCGGCGTGGTCGGCCTGATGAACGTGCAGTATGCCATCAAGGACAACGAGATCTATGTTCTCGAAGTCAACCCGCGCGCCTCCCGCACCGTCCCCTTCGTCGCCAAGGCAACCGGGGTGCCGGTGGCTAAAATCGGCGCCCGCGTCATGGCCGGCGCACGCCTCTGCGAATTCCGCCTCGATGATGACAGCATCGCGCCGCACGTGGCCGTCAAGGAAGCGGTCTTCCCGTTTGCCCGCTTCCCCAATGTCGACACCATCCTTGGCCCGGAAATGAAATCCACCGGCGAAGTGATGGGCCTCGATTCCAGTTTCGAGCGCGCCTTCGCCAAAAGCCAACTTGGCGCCGGCGTCAAACTGCCCATGGAGGGCTGCGTCTTTCTCTCCGTGCGCGACAGCGACAAGGCCGCGTCCATCTCGGTCGCCCGCCGCCTGCTCGATATGGGATTCACCGTCATGGCGACGCAGGGCACCGCCGGGCGCCTGCGCGAAGCCGGCCTGACCGTCCGCAGCGTCAACAAGGTGTTGGAGGGCAGGCCGCATTGCGTGGATGCGATCCGTTCCGGCGAAGTGCAGATGGTGATCAACACCGCCGCCGGCGCCGCCTCGGTGGCCGACAGCTTCGACATCCGCCGCAGCGCCCTCACCCACGGGGTGCCGCACTACACCACCATCGCCGGCGCCCGCGCCGCGGCCCATGCGATTGCGGCCATGAAATCGGGCGGTCTTGAAGTTGCGCCCCTGCAAGCCTATTTCCGAGGATCATTCTGACACGTCGCCGCGAACGGGTTGAGCAAACCCGTCCGCGGCGCCGGCTTGCCGGAATGTCGTCGTTTCTCCGATCATTCGTTCCCCTCTTGTCTCGCTGCGAGGTTACCGCCGTGCAGAAGTTCCCGATGACCGCTCCCGGCCTGCTGAGGTTGGAAGAGGAGTTGCGTACGTTGCGAAGCATCGAGCGCCCCGCGGTCATTCGCGCCATTGCCGAGGCGCGGAGCCATGGTGACTTGTCCGAAAACGCCGAGTATCACGCCGCGCGTGAGCGGCAATCCTTCCTGGAGGGCCGCATTGCCGAACTCGAGGAGATCGTCGGCGCCGTTGAGGTGATCGATCCGTCGCTGCTGAGCGGCGATCACGTCAAGTTCGGCGCCCATGTCTGCGTCATCGACGAGGAGACCGAGCGCGAGGCCACCTACCAGATCGTTGGCGTTCATGAAGCCGACATCAAGGCCGCGCGCCTATCGATTTCCGCCCCTCTGGCCAAAGCTCTGATCGGCAAGAAGGTTGGCGACACCGTATCGGTCCCCGCGCCTGGCGGCGATCGCAGCTACGAAATCCTCTCGGTCAAATTCATCTGATGACGTGAACCAGAGGTCCAGGGGCTTGGCCCCTGGTGGGGCATGGGGCAACGCCCCGGCCTTGCTTGCCTTCTTTCCTTCGAGGATACCCCGAAATGCTGACCCTAGCCGAAATCCGCGCAGCCGGGGAGCGCATCGCCGGCCGCGTCCTGCGCACCCCGTCGGTCAAGTGCGACACCATCTCCCGTGCGACCGGCGCCGAGGTCACCCTCAAACTCGAAAACCTGCAAGCCACCGGCGCCTTCAAGGAACGCGGCGCGGCCAACCGCCTGGCCTTGCTCTCCGAGGAGGAACGCCGCGCCGGCGTCGTCGCTGTCTCCGCCGGCAACCATGCCCAGGCCGTCGCCCGCCATGCCCAGCTCCTCGGCATCCAGGCCGTGATCGTCATGCCGCAGTTCACCCCGCTCACCAAGGTCTCCCGCACCCGCGGCTGGGGCGCGCGCGTGGTGCTCCACGGCGAAACCCTCGCCGACGCCGCCGCCCATGCCCAGCACCTTGCCCGCGAGGAAGGCCTGGTCTCGATCCACCCCTTCGACGACCGCCAGGTCATGGCCGGCCAAGGCACGCTGGCCCTCGAACTCCTTGAAGACGCGCCCGACCTTGACATGCTCGTCATCCCCATCGGCGGCGGCGGCCTGATCGCCGGTTGCGCGGTCGCAGCCGCCGGCATCAAACCCGGCATCGAGATCATTGGCGTCGAAGTCGCCGCTTACGCCGCCGTCGCCCAACGCCTTGCCGGCCAGCCCGTCCATGTCGGCGGCGCCACGATCGCTGAGGGCATTGCCGTGCGCGACATCGGCGAACATCCCTTCGCCGTCATCCGCGGTCACGTCGCCGACGTCGTCGTCGTCCCCGAGCGCGCCGTCGAGGAGGCCATCGCGCTGCTCGCTGAGGGCGCCAAAATTGTCGCCGAGGGCGCAGGTGCGGCCGGTATCGCCGCCCTCCTCGCCTTCCCCGACCGCTTCAAGGGCCGCAAAATCGGCGTCCCAGTCTGCGGCGGCAATATCGACGCCCGCATCTTCGCCAACGTGCTGCTCCGCAACCTGCTGCGCGACGGTCGCCTCCTGCGCCTCGTCCTCGAAATCCCGGACCGTCCCGGTGTGCTGGCCGACATCGCCGGACGCATCGGTACCGCCGGGGGTAACATCATCGACGTGTCGCATCACCGGCTTTTCGCCTCCCCCTCCGTCCAAGCCGCACAACTTGAAGTCATGTTCGAGGCCCGCGACGCCGAGCACAGCAGCGAAATCGTTCGCAACCTCGAACAGAGCTACACCGTCCGCCGGATATAGATGTGAGCGGCGGATACGGGATCGACGGAGCCATGAAGCACACGATCGCCTAAACTTCTGAAAACGCTTATTTTTTTGAAAAAGGAAAAACTGATTTCTGATTCAGAACCTGGTTAGATTCCAGGGGATTGGTGCTAACCTGACGTCACGCTAAAATTGACGGCGAATAACCAGGAGACCCTGCGTGAGCGATCTGATCGACCTGCCCCAAGGCGGCTACCGCTTCGTCCGCGGCGTCTTCCAATACTCCGCCGCCGTGGCCGCCCTCCCTGGCCACCGCATCGCCCGCGCCATGTTCCCCACCCCCATCCCGCTCGATGACGGGTTTGCGACCATCGCCGCCTATCTCCAGGCGCAGGGCCGCCCGCTGACCGCCCTCTGCGCCTGCGAACTGCGTTCCCCCGCCCCCTTCGACGACCAGGGCTTCCTCGACTTCAACACCCGGTATGCCAAAACCCTCGACGCCTGGGGCCTGCTCACCACCGGGCATAATCCGGTCGCCCGCTCCAATGTGTGCCCCGAAATCGCGCCCCCGCCGACCCCCTCCTTCCATGCCTTCAGCTACACCGTCGAAGCCAGCGACGCTCCGCCCTCCTTCGTCATCGCCGGCAGCGGCGAATCCATTGAAGGCCGCCCCACCTACGCCGAAGCCACCGTTGCCTTCCGCGATCTCTCCCCTGACGGACTGCGCCGCAAAGCTGCCCACGTCCACCGGATCATGGAGGATCGCATGGCCGCACTCGGCACCGCCTGGGCCAAAACGACCGCCACCCAGGTCTACACAATCCACAACATCCATCCCTTCCTCGCCACCGACCTCGTGGCCCGCGGTGCCGCCGCCCACGGCATCACCTGGCACTACAACCGCCCCCCCATCATAGACCTTGAATATGAGGTCGACTGCCGCGGTGTGCATGTCGAGCATGTCCTTGCCTGAACGATCCGGGAGCGCCTGAACCCTGCGCCATGCCGCTGGCTCCGCTTTATCGATGCATGTCCGCAACCATAAGCCGCACCGCCCGAGTGCGGAGTCTGCAAAGGCGAGCCGCACTGTGCGCATATGGATCGATGTGGAAGACCTGTTCGCTTATGGCACCGCCAACCACCGCCCGAGCGGCATTCAGCGCTTGGCCTTCGAACTGCAAAAAGCCATGCGCGCCCGCGCCGGCGCTGACCGTATCCGCTTCCTGCGTCACCGCCACGGCAGTTTTTGCGAAGTCGCCTGGGCCGAGGTTGACGCCGTCTTTAGGGGCATCGCAACACACGCCGACGCCACGCTGCGCCAGCCCACCCAAGTCACCCCGATCACCGTATCCCCCGCCCGCATCGCCTTGCGCCGGCTGCTGACCCGCCTTCAGCCCCCCGTCAGAATCGCGCTCGTCGCCGTCGCCCGCGCCCAACTCGCTGCCCTGCGCAGCCAGATCGAAGTCCTCCGTCGCCTGCCCGATATCCCCCGCGCCCTCTTCACCCGCAACCCCAAGCCCGCCGATCAGCGCCCCCTCGTCCCGCTGTCCGACCTCGCCGCACCCGGCGATGTCCTCGCAATCCTCGGCGCCTCATGGAGCAACCCGCTTTATGCCGAAATGCTGGCCCAAACCCGCCGGAGCCTGGGGATTAGGGTTCTGATCCTTGTCCACGACCTAATCCCCATACGCCACCCTGAATGGTGTGATCCTCGCCTGATATGGCACTTTACCAACTGGATTGAAACAATCCTCCCGGAAACCGACATCGTCCTCGCCAACTCCCGCTTCTCGGCGCGCGACGTCGAAGCCTACGCCACGCATAGCGGTATCCTCCTCGCCCGGCCCGTCGGTACCATCCCCATCGGCACTGGCTTCGGCGTCGCCGCAACCCTCCCCGATGCTACAGCCCCCCGACCGCGCGACCTGCCGCCCGCCGGCAGCTACGTCCTCTTCGTCTCAACGATCGAAGCCCGCAAAAACCACACCATCCTTTTCCGCGCCTGGCGCCGCCTGCTCAGTGACCTCCCCCCCGCAACAATCCCCACCCTCGTCTTCGCCGGCCGCACCGGATGGCTGGTCAACGACCTCCTCCAGCAACTGCACAACACCCAGCTCCTCGGCGGCAAGATTGCTCTCATCGAGAGCCCCTCTGATGCCGAACTGGTCCACCTCTATCAAGGCTGCCTCTTCACCGTGTTTCCCTCGCTCTACGAAGGCTGGGGCTTGCCCGTCACCGAAAGCCATGCCCTGGGCAAGCCGTGCATCGTCTCCAACGTCACCTCGCTGCCCGAAGCGGGCGGGGCCCTGGCCCGTTACTTCGACCCTGACGACCTCAACGACGTCGTCCGTGTGATCCGCGACACGCTTTCCGACAGGCCGGGCCTCGCGGAATGGGAGGCCCGCGTGCGCCGGGACTTCCAGCCGGTGTCGTGGGACGCGAGCGCCCAATCCCTCCTCGAACACGCCGGCATGGTGGAACCCGACCCATGACCTTCTCGCTCCTTGGCCGCTGCCCCCGCACCGGCCAACTCGGTGCCATCGTCACCACCTCCGCCATCGGCGTCGGCGCCCGTTGCCAGTTTGCCCGCGCCGGCATCGGCGCCGTCCTCACCCAGCACCGTACCGACCCTCGCCTTGGCCCCATGATGCTCGACATGATGCAAGCCGGGCTCTCCGCCACCGATGCCGTGAAAGGCGCAGCCATCGGCACACCGCACGCCCATTGGCGCCAACTCGCCGCCATCGACGCTGCCGGGCGCACCGCCGCCTTCACCGGCACCTCCGTTCGCCCCGCTCACGGCGAAGCCCACGGCACCGACTGCGTCGCCATCGGCAACATCATCCGTGACCCTGCCATGCCCGCCGCCATGGTCCAGGCCTTCGAAGCCGACCCCATCCTCCCTCTCGCCGATCGCCTTGTTGCCGCGATCCAGGCCGGCGAGCGCGCCGGCGGTGAAACCGCCGCCATCGCCTCCGCCGCGCTCCTGGTCGTGGACACCGAACGCTTCCCCCTCGTTGACCTGCGCGTCGACGCGCATGACCACCCCCTCGATGAACTCGAACGCATCTGGCGCCTCTACGCCCCCACCGCCGCCGACTATGTCCGCCGCGCCGTCAATCCTGACAACGCCGAGACCTATGTGGCCCCCCCGCCGAAAACGGGCTGAGACACGCGCCGTTGAACGCTGCTTGAACGCAACACCACAGGCGTCCATACTGGGCCGTTCGATCTATCCCAGGCGGGAGAGAGTGGCAGCCGATTCGCCACCGCCGAAGGCGCAACCGGCCCCCGGAAACGCTCAGGTACCGAGGACCGCCAGGGGAGCAAGGATCTCTGGAAAGCCGGCCCGCCCATCAGGTGTGCCGCACCGACGGAGTAAGGGCGCCCGTGTCCAAACGGTGTGCGTGAATCTCTCAGGTTCCGCGACAGAGGGGGGTCGATCCTGTCGGCATGATGCCGGCGGGGGACCTGTGCGCGGAGTATCGACATGACCGACGAACCCTTGAACCTCACGCCCCTCGATGCCCTGCATCGCGAACTCGGGGGCAAGATGGTCCCCTTTGCCGGCTATTCGATGCCCGTCCAATACCCCGCCGGCATTCTCACCGAACATCTCCACTGCCGCGCCAAGGCCGGCTTGTTCGACGTCTCGCACATGGGCCAGGCCAGCCTGCGCGGCCCCGGCGCCGCTGCGGCTCTTGAAGCCCTCGTCCCTGGCGACATGATCGGCCTGCAGCCCGGCCGCCAGAAATACACCCTGCTGATGACCGCCGAAGGCACCATCCTTGACGACCTCATGGTCGCCAACCTGGGCGAGGATCATCTTTTCCTTGTCGTCAACGCCAGCCGCAAACACATCGACCTCCCCCACATCGCCGCTCACCTCCCCAAGAGCGTTATGCTCGAATCCCACACCGACCGGGCCCTCCTGGCCCTGCAAGGGCCCGAAGCCGTCGCCGTCCTGTCCCGCTTCGCCCCCGAAGTCGCCGCCATGCCATTCATGGGCTTCATCACCACGCGCCTCCTCGGCGCCACGTGCCACATCTCCCGCTCGGGATACACCGGGGAAGACGGCTACGAAATCTCCATCCCCGCCGAACATGCCACCGAAATCGCCCGCGCCCTCCTCGCCGAACCCGAAGTGATGCCCATCGGCCTCGGCGCCCGCGACTCCCTGCGCCTCGAAGCCGGCCTGTGCCTCTACGGCAACGACATCGACGAAACCACCAACCCGGTCGAAGCCGCACTGATGTGGGTGATGTCCAAGCGCCGCAAAACAGACTGGGACTTCCTCGGCGCCAATAAAGTCCGCGCCATGCTCGAAGCAGGCCCCCCCCGCAAGCGCGTCGGCATCCAGCCTGAAGGCCGCGCCCCGGCCCGCGGCCATACCGAAATCCGCGCCCCCGACGGCAGCCACGCCGGTGAAATCACCTCCGGGGGCTTCGGTCCCTCCTGCAACGCGCCGGTCGCCATGGGCTATGTCCGCGCCGACCTTGCCGCCGTCGGCACCGCCCTCTCCCTCATGGTGCGCGGCAAACCCTTGCCCGCCCGCGTCGTTGCCCTTCCCTTCTTCCCCCACCGCTACGTCCGCTAAAGGAACGCCCCCATGCGCTATACCAAAGACCACGAATGGGTCTCGCTCGCCGGCACGATCGCCACCGTCGGCATCACCAACCATGCCCAGGACGCGCTCGGCGATGTCGTTTTCGTTGAACTCCCCGAAGCCGGCCGCGATGTCGAGGAAGGCGAGGCCTGCTCGGTCGTCGAAAGCGTCAAGGCGGCGTCCGACGTCTATTCCCCCCTCACCGGCAGGGTGGTCGAAGCCAACCAAGCGATCGTCGACGAACCCGGCCTCGTCAACCAGGCCGCCGAATCGAGTGCCTGGTTCTTTAAAATCGAACTCGCCGACCCCGCCGCGTTTGACGCCCTGATGGACGCGGCCGCCTATCAGGCGTTCCTGGAGACGCTGTGATGGAACCGCTTGCCGAACTCGCAGCCCTTGAGGCAGCCGACAGTTTCGTCGCCCGCCACATCGCGCCCGATACCGCCGACATCGCCGCCATGCTCCACGCCATCGGTGCCGCCACCCTCGATGACCTCGCGGCCCGCACCGTCCCCGGCTCGATTCGCGCCCAACAGGCGATGGACCTGCCGCCAGCGATCGACGAAGCCGCCACCATCGCCGAATTGCGCGATCTCTCGACCCGCAACGTGCTCAAGAAATCCCTGATCGGCATCGGCTACCACGGCACCCACACGCCGCCGGTCATCCTGCGCAACGTCCTGGAAAACCCGGGCTGGTACACTGCCTACACCCCCTACCAGGCCGAAATCGCCCAGGGCCGCCTCGAAGCGATCGTCAACTACCAGACGATGATCTGCGAATTGACGGGCCTGGACATCGCCAACGCCTCCCTGCTCGATGAAGCCACTGCCGCCGCCGAAGCGATGCACATGGCGCACGGCAGTGCCAAAGCCAAATCCGACACCATCGCGCTCGCCACCGATCTTCACCCGCAAACCCGCGCCGTCCTCGCCACCCGCGCCTGGCCGCTCGGCATCAAACTGGTCGATTTCGCCCCCGGCGATCTCGCCGCCATCGCCGCCGCCAAACCCTTCGCCATCGTCCTGCAATACCCCGGCACGACCGGCGAAGTCCGCGACCTCGCGCCCGAAATCGCCGCCGCCCACGCCGTTCAGGCGCTCGCCATCGTCGCAGCCGATCCGCTCAGCCTGGTTCTGCTCACGCCCCCGGGCGAAATGGGTGCGGATATCGTCGTCGGCTCCGCCCAGCGCTTCGGCGTGCCGATGGGCTTCGGCGGCCCCCATGCCGGTTTTTTCGCCACCCGCGACGCACTCAAGCGCGCGATGCCCGGCCGCCTCGTCGGCGTCAGCGTCGATGCAGCGGGCGCGCCCGCCATGCGCCTTGCTTTGCAAACCCGCGAGCAGCACATCCGCCGCGAGAAAGCCACATCCAACATCTGCACCGCCCAGGTGCTGCTCGCCGTGATGGCTGCAATGTATGCCGTCTGGCACGGCCCCGAAGGTCTCAAGCGCATCGCGCGCCGCGTCAACCTGCAAGCCCGCCTCCTCGCCGGCGCCGCCGCGAACGGCGGCATGGCCCTGCGCCACGGCGCCTACTTCGACACCATCGCCATCGAGGCCGGCCCGCGCACCGATTCGATCATGCAGGCAGCCCTCGACGCCGGCTTCAACCTGCGCCGCATCGATGCCACCGGCATCGGCATCGCGCTCGACGAAACCGTCACCCGTGCCGACCTGCAGACCCTCGCCGAAATCCTCGGCGGCGGCCTCTCCAGCGCGCCCGTCTCCCTGCTCGGCGCCGTCGTGCGCACCAGCACGCTGTTGCAGCAGCACGTGTTCTCGGCCTACCACGCCGAACATGAAATGTTGCGCTACCTCAAGCGCCTCGAAGACAAGGACGTCGCGCTCAACCGCTCGATGATCCCGCTCGGTTCGTGCACCATGAAACTCAACGCCACGGCGGAGATGATCCCCATCACCCTGCCCGGCTTCGCCGAGATGCACCCCTTCGCGCCCGCCGACCAGACCGTCGGCTACAAGACCATGATCGACCGCCTCACCGGCTGGCTCTGCCAGGCCACCGGCTTTGCCGGCGTCTCGATCCAGCCAAACGCCGGCAGCCAGGGCGAATATGCCGGCCTCCTCGCCATCCGCGCCTGGCACGAAAGCCGTGGCGAAGCAGCCCGCGACATCTGCCTCATCCCGTCCTCGGCCCACGGCACCAACCCGGCATCGGCCGCCATGGCCGGCTACAAGGTTGTCGTCACCGGCTGCGACAAGGACGGCAATGTCGACGTCGCCGACCTCAAAGCCAAGGCCGAACTGCACGGCCCGCGCCTCGCCGCCCTGATGATCACCTACCCCTCGACCCACGGCGTCTTCGAGGAGGAAATCCGGGACATCTGCCGCATCATTCACGACCAGGGCGGCCAGGTTTACATGGACGGCGCCAACATGAATGCCCAGGTCGGCCTCACCAGCCCCGGCGCCATCGGCGCCGATGTCTGCCACCTCAACCTGCACAAGACCTTCTGCATCCCCCATGGCGGCGGCGGCCCCGGCGTCGGCCCGGTCTGCGTCGCGGCCCATCTTACCCCCTTCCTGCCCAACCACCCGCTGCGCGATGACGCCGGGCCCGCAACCTCCTACGGCCCGGTCTCCGCCGCCCCCTACGGCAGCGCCCTGATCCTGCCCATCAGCTACGCCTATATCCGCATGATGGGCGCCCCGGGCCTGACCAAAGCCACCGAAGTCGCCATCCTCAACGCCAACTACATGGCCAGCCGCCTCGCGCCCCACTACCCGATCCTCTACACCGCCAAATCCGGCATGGTGGCGCACGAGTGCATCATCGACTGCCGCGGCTTCGCCGCCGACTCCAATGTCCAGGTCGAGGACATCGCCAAGCGCCTGCAGGATTTCGGCTTCCATGCGCCCACCATGTCCTGGCCCGTCGCCGGCACGCTGATGATCGAGCCGACCGAAAGCGAATCGAAATCAGAGATCGACCGCTTCTGCGACGCGATGATCGCCATCCGCGCCGAAATCGACGCCATTGCCGCAGGCCGCCTCGACAGAGCCGACAACCCTCTGAAAAACGCCCCCCATACCGCCCGCGAAGTCATGGCGGAGACCTGGTCGCATCCCTATTCCCGCGAACAGGCCGCCTTCCCGCTGCCCTTCGTGGCCGCCTCCAAATACTGGCCACCGGTCAAGCGCGTCGACAACGTCTACGGCGACCGCAACCTGATCTGCACCTGCGCGCCACTCGAAGCCTACGCCGAAGCCGCCGAATAACCCTGCGCCGCGTCCTGCCCCGCGTGCCCCATGGGCAACGGCGGCAGGACGCGACACAGAAATTCCAACCACGCCCCCCGCAAAACCTCCCTCGCCGAACGCATCACCCCCTCTTCGGCCTCCAGCCGCGCGGGTTCCACGTCGTCATAACAAAGAGCGGAAATCTCGGGCATCGTGTGCGCCAACATCGGTCGATCTCCTGCCGGGATGGTTGTGTCTTCAAGCCATCGTGACGCCGAGCGGTTACCAAAAGATGAACGGACCCGGCTGTGTCCCAGAACACATCCTGCGCACTGAATTCGTCCGCATCACGTCGCAATCATGACCGCAGCAAGGCACATGCACGCGCCCGTGGCACAACGCGGGACAGGCTGATAAGATCAGACCATGCATCATGTTCCGTCGCTCTCGCGCTCGATCCTGCTGGCCCTCTCGCTGCTCTCCGCCTGCGCCGCGGCGGGTGCGTCGTCCCCCGCGGACGCCCCCCCCCCAGGTGCCGCCTCGGCCTACCTGACCGCCCGCTTTGCCGCGGGCCAAGGCGACAACGACTTTGCCGCCAGCCAGTATCTCAGGGCCCTGGAGGGTGACCCCACCAATATCGAACTCCGCCAGCAGGCCTTCATCACCGCCCTGCTCGCCGGCAAACCGCAAGCCGTCGAACTCGCCCCCATGATGGCCGACGACCAGGCCGCGATCATGCTTCTCGCCGGCATCGACGCCAAAGCCGGCCGATGGGAACAAGCCGAAACCCGCATCAACAGCCTACCCCGCCAAGGCATCGCCCAGATCCTGCACCCCCTCCTCATTGCCTGGATCCAGGCCGGCCAAGGCCGCACCGATGTGGCGCTGGCCACCCTTCAATCCGCCCCGGACGCCCAGCGCCTGAAGGCCCTCTACGCCCTGCATGGCGCCATGATCGCCGACCTCGCCAAGAAACCGGCCGAAGCCACCCGCCTCTATCGCGCCGCCATCGCCGATTTCGGCGGCACCGACTACCAACTCGCCCGCCACGTCGCCTCGTGGCAGGCCCGCCAGGGCCGCCTCGACGATGCCCGCAAAACCCTCGCCGCCCTCGCCGCCGCCGCCCCCGAATTCGCCATCGCCCTGCCCGCCGTCATCGAGCGCATCGCAGCCCCCGCCATCACCAGCCCGATCCAGGGCATGGCCGAGACTTACCTCACCCTCGCCGCAGCGCTCCGCGGGCAGGAACGCGCCGCCTTCTCCCTCGTCCTCACCCAACTCGCCCTCGATCTCGACCCCGACAACGCCTCCCTGCGCCTGTTGATCGCCGACCTTCACGAAAGCCGCGCCAAACCCGACCTTGCCCTCGCTCAACTCAACGCCATCCCCGCCAATGACCCCCTGATCCCCCTCATCCTCCTCCGCCAGGCCGGCCTCGCGGACCGCCTCGGCAACAGCGAAACCGCGCTCAAACTCCTCGACCAGATCGCCGAGGCCGCCCCCGACCGCCCTGAAATCCCCACGATGCAGGGGGACCTCCTGCGTCAGAAAAGGAAATTCCCCGAAGCCGTCGCCGCCTATGACCGCGCCATTGCCCTGCTCCCCCAACCCCCGGTCCTGGCCCACTGGCCGCTCTACTACAACCGCGGCATCGCGCATGATCGGGCCAAGCAATGGACCAAGGCCGAAGCCGACCTCCTCCTCGCCCTCAAACTCCAGCCCGAACAGCCCTTCGTGATGAACTACCTCGGCTATTCCTGGACCGAGCAAGGCCGCAACCTGGCCCGCGCCCGCGAGATGATCGAGCGCGCGGTTGCGCTGCGCCCCAACGACGGCGAAATCGTCGACAGCCTCGGCTGGGTCCTGTTCCGTCAGGGCGACGTCCGCGGCGCCACCAAATACCTCGAACGCGCCGTCGAAATGATGCCCGAAGACCCCACCATCAACGGACATCTCGGTGACATCTACTGGGCCGGCGGCCGCAAGCGCGAAGCCGGCTTCCAATGGCGCCGCGCCCTCAACCTCAAGCCCGACGCTGACGAAATCCCCACCCTGCAATCCAAACTGCGCGACGCCGCCGGCTTCTGAGCCCCCATAATGGCTCTCACGTCATTGCTGAGCGAGCCCGCCCCGGCCAAAATCAACCTCTTCCTTCACGTCACCGGCCGCCGCCCCGACGGCTACCATCTGCTCGACAGCCTCGTCATCTTCGCCCCAGTCGGTGACCTCATCACCGCCGAACCGGCCGAGACCCTCACCCTCACCATCGACGGCCCCTTCGCCGCCGCCTTGCAAACCGATCCTGACAATCTCGTCCTGCGCGCCGCCCGCGCCCTTGCGCACCATGCCGGAATCCCTCCTTGTGCCCGCCTGCGCCTCACCAAAAACCTCCCCGTCGCATCCGGCATCGGCGGCGGCTCGGCCGATGCCGCGGCCACGCTCCGCCTCCTCACCCGCCTCTGGCACCTCCCCCCCCCGCCGCCCGCCCTCGCCCTCACCCTCGGCGCCGACGTCCCGGTGTGCCTCGCCAAGACGCCGGCCCGGATGCAAGGCATCGGCGAAACCCTCGGCCCCGCCCCCAGCATCCCCGCATTCGGCCTCGTCCTCGTCAACCCCGGCATCGCGGTCCCCACCCCCGCCGTCTTCAAAGCCCGCACCGGCCCCTTCCGCCCCCCAGCCGACCTCCCCGCCGCCTGGCCCGATGCAACCACCATGGCCCGATCCCTCGCCACCTGCGCCAATGACCTCGAACCCCCTGCCATCGCCCTGTCTCCCGTCATCGCCACCGTCCTCGAAGCCCTCCGCGCCGAACCCGCCACCCGCCTTGCCCGCATGAGCGGATCCGGCGCCACCTGCCTCGCCCTCTGCCCCACCGCCGCCACCGCAACCGCCATTGCACAAAAACTTGCACGAACGGGGTGGTGGACCTGGGGGGGTGGGGTTGCGGCGCACGCAAACGCGACCTAATCAAGGGCTGCGCATGGGGCGTCGCCAAGCGGTAAGGCAGCGGATTTTGATTCCGCCATGCGGAGGTTCGATCCCTCCCGCCCCAGCCAGTGCCGCACAGCCGATATAGGCAGGGCAGCAAGGGCTTCTTTCTTTACAAACAAGGAAGCGCTTATTTGGAATGAACCCGCCGCACCACCTCCAACCCCCGCTCGGCCAACCGATCCAGCACCACCTCCGCGGCCACCGACGCCAAATAACACTCCGCCTCCCGCGACCACCGCCCACTCCCCCGCCGGATCGCCTCAGCCAGCGCCGCCACCGCCTCCCCCTCGGGAATCGCAGCATAATCAGACGATCCAGCAAACAAACCCGGAAGAAATGGCGTGGCACTCATCATCGCAGCCTGCCAGAACATAAACAGAACATCAAGGGGAATTCCCCACCTTGGCAGTCGCGGTAGGGACGCGGCTCACGCCGCGCCCCCCGCACAGATCCGAGCATGCGCTGCTAACGCACTCGGCTCTTGCCTTGGATGTTTGACGTCGAAGCGTTGGTTCGGCCAGGGATGGCGGATGACGGCGGGCGGTATCCAGGC
>CANFKS010000054.1 GCA_947447625.1 Rhodospirillales bacterium | reverse complement strand
TGCGCTTGAAGACCATCTTCTGGCTGCGCTGCCACGACGCGAGCATGAACGGGCCGGTGCCGATCGGGTGCTCGGCGAAGGCCTTGTATTTTGCGTCCTCGGTGGCCCCTTGGGTCGCCATATAGGGGCCTTCGGGGAGGATGCCGGTGTTGAACATCGCCAGCGCCGGCAGCAGCGTCGGGTCGGGGTGCTTGAGTTTCAGCACCACGCTCGACGGCTCCTTGGCTTCGATGCTGTCGATCGAGGCGACCATATCGGTCCAGGCGCCGTTTTTCGGGTTGCGCGCGCGATCGAGCGAGAACTTGACGTCCGACGCCTTGAGCGCTGCGCCGTCGGAGAATTTCACACCTTCGCGCAGCGTCAATGTGATGGTCTTGCCTGCGTCGGACAATTCCCACTTGGTGGCGAGGCCGGGCTTCACGTCCCTGCCGTCATCGGTCGGGGACAGCAGGGTTTCGTAGATCGAGCTCGTCACCCAGATATCGACGTTGGCATCGGTCCAGACCGGATCGAGCAGCAGGCTGTCGGCGTAGCGCGCGTAGATCAGCTTGCCGCCGCGCGTGGCAGCCCCCGCCGACCCGCCGGTGGACAGTGTTGCGAAACTCGCCAACCCTGCCCCCATGGCAAGCATCGTACGACGCGTCAGCCCAGATTTCTGCTGCATAAGGCCCCCTGTTCTATTTTGGATATATCCCAGGCCCCAGCGTCTCCTGCCGCACGCGTCCTGTCAACGATCTTTGCGAGGGGCAGCCTATACGTGCTGGCCGCCGTTGATGTGCAGTTCGGCGCCGTTCACGTAGCTCGCCTGGGCGCTGCACAAATAAAAGATCGCATCCGCCACCTCGTCCGGCCGGCCGAGACGGCGCATCGGGACTTCGCGATCCGCGAATTCGCGGGTGCCGGGCGACAGAATGGCCGTGTCGATCTCGCCCGGCGATATCGCATTGACCCGCACCCCGCGCGGCGCGAATTCGTTGGCCATTTCCCGCGTCAGCGTCGCCAGCGCGGCCTTTGAACAGGCATAGGCCGAGCCCGCATAGGGATGGACCCGGGACCCGGCGATGGATGTCACATTCACGATCGCGCCGCCGCCGGCGAGATTGTCGATCAGGCCACGCGCCAGCAAAGCGGTCGAAAACAGGTTGACGCTGAACACGGCCATCCAGGTGGCGGCATCGGATTGCAGCACGCCGAGCCGCGTGCCGCCGGTCCCTTTGGGGGAAATCCCGGCGTTGTTGACGAGCGCATCGAGCTTGCCGTCGGGCAGCCGTCCCTGCATTTCGGCGATGGCACGCGGCAGGCTCGCGATGTCGCCAAGGTCGATCTTCAAATGGTCGTCCGGGCCGCCGAGCCAGGGGCAGCGCGGCGAGAATTCCTGGCGCGAGACGGTGATCACGCGCCACCCGGCATCGGCAAAAATCCGCCCGGTGGCGTGGCCGATGCCGCGGCTTGCCCCGGTAAGCACGATGATCTTTTGGCGTTCGGTCATGACACGATCATCGGCCTGTTGCGGTTCGGCGGCAATGGCCCATCGGCGGCGCGGGTGACGTCAGTGTATCGGTATCGAGGTGCTCGTCGAGAACATCGCAAGCGCGCGTCCCCTGCTGCGGTGCTCGTGGAAATTTTGGTCGGAGCGGCGGGATTCGAACCCACGACCCTCAGTCCCCCAGACTGATGCGCTACCAGACTGCGCTACGCTCCGACCTTCTCTAAACGGCAGCTAACTCCTGCCGTTGAGCGATTATCTACAGCACAGAACGGGCGGGCGCAATGGGAACAAAATGGGGACATCAGGCACAAAACGGTCACAGTATCCCGTTTGGTTCCGTTTGCCAGACACACTCCCGTCACAGATTTGTTCCCGAGCTGTTCGAATAAACAATAAAACCCGGCTACTAACTATTTTCTTGACGCCCAAAACAAGCAAATGCGAGAGTGCGCGAGCCAGCAGGGTATGGTAAGCGCCCGCCGCTGGCTGCTTGCTTGGCAGTCTCCTCCAATAAACTTTGGCCCCATAGGCTAGGCCCCGGACGCGGCAAGTCCACGCGGGGCCTTTCTTTTGTCCCTATGGCGCCCGCCGCTCCTGCTCGATCTGCTGGATCCGGTCGAACCGTGCCCTCGCCTCCGGGGTGGCGCCGCGCAGCTGCTTGTTCGCAGTACGGTTGGATACTCCTGGGTGCGTGATCTGCCGGATGACGCGAGTTTGGTCGCGGGGCACCTTTACCCCAGCCTCCGCCATGAGTGAGCGCGCCTTGGCGAACTCCCCAGCCTTCACAGCCTCGGCAATCTGCGAGTAGGCCTTGTCGAAGGCAAACCGGGCATCCTTCTTGATGAGGTTGACCTGCCCCTTGACCGGCCCGCCAGGGTAGCCGCGCGAGAGGGAGAAGCCGGTCATGGCGCCCATAATCTGCGCGGCCTCTTTCCAGCCGCCTTTGCCCCGCGCCAGTTTGGCGGCGCTGTCGATCGCCACTGTCGGCAGGGAGTAGCGCACGGCAACCACCGCCAGGTCATAGCCGGCTCCCATGCGCTCCCACACCCCTTGTGGCTTCTGCTTATGGATGGGTTTGCCGTAGTCATCCTCGTTCAACAGCCACGCCTTACCGATTCGGAAGATCGGGGAGGCAATCTGCTGGTAGAACTGCGGCAGGCCCGTGGCGAGATCGAGCGCGCCCTCCGAAGCATAGATGTCCTCGACCGACTTGCCGAAAGGAAACCGCACGTATTTGGCAGTGCCGTCGTCGTCGTAGCCGTAGAGAATGCGATCCTCTTTGCCCGGCTCATGGTCGGCCATCGGCGTGAACAACTCGCGGAACAGGTCGGGTGGGTTCCACGATGACGGCATGTGCGTGAGCCCGTGGTGCAGGCGTTCGAGGTAGGCCGCTCCCTCATGCTGCACGGCGGCGCCGAACGAGATCGAGCCGGACATCGCCATCTTGATCCCGATGTTGAAGGCCGACTGCATGAGCGACTGCGCCGCATAAAGCAGGGTGGCATCAACGGCGACCACGGCGCGAGCAATGCGCTTGAGGTCCGTGTTGGCCGTGTCGACCGCGCTTGGCCCCAAGGTCCGCTCGATCAGCGCCTGCCGGTTCTTGGGCAGGCCGATGAGCGCGTCCTTGAGCAATCCGAAGCCGGCGGTGCGGTATGACCGCGAGAACAGCGCGACGTTGGCAAATTCCTCCGCCAACTGGCTCATGCTCTCCTGCGGGATGGCGCCAGCCAGGCGGTTGGCGACGTCCGCCGCGACGGTGCCAGCAACAATGGGCGCCCTGCCCTTCCCCAGCAATTCCCGCTCGACCAGCATAAAAATGCCGACCTGCATATCCGCGACGCGGTCCCACAGCAGTTTGCGGTGGATGACGTCGCCCGCGTAGTCGACCGCCTTCTTCACCGAGGTCCCGGCATTCGGCGAAACCAAACCAGGGAAGAACGCCAGCGCCTTCGCCGTCCACGACCGGCCCGGCTCGATGTCGCCAGCCTCCTCGATCCCCGAGATGTCGTATTTTCCAAAATCGCCGCCAATAGGAACCAAGCCGTAGCGGATGGCACGGTTCATCGTTTCCGCGTCGTTCTTCGCCATGTAGCCCTCGCGGCCCATACGCCAGAAGGCCACGGGGTTGGCGCCGGCAATGGGGAAGGCGCGGCCGATGATGACGTTCAAGTGCGCGAAGCCGAACATGATCGCCATCATCTGCTTCGACTTGAGTTTCATCAGGCTCCGATAGATGAACCGGCCCTGATACTCGCGCCGCAGGTAGGCCTTGAGCGGCCCCTCGTACGACTTGTGGATGTAGATCTGCGTCAGCGCGAACCTTGGCGTCTTGCCATCGGCCTCGTAGCCCGCCCAAACCATCTTGCGGAAAGTCGGGTGATCGAGCGTGAAGAAGTCCTCGGGGTTCTCCATGCCCAGCACGGCCGCCTCATTCGTCTCCTCGACGGTGAAGTTTTTGCGGGTGCGGAAGCTGGGTGCGCTCTTGTTGATCCCCATGAGGTAGTCGAGCGGTGCGGATCCGCCGGGCGGGCCGTGGGAAACCAGCGTGTGGCCGATCTGGCGGCCGGTGGCCTCGATGCGGTTCACCAACTCGCGGCCGGCGATGGCCTCCGACATGCGGCTGAGAGCCTGCGCCATCACGGCGATGTCCTCGACCACATGCGCGTCAGGGGTGCCGTATTTCACCACCTGGCGTGGCGTCCAGTAGGGGATGCCGTCGCCGCTCTGGACGATGCCAACCCGCTTCGCCCGGCCCCAGGTGATGCGTGCTTGGTCATTCAGCCAGTCCACCATAGCCCGTTCTTCGCCCGGCAGCTTGTCGAGCCCATAGCTTTCCGCCTGAGCGTTCGACAGCCCGACCTGGGCGGCAAGGCTGGTCTGGTCGTTCGCGTTCCACATGGCTTTGCGCCGCTCGGGCTTGTGGTCGGCGAGGATCTTCTTGATGACGCGGTTCCAGGCGTGGCGGGAGGCGCGGGTGTCGTCGGCCGCCCGGGTAACGTCGGCGCGGGCGTCGGGGGTGGCGCGGCTGTCGGCCATCGGCGCAACCATGGACCGCAGCGTATTTGCCGTGTCGAAAGCGGTTGCCGCCGCAATGGCAGCCTGATCGCCGATGATCGGGATTTTGCGCAGCCAGTCCTCGGTGCGCGTGGTCGGCTTCGCCGGCGGCGTCGGCTTCTGCAGGCCGAGATTGCCCTGGCCGTCTGGCTGGGGTGCCAGCGAGTAGCGCGGCATCCCGTCGATCCAGGGTTGGTCCGCGAGGTTCAGCGTCTTGCCATCCGGCCCCACAACCGGGAAGTTATGCTCGGTATGGCCGAAGTAGCGGCGAAGCTGCTCCGCGCTGTCCTCGACTGTCTCGGGGCCGCGCGTCGGACCCCGGCTGCCGGCGGTGCGCGCGCCGATCTTGCCGCCTTCGATGCGACCGAACACGTCATGGGCGTTCTGGAAGCCCTGCAGACGCAGCGCGTTGGCCGCCCGGTCGAAGAAGGACGTCACGCGCGAGAGAGCCCGCTTGAGCGGGCCGCCCTTCGGGCCGCCGTCCATCTCCCAGGCTGCGAACTGGTCGCCGATGGCCTCCTCCAACATCGCCTCGGCCGAGAGGCTGCCGTAGCGGCCCTCAACGCCGTGCTTCGCCACCCAGCCGTCGCGCTTCGCCGCCGATTCGAGCGTCGCCCATTCGGCCGGCGAGATCACGCCCAGGTTGCGCAGGGCGTGGATCACCTCATGGCGCACCGCACGCGGCGTCTCGTTCGACAAGGCGGTGCGAATGACGCGGCCGAGCGCCACGCCGTTGACGCCCCGTGGAAGGCTGCCAGCGGCGATGTCGATCTGCCCGCCCGTCATGCCCCGGGCTGCCGCCAGGGCCGCCTCGACGGCAGCGGGCGCGGGTGTGTCGGAGGGTTCCCAGGCATCGCTCTGCCCCAGCAGCATCTTGCCGCTGCCATCGAGGAAGCCCTTGAGATCGGGATGCGTCGACGTCCAGTTGGTTCCCTGCTTCGCCATGATTTCCTGCATGGCGGTCAGAACACCATCCAGCTTATCAAGCCCGAAGGTGGCACGCATCCGATCGCCGGCGCTGACAAAGCCCTTGCCCTCGGCTTCGCCAACCGCGTCACGCAGTTTGCGATCGAGGTAGTATTCTGCGCCGTTCTTCTTGCTCTTGGGCACGGTGATGGCGAAGCCACCCTTATCGTTCTTGGCGATCTTGACGGTCAGGTTGGTCGTGTCGATGAACGGCATCCCACCGGACATCGTCAGGAAATTCTTGGCCTGTGCTGTTGAAATCAGCGGTGCGCGACGAACCTGAAATGCCTCGAAATCGAAGTGAGGGCGCAGCAGCACGCCCTGACGCAGCGCGCCGCCGTGTTCGGTGTAGTTGACGATCTGGCCGCCAACCATCGACGAACCGCCCAGCAGGTTGCCTGTGGCGATGTATCGCTCCTCGCGCGTCTCATTCGCGTCGTCGTAGATCCGTCCCAGCAATTCCCGCACGTCCTCGGAGTCGGTCTTTTTGGGCTCCCCCCCGTATATGGAAAGCTGGGGCATCGGCTCAGATGGCCCGAGGGGGCGCTTCCATCCGGTTTCGTCGTGATCGGTTTCAAGGCGCTCCATGCCATCGAGCGCCTGGGCCTCGTTGACCTTCGCAAGCAGGGTTCCTGAGCCGTAGTAATGGTCTTTGAATTTGGTGTTGAAGGCCACTTCGACTTCGCGACGGAAGTCCGGCGATACGCTCCACATGCCCCGCTGGCCGCCAAGCCGAAGCCAGTAGAAGCGGCCCGGCGGATCTCCCGGCCTCGGCTTGACGCGCGTGAGCTTGACTTCGTTGGCGCTGTCTTGGCCGTTGAAGTTGAAAACCGCCTCTGGATACTCGACCGATGGATGCGGCTCGAAGATCGACTTCAAGGCCTCTTGCGGAGGAACCTGGACCTCATGCGGGCGGTGTGCCTGCAGCGCGCCAGGTGCCGCGGTGGCGGCCGTCACGCCTTCGAGAAGGATGCCACCCAGCGGAACCTTCCCGTCGGGCGTCCGCTCCGTCTCGATCTCGGAGAGGCGCAGATGGAACATCGACCCATCTTCACGCAGGCCGGTGAAGGCATAACCCGACAATGCGACGCCGCTCTTGCTTTCCTTGCGCACCCCTAGCGACAGAACGCGGAAGGGCTCGTTGTCCAGCCATCGCCAGAAGCTCAGCACGGCGCCCGGGACAATCTTGGGCAGCAGGGACTTGGCGGCGTCCCGCTGCTTTTCGACCTGCCCGGTGAGGAACTTCTTTTGCCCGTCGCTCTTGTCGGAGGCGTTGATCTCGTCGATCCGGTCGTCGGCAGCGGCAAGCATCGCGGCGACTTGCTCGCGCCCGATTTGAGCCCCGCGCTTTGCGACCGCGACAATACGATCCTCTGCCTCGTCTCGTTCGAGATCGCCTTGAACGTCGGGCGCCTTGTCGCCGGCGTCGCGCTCGATCATCTGCACCAGCCGGTTGAAGGACGGCGGCTGGATCACGCGCTTGACGTCAACCTTGTGCAACAGGACCGGGGCGGTGAAAGGGGTGTCGCCCTTGCCAATCGCAGGATTGATCGTCGTTGTTTCAAGAACCTTCGCATCGAGATCGAGCCGCGGCGCTTCGAGCCCATTTTCGCCCGCTTCGGTCAGGTGCTTCATCGTCTCACGGTAACGGCTATCCCACACCCGATACATCTCGTCCTGCAGGGCGATGTCGGGGATCAACGGAATGTAACCAGAGATCTTGCGCGCCCACTTCTCAGCCTCTGAATTTACCACGCGATCCGGCAGGTAGAGCGGGATCATGCCGCGCCACTCACTATTCTCGTTCAACAGTTGGACGATCACGCGACCGCCATAGACGTTCATAAAGTCCGGGATTTCGTCGGCTTGCAGGTTGCCCTTGCGCGAGGCGGTGGTCGAGGCGTTGAGGCTCGCCATCTTCTTCGCCAACACCGCGGCGGGGCGGTTCTCGGCTGGGACATCGGCGATCATGTGGATGTAGCGCGGAAGGTTGACCTGGCCTGTGCGGTTCACGCGGCCAAGCATCTGCATCTGCGTGTCGATGTTGGCTTCGGGCTGGGCGATGATGTGCGTGCGCGGGCGTTGCCCAGCGGGCGGGTTCGTCTCGCTCGCGTGCAATGAGATGCCGGTCGCACCGGACTGGTTGAACAGGACACAGTCGATCGAGCCGTCGTTGAAGCCACGAATGATCTTGCGGCGCCCGGCGGTGTCGGTTTCCGCAGCCGGCCGAATGCGCAGGGTTGCCGCGCCCGCGGCATCATAGGCCAAGGCATACGTCCGCCCGGTGATCTCGCCGACGGTGATCCCTGACCGCTTGAGGTTATCCAGCACGTAGTCGATCGGCGAGAGCGGATACCGCTCCAACGGCGCCGCCTTCACCTGTTTGGCGATGCGCGCGAAAGTCCGGCTGAGATCCGCGATTTCGGCCCTGACGTCGGCCGGAATGTCGAGGGTTTCGTTCGGCTTGTCGATGCGCACGGCGAGGCCGCGCTTGATGTCCAGCCGGTAGCGGGTGGGCTCCGTCCCCTTCTTGGCGAAGGGCGGCTTGATGGCGAAACGCAGCGTCCGCTCAAGGTAGCGGTGCAGCAGGTCATTGAAGGAGAGCGGCAGATCGTCGCCGTTCTTGATGTCGTTTTCTTCGGCATACTGCTCGATGAAGCTGCCCATCGTGTTCTTGATCGACACGACGACGGCGCGGCCTTCTGCATGTTGGGCCTTCACCTCGGCCAGCGTCGCCTCGGCCTTCGACGACAGAAGCAGTTGGTCGATGAGGTTGTGCATCACGGACGCGAAACCGGCCGACGACACGGACGGCGAACCTACGGCGCCGTCGGGGGTCTTGATGGTGCCGGTCTTTTTGAGGAAGCCGCGCACATTCTTGATGACGTGTTTGACCTCGTCCTCATAGAACTCGTTGATGTCGGACATATTCGCCGCAAGGTGGCTGTAGGCGTCGCGGTCGACGTCAACGCGCTTCGGCTCATACTCGATCCCGGCGAAATCGCGCTCGCGGCGGATATACTGCCCAACTTCGGCAAGCTGGGCGGTGATGACCTGCTGCAGCGGGATACCGCCGTCGCGGATGGTTTGCACCAGCCGGTTCATCTCCGGGATGGCCTCGACCATGTCAGTCTTGGGCGCATAGAGCGTCATCACGTCGGGGCGCTTGGCGAAGGTGGCGCTCGAAAAGGCAACCGTCTTGGCGCTTTCGACCAGACCGCGGAAGATCTGGCCTCGCGTCATCGTGTCGTCGTCGTCGTCCCAGCTTTCCTCCGAACCGCCGGCGTTATGGCTCTCGTCGAGGATCAGGAAGGCGTTCGGAGCGATGGCGCGGACGGCTTCGAGCCGCGGCGTCGTCTTGCGGTCGAGATACTGCATCTGCGTGTAGGTCGTGAAGATCGCGCGAATGCCCGGCGGCATCTTGCGTGTCTCCTTCATCCCCGCCAGCGCCTTCTTGAGTTGGGCAGGCGTGCTTTTCAACTCGCCGCCATTTTCGAGCGGCACCTTCTTGTCGTCGGTGATGAGGATCTGCTGCCAGAAATTCGCCATACCGATGTTGCCGAGATCGCGGACCATGTCGGCGTAGAGAGCAGCCTTCTCGGTCACGAATACGGGGTTGAGCCCCTTCCGGTCGGCATAACGGATCATGCCGGCGACGAAGCGGCCCTTACCGACGCCGGTTTGGTCGCCGATAATCAGGGCGCGTCCGCGGTCAATCTGGTTGATCCCCAGCGCCAGCGCATCGACCTGTTCGGCGCCAAAGTATTTGTGCAATTCGTCCTTGGTGTAGCCGAGACGGTCGGCCACGAAGGCGTCAAGATCGCCGTCATGCTCTGCCGCGAGGTTCGCAAGCGCCTCGCTGGTGGCGGTGCGCAGGTTGGCCGGCGTCAGGGTGCCCATCGGCCGCATTTTCGATTGCGGCTGATAGTCGACCTGCAGCGCGTCCTCGTCGCCGATCGCTTCGTCGCGCGTGGTGGTGGTTTTGGGTTCGGGAGCCTGCTGCGGCTCGGGCTCGGGCTCGGGCGTCGGTTCCGGCGTGGTCGGGCGCGTCGCCGCCGCCGCGTAGCGGACGACGTAGGGCTGCATCCCTTTAATCTGGTCACGGCCCCACCCGTATTGGTTCACCAGTGTGCCGATGACGGCGCGCATCGCGGCGTCGGGGTTTGTGCGGTCAGCGCCAACCTCGGACACGGCGGCGTCGAAGATCGGCCTGACCTGCTGCCACAAGGCTTCATCCGGCACCGGCGGCAGATCGGAAGGCGCATCGACACTGAACTTCGGGCCCGAGTTTTTCGGGTTGAAGATGTCGTTGAGTTGGTCGAGCGCAGTTTTCGGCTTTGGCGGTGCGGGCGCAGGGGCGGGCTGCGGAGCCGGGCGGGGAGCCGGGCGGGGAGCCGGGCGGGGAGCCGGCGGTCGGTTGCCTGACGGAGGCTGAGAGGGAGGCCGCGGGGCGGGCGTGGGTGCCGGTGCAGGCGGCGGAGCGGGCGGCTTCTCTTCGGGAGCGTATTCGTTCAGCAGATCCTCAAACAGCGCGTTTAGGTCAGATCCTCCAGCGCCGGCATCGCCATTTCCCACCACTGGCGCAGGCGAGTTTCCTTGATCGCTGCCACCGCTTCCGGCAGGCGCCGAACCGCTATCGGGTTGCGGGGATGCCAGTCCGTTGCCATCGCTATCTGATCCAGCAGAACTCCCCCGGCTTCCTCGATCAGTGCCCGCGCGTTTTCCTCTGCTCCCTCCTCGGGATCCTGATTTGCCACCGGAAGGCTGTAGCGCTGCATTTCCGCTTCCAGCCACAGGACCGCTGCCGGCGGGTCCCGCTCCCGGCTGACCATCCACGCCACCCGATCCGCCAGGGCTGCCAGGTATTGTGTTCGGCTCATTTTCTTGGCTGCCAGAGTCGGTGCCTCCAACGGGATTGCCGTCGCTGCCAGGCTTTGCTCCGCTCCCCAGGCCAGAAGATTGGGGCTGTCGTATGGCCAATCCTGTGCTGTCACTCAGCTTCTCCTTCAACTGATCCCATGTCGAATAGAGCGCGGGCGCCTGGGTCATCGGCATTTCGAAGGCCGACTTACCGCGCCCCCGGATCACGATCACGTCCACGGGCCACCCGGCACCCTGCCGCTCATAGAGGGCGCCATCCACCGTGAAATGGTCAACTACGTTGTAATTGCCATAGAGGGTCAGGAAAAACTCGCGCTTGGCCTTGCTGCTGGCATAGGCGTCGGCGCGAGCCTCATCCCCCTGGATCTGCTTGTTGAGCCCGCCGAGAATGAGAACGGCATTGCCGCCATCCTCAAGCGCCGTCAGCGCGCGCAGAGCAATCGCATGGTCGATCTCATGCGTCTTGTAGCCGGGCTCGAACTCGGACAGGTCGAAAAGCCGGTTGCGGCCCTTGTCGTCACGAACCGCGCCGAATGGGGGGTTGGCAACGACGATGTCGACCTTGTCCTCGGGAGCATAGGTCACGGCATTATTCATCGTTGGCTCAAAGCCGAGCGCCTGCAGCGCCTTCGCCCGCTCAAGGTCCAGCTCGTTGACCACCGCCATACCCTCGGTTGCCTTGAGCAGCAGCGCGCCATTGCCCGCCGTCGGCTCATATACCGTCGTCAGACCGCTCATGCGCGTCAGGCGCGCGGCGAGGAACGCAAGAGGAACGGGTGTACTGTAGGCCTGCCGCTCTATGCTGTCGCTGGTGCGCGTGCCGAGTTTGGGCTGGGCATTGTAGAGATCAACCAGGGCAGCATAGGCGGCGCCGCCTGGATCGAACGGAGACACGTCGGCGACGATCTCGCGCGCCCGCATGATGACGCCCAACTCCACGGCCTCGTCGACCTTTTTCGCCGCCACGGTGCCGGCCTCGACGGCGCCGCCCAGCAGCTTTGAGGCGAACTGGCGGGCATGGACGATCGAGCCGAACTTGGTTCCCTTGGCGAACTTGGCCGCGAAGGCTTCGGCCAGGGCCGGGATGTTCGGGGCGGCGAGGTTGCCATACTTGCCGCGGTCTTGGTCGCGGATCGTCTCGACAAGGTCGCCCTGGTCGGTGTTGCCGGTGTCGAACATGCCGCCGGGCGGCTGCTGCGGCGGCGGCTCCACTGGCTTTTTCTGGTCGTTCGAGACGCCTGGGCGGGGCTCGATGCCGTCAAACAGGCCTTGCGGCTTGGGGCCCGCCGTCGTCTCGACAAGCTCGGTCTGAGGCTGCGGCTTCGTGGCTAGGTCGGCTTCTCCGTCGGCGGCTGGGGCGGTCGCACCGGAGCGTGCCCCTGATCCCCCTTCATTGGGCTGTTGGGGGTGATTTGCGGCACCGCCGTTGCTGCCTTGTTGGCCGTCGCTTCCCGCTGCAGCCCCCGTTGCTGCACCGCCATCGACACTCCCGCCATCATCAGAGCCTGGTTGCGTAGCTGGGCGAATTTCTTGCTTGACAACATCGAGCAATTCCCTTGCGGCGGCCAAGCGTGTGATCTGCGAGGCCTTGAGACGGCGGGCGATGGCCGTCAATTCGGTCGACACTGGACCGGCGTGGGTCGCAAGGTCAACAATCATCGCGGCGACGCGGTCGGCCTCGCCCATGCGCTCTTTGTTCGCGTCGGTATTCAGGTCGTTGCCGGCGCCCTCGATGCGGTCGGCCTCCATCACCAGCAGGCGGAACACAGAGCGGTCGCGTTTCACCAGAGAGGCCGCTGTATCAATGATCTGCGCCCGCTCAAGCACCACGCTTTCAGCCGTAGTGAAGGTGCCGAACAGATCCTCCTGGCTGGCGTCCTGGGTGCCGGTGGCGAGCATGTCACGGACGATCATCTCGGCCTGCCGCGCCGTACTGGGGCGCAACTCGCCAAGGATGCGGATGGCCTCGACCTGCTGCTTGTGGTCCTTCACCAGCCGGCCAACGATGGCGGCATAGGGCTCGGGCACGATCTCGTTGATCGCCATCCCAAAGGCTTCGGTGCCGAGTGCGGCGAGCCCCTGCGTGTCCCGCCAGAGTGCCGAGCGCGGCGGAAGGGGAGGCAGGGGCTTACCAGTGGCGGCGCGGATGATCTTCGCGGCGTCGATCGCGCTGCCAGATCCCTCGGCGATGTTCTTCACCGCGGCGATGACGCGCGCCTCCTCGTCGGTGATGCCATCCCGCTCCTCAAGGATGAAGGCATTGAAGCCGATCGGCGGATGCCCCGCCGCCAGGAGGCGCTTTGCCAGTGCGATGCGCTGGTGCCCGTCCACAACGAAAGTGCGGCCGCTCTTGTCGCGCCACACCATGCCGACGCCGGCGAGGTGGTTGTTCCAGGCCGTGACGCCCTGCAGGCGATCGGTGACGCCTTCATCGTCCCCACCGCTCTTGAACTGGAACCGCTTGGCATCAACAGCGATGGTCGATGGGTCGAGCGAAAAGACGCCGCCCTGGGGAGCGACAGGGGGCGGCGCAGGCACGATGGCCTTGTAGGCGACCGGCTTGCGGTGGTTCCCGCTCTTGAGCCAGGTCTTGAACGCCGGCCATGCCATCTGCGTGACGGCGCCCACGCGCTCGGGGCTGCGGCCATCGGAGAAACCGGCATGGTAGGCGGCAAGGGCGGCTGCCTCGCTGGGATAGCCGACCATGAGCTTGTGTTCGTCGAACGGATGCGCGTCAGCGTGCTTCTGGTCGATCACGAACACAGGCAGGTTCGCAGCGTTGTGCGCCTCGGGGCCAAGGAACACGTCGAGATGATCGCCGTCGGCACCGATAGTGCCTTTGATCCGACCGTAATGCGCGCCCATCTGGACGGACCACGGCGCCCCGCTAGGGTCAACGCCGCTCCGGGTGCCGCCAAGGGGCGTCTCGATCGAGATGTTGACGCCGTCGATGTTCACATGACCCATCGGGAAGTTGCCCGCCTGGGCCTGCCCCGGGGTCGGCTGCCCAACATGCTGCGCCGCCGCATCGACATCGCTTGGCTGGGTGACGGCTATCGGGCTCGCGCCCGTGCCGGTGCCCTGGCGGCGCACATTGTCGTATTCGGCCGCGTTCTGCAGGTCGATCCGCTGGGCCTGCATCCGTGCCGTCGAGAACTGGTCGATGGACGGGAACGCCGGCGATACGGGCACCATCGCGCGACCGAGCGGGTCGGAGAGGACGTAGCCGTAGGGACCGGCCTGGATCGTCCACGCGGGCGGAAGGTTCTGCCGCATGACTTCAAGCTGCTGCTGCTGCTGGGCGGCCTCGACGGCGGCCTGCTGCGCCCGTTCAGCCTGGATCTCCTCGATCGGGCGGTCATCGGCGAGGAGGCCGTTCAACTCCGCCAGCTTCCGTTGCCGCTCCTGCTCCGCCGGCTCGGTGACGGTCGAGACGGACGGCGTTGAGCCTGCTGGCGCGGTGATCGGCGGAACGCCAGGCGTAACCCCCGGGGGGGTCGTGCCTTGAATTGCAGCGGCGCCGACTGCGCCGACGTTCGGCATCCCCGAACCAGGCGGCGACACGAACGGGGCCGGTTGGCCTGGCGCAGTAGGCGGTGGCGGCGGCGGTGCGGTCGGCGTTTCCATCGGAGTGACCGGCGCCGTGATCGGCGGCGCTTCCACCGTCGCCGTCGCCGTTTGGGTCTGCGCGGCAGTTGAGCCCGCACCCTGACCGCCCGATGGCCGCACGTTCGGCATGTCGATGATGTCGCCGACGGCAGCACTCAGTTGGTTGATATGGTAGAAATCTTGCCCGCCAACGCGCGCCGGTTTGACGCCCTGCGCCTGCAGATACCCCAACTCATCCGGCGAAAGGGCGGCTGCCGAAACACGAACGGCGTTGGGGTCGATCGAGCGGAGGCGCGTGGCGAGCATCTGGCGGCCTGGGCCGAGCAGAGCTTGAAGGCCTGCATTCGGTGCTACAGGGGGTGGCGGGAAATTGGGGGGCTCGGGAGGCGGAATTAAGCGAGGGGCGGCAGCATCGCCGGGCGCGGTAATCGGCCCGCGGCGCGCGATGTTGGGTTGCATGGTCGATACCATGGCGGCTGTCGTAAGCTGGTCGATTTCCGACTTGCTGCGGTCGCTCAACGGCATCTCGGGATTGCCCGTGATGGCGTTGTAGCCAGACTGGATTGCTTGACCGATGCCGTGGGTGCCGGATTGGATGGTCTTGCCTACGACGTCAAAAGCGGCGGGAACGGCAGAGGCGACGGCGAGGCCACTGCGCATGGCCGTGCCCAAGGCACCCGACCCATACAGGTCGGGATGCTTCGCCATCTCCTCCTGCTGGTATCGCTGCCAACTCCACGGTTGGTTCATCCACGGGTCCGTGATCGCACGGCCGATGTTCCCCAAGGCAGAAGGCATACGGTCATGGCCCGTATGCGTGGCTTGGTCGCCGCCGACGAACGGCATATTCGACACGCCGTCGATGCCAGTGTCGATCTTAAGGGGTGCCGGTTCTTGGATCGGCGGCTCTAGCGGCAACCCTGCGAAGTCGCCGAGGTCGCTCCCTTCCTGCGGCAGAGTGGCGAAATCTCCAAGGTCTGAATTGAAATCGCCGGCCATGTATTATTTCCCCAACAGCGCCGGATCGACGCCCTTTTGACGCATCAAAGCCTCGACCGCAGCGCGGCTTCTCCCTGCCGCCAGCGCGGCCTTTGCTTGGCTCACGATAGTCTGCGCCTGCGGAGAAGCGGCATTGGCGGGCCCGGTTTGCGGTGCGCCCTGTGCCGACGCCGGCCCCACGGCTCCCTGTTGTTGTTGGGCCGAGGGCGCCGTGATGGGTGGTCCTGCCGCCGCTTGTGGCTGTGGAACTGCCACCGCGCCACCATTACCCTGCATCTGCTGCCGCCAGTTGGTGCCGAACTGATTTTTCATGATTGGCTCGACTTCCTGCTCGTCCCACTGGACAGGGCGCAGGTTCGCCCCGCTCGCCGAATACTGCTGGCCGTTCATCAGCGAGGTATAGACGCGCAGGATGTCGCCCGGCTTTGCGCCACTTATCGGCTTGATACCTGCCGCGATCGCATTTGCGTCCTGTTCCGAATAGCCGGCTTTGATGAGCGCCTGCACCTTCGCCGCAAGCGCGCCACCAGCGCCACCAGCGCTGCCGCGCTGAGGCGCTTGCGCCGGCGCCCCGTTGGGCAACGTGACGGGCTGCGCACCAGCACCCGGATTGCTCCTGTTGACGCTCACGTATCCACCAGGCGAGGCCAGGATCTGGTTGGATGCCGGGCGGTGTCCCATGATCGCCACCCCGTCCGGCCCCGTCATTGGCGCTGCCGTGCCGTCACGGCGCACCTCGTAATAGGTTATGTTGCCGTTCCCATCATCAACCTGCCGCACGCTTTGCACGCCGGATTGCGTTGGCCCAGCGGCCTGAATGGCGGCATTCATGTCGCGGGTCGCCACGAAAGTCTGCGCGAACCGTTGGGCAGCGGCCTGGTTTGTGTCGCCATAGAGGCGATGCGCAGCGAGCGCAGCGGTCCCCACAGCACGCATCGAGGACTGGTCCTGGCCGAGCCCGGGAGGGGGATTAATCCCGGCAATCCCGAGGTAGTATCTCCCCGTGTCCATGTCGCCGCGCGAGAAGGCAGTCATCGCCATGCGGGCGTAGGCGTCCGAGCGACGCCCCTGCCCCATATCATAGCGGCTCTGGCTCTGCAGAATTTGCAGCGCGGGAGCCCCGCCGCCGGGCGCGTTTGCAAGTTGGCGCAGGATCGGGTCGTAGCGGGCATTGAAATTCGGGTTCGGCATCATGCCGGGCATCGTCATCGGCATCGCGCCGCCGTTAAGGCGCTGCGCGTAGCCGGAAAGCGTCATGCCATTGGCGTCGGCCGGATTGTAGGCGCCACCGCTGGCAAGGAACTTCTGGGTTCCGCCAGTGCCACCAAGCCATTGCATGTCGCGCAGGGCCTGCGGGTCGATCGTCACGCCGCCAACGGTCTGCCCGATGTAGCCGTTAAGCCCGTGCTGCCACGCCTGACGGTCAAGATACGCCAACGCGGCTTGGTGTGCTGCTTCTTGGGCCGGCCCATTCTGCATGAACTGCTGGGGCGTCATCTGCCCGTAGCCAAGAAGGTTGAACATCCCTCGCCACTGGTTTTTCCCCTCACCCGCCACCGGCGTGTAAACCCCAGCATCCTTCAGGAGGTCGCTGCCAAACTGGTAGTGGCCAAGATAGCCCTGACCATTCACAAGGTCGGAGCGACCGCCGCTTTCAAGCTGGCGCTGCCGTGCATCGTGCCCCCCCCCAGACGCAACAGGCCGAGTCACAGGGTTGTCCTGATAATTTCTCCCCGCATACGCATTGCCGCCGCCGAGAGGCGCTGCGTAAGCGCCAGAAGCTGCCGGCACTGAAATCGGGCTTGTAACGGACACCGGATCGGGCGCCCCGCGCTCGTCGATTGGTCGAGCCTGGTCCTGCCGCCGAAGGTTGGCCAGGACCGTGTCGGCTTCGGTAAGAACTGCGGCGGACGGAGGCGCTGCCTGGGGAGCCGTGATCGCCGAGACCGTTCCACCCATGCCGGTGGTAGACGGATCGCCGCTGCCGGGCGCCTGGTATCCCGCGCTGCCACCCTGGGCGAGCATGTCGGTCACACCCTGGCGGATGGCCGTATCAGTGGCGACATCCTGCCGTGCCTTGCGCGCCTTCATGCCCGCATCGAGGCCGCGCATAACACTGTCACCGGTCGGGTCCGCGTGAAATTGAACACCGCTCATGGGATTGCTCTCCGCTTACGCCGGCCGGGCGATCTGGTACTGCGACGGGTCTTGACCGCCTGGATACGTGATCGGTGGTCCCTGGTTGGGGCTGTTGCCGTTGTTGTAGCCGGACTGAAAAGCCATGCCGGAGGCGATGTTGTTGCCCGCCATCGTAATCCCCGAACCCATCGTATTCGCACCGCCAAGTTGCATCCCTGCGATCTCTTTACCGCTCGACTGCAGGCTATTGGCTATTTGGCTACCGACGCCGATCTCGGTATTTGCCTTCGCCATTCCCGTACTTGAGTTGAGATTAGCGAGATTGATCTTGGCCTGGTTCGCGGTCTGCTGTGCAGTCTGTTCCGCCGTCAGGTTCGAGGCGTCGTTGGCGGCGCGTGCTGAGGCCTCGTAGCGATTATTTGCGTCCATGATGGACGCCACGCCAGCCCGGCCAGCGCCGCGCAGCCCCGAGGCGGCCAGTGTGGCCTGTCCATTGCGGATGTTGTCGGCCTGGCCAATCTGCTGCTGCTGGGTAAGCCCGCGATACTGCGGCAACTCGATCGGCTGTGGGACGGTCATCGGCGTCAGATAGTCCGTCGCCTTCTGCGCGCCCGTGTCGATGAAGCCAAGGCCCGCCGTCTTGTCAGCTTCGAGTTGGGCACGCGCGGCTGCGCTCGCGTCCGCGACCGTGCTGGCGGCATCGTTTGCGCCGTTCGCTCCGATCAAGGCGCCCGCAATGTTTGCGCCGGCGGATAGAAGTGAGGCGCCCGGGATCGCGCTGAGAAGCCCATCAAAAAAGCCCATCGCCCTGTTTCCTTAATGCTGCGGGGGCATACCCGGCTGCGGTTGCTGGGGGCCGCCGCCGATGTTCCGCAGCGCCATCTTCGCCCGCATTGCGGCGAGGCCGGGCGGAGGAGCGCCAACGGGCGCCGCCATGCCAGCGGCCACCGGAGGGCCGGCAAGCGGCGCAGTCTGCGTTGGGTTCATCGCCAAGCTCATCGCTGAAGGCTGCGTCATCATGTCGTCGACATCGCCATCTGGCTGCCCACCCATCTGGTCTGCATCAGGCTCAACCATCCCCAACGGCCCCGGAGCGCCCGCCATTTGCTGCACCACGGGCACAAAGGGCTGCCCAAGGATCAACAGAATGGCGTTCATCACCTGCGGGTCAGAGATTGCCTGCGCGAGCGCCTGGCGCGACTGAGGATCGAGCATGGCGAGGTTCTGCGCCGCTTCTTGCGGGGTCACGTCCATTTCGCCCATTTGGCCAGTGGGCATCATGTCGTCGGCCTCGCCGGCACCACCCATCGGCATTGGCATCGGCGCTGCGGGCGGCGGAGCCCCGCCGGCCATTGGATCGTCCATTCCGCCGCCCTGCATGGGGTCATCGCCGCCCGGCATCGCCTGCATCAGCCTACCGGGCGTCACGGGACCGCCGGCGGCGTAGCCGGGGGTATTACCCTGCATGAGCGCGTGCATCGCCTCGGCTGCTTTAGCCTGAAGGACAGCGTTGGGACTGATACGGCTCCACGCGCTCGGCGGCGAATATCCCGGCTTGGTAGGGTCGGCTTGCTCCTGCATGACGGTCGAAATCAGGTTGTTGACCTTGAGGCGTGCAGTTGCGTCGGGATCGAGCCCTCCTGTGCGAGGGTCAGCAACGAATACCTGCGCTTCATTCCCATCTATCGTCCCGCGCGGGAATACGCCGCGGTTGATCATGTCAAGCAGCGGCGCAATGCCCGGCCGCTGGGCGGCGTCCTTGCGAACCACGAACTCGCCCGGCTGCAGCGCCGCAAAGCCCTGGTCAGGGCCGGGAGGGTTCGGGCCTTGCAGGGCGCTTCCGTCGACCACCCCGCCATCCGCGTAGCCCTGAGAGTGGGCTGAGATGTTGGAAAGCGCCGCCTTGGCAGCATTGATCGGCGCCAGCGGAAGGAGACGGTTCGGGGCGACCATGCCACCCTGGGAATAGCCGCCCTGCTCAGCACTAGAGTCCGCACCCGTCCCCCCAGCCACCTCTCCGTCTTTGCCAGGAGGACCATCTCCGTCTTTGCCAGGAGGACCACCTCCGTCTTTGCCAGGAGGACCATCTCCGTCTTTGCCAGGAGGACCGTTGCTCGTGGTGCCAAGGCCCAGGTCCGTGGTGCCAATGTCGATCGCGGGTGTTTGTCCGGGGTCAATGGCGGGTGTTTGTGTTTGCCCGACGTCCGCAAGCGCCTGCGCTGCGGCCGCCTTCTCCTGCGCGGTGTCCGTTGCACTCTGGCCAGTCGCGCCCGTCGTGGCGGCGCCGGTATTCGCAGCCGGGCCGGCAGCGTTGCTCGTGGTGCCAAGGCCCAGGTCCGTAGTGCCAATGTCGATGGCGGGTGTTTGTCCCGTGCCAATGGCGGGTGTTGGGGCAGGCGGCTCAGGGGGGGAAAGATCTTCTTGTTCGACTGGAACCACAGATGCTGAAACGTAATCGCGAGAGGGGGCACCGGGACCACTGTTCGGGGTGCCAAGGCCCAGGTCCGTGGTGCTAATGTCGATCTCGGGAGTATTCAACCCCAACAAACCAGCCAGTTTATCGCCGATGTTACCGAACAGCCCGCCAAACGCCTGTGTAGCCCCGTCCAACGCCGTGCCATCCAGCAACCCCAATACGCCGCCGAGGGTGCCACCACCCTGTGCGGCGCCTTCCACGTTGGCATCACTGCCTGCAGATGATGTGCCGGGCGTATAGCTTGGCGGATCGGGAGCCGGCGTTGTGGTGGAGGTTGGCAGCGTCGGCACCGTGCGCGGGGCATAGGTATCCCGCGCCGCCTGCCCAAAGGTCGGAGCCCAAAAATCCATCCCGCCGGCGCCGATTATCGGCGTTTCATACGCGGGCACCTGGTTGCCCGCCGATATCGAGGCAAGCCCGGTCTTAGCCGCGCGCAACAACCCTGGATCGACGGCGCCCAGGTAGAACGGATTATTGCCGATAGTTGTGCTCATGTTGGCATCCTCACAAAGGTCTTGATCGCTTTGATGTCTGCCTCAATGGCAGTCAGACGCGTCTCGAAGTCGTCCAGCGTGCCGTACACGTTTCGGCCGACGACAAAGGTTTGGAAAAAGTCGTTGTAGGCCTTGACCACAGCGACAAGGTCGCGTGCAGGGTCGCCGCTCAGCCGCACGGGGCCAAGCAACACGTTGCCTTTCGTCGGATTTGGTTTGGTGCTCACCACCGCAACCTCTCGACGTAGATCTCCATATCCACGAACTCGACCGCGACGTTGTCGCTGACGGCAATTTCAAACTGCCATGTGTCCGCGGCGCCCTGCCCGCCAAAATGGATCGTCATGTTGCGCTCGCCGGGGAGCCCAAGGGGCTCATACGTCCACTGGTCGAAACCGAGATTGTCGCGGTTGACCCGCAAACCGATTACCGGCTCCGCACCGCCATACACGCCTATGCCGCGCTTGATCTGGATTTTTACATCATCTATGCGCGAAGGGCCAAACTTCCCGACGTGCGCGGAGCGGATCAAAAACCGCGTCATCTGCCCCACCGCCTGAAAAGCCTTGTCGTCTACCGCAGCAACGCCGCCGGGCACGCCAACAAAAACCTTGCCCCAGCACCGTGCCGTCGACCATCCAGGCCACCGCCCAGGAAGCTGCGCGGCAGCATCCCAACCGTAGAGGAAACTCCATTTGCGGTTTCGGTAGTCGAGCAACATCGTCACGCCAGGCGTCCCATAGGCGTTCGTAGCGTGAGGCGCCTGCAGAACGATGAACTTCTGCCCCTTGACCGACATCTCCGCGGTCCACGCCTCGGCCCAATCGTCAATCTTCTCCAGCACAATACCGATATCGCCGCTCTGGTCCTGCGAGATCTGGCCAAAAAAACGCACGAACTCATACCGCTTGTTCACGCCATAGGTGCCGGTCTTGTCGGCAAGGAACGTGTACGGATAGGCAACACCCTCGCCCGTCGACCAACGCCGGCTGAACGGTTGGTTGCCGTTTGCCAGCCGTTCGAACTGCTCGACGCTGTCCTCGCCCGCAAGCAGCAATTCGCGGTAGGGCGTCACAGCCAGCGCGCTCAAGTCATCCGCCTTGCCGTCCGCGCTGAACACGTTGATGGGGTTCCATACCGTAGGCTCGCCAGGGTCGGCATATTGGAACCGCTGGCTGTCGTTCTCGACCGCAATCACGTAGCCGTCGATATAGGCCACATGGCTAGAGGCGGGCGCATCGGGTGAGAGAATGGCGGTCTTGTCGCCAGACAGCGCAATAATGGGGCCGCCTGCAGCAATCAAAAGCTGGTCGTCGGTTGGCGAGAAGATGGCGCGCTTCCCGCCGCTGATGGGCGTGCCGGTCACATCCTGCACGGCGCCGCTTTCCGTCATGCGGTAGAGGCGGCCGACGTCGGTGGCGCAGAAAAGTTGTTTCTTCCACTCGAACACGTAATTTTGATTGCCGCCCGTTGTGGCGAACAGCGTCAGGCCCGGAAACCGCGAGTGGCCGCCGGCGGCGTTGCTGTAAGCGTTCTCTACAGCGGCAACAGCGTGCGTCAGCAACGCTTCATCGCCATCAGCGTAGAGGCGTTCCGACCAAGGGAATACGGCCCATTGTACCATTTTACGGCCTTGTCAGGTTCACGTTGACGACCCACTCAACGATCTTTGACACCTTGCCCGTCAGACGAACCCGCAGGGATCCGCCAAGGCAATCGACGGTCGCTGCATAGGTTGTTGCGGCCGGGCTTTTGGCTCTCATCGTCGTCACGCCGGCGTCATCCAGGGCACTGTCGATGAAGGTCACGGTGCCGCCCGCCCGAGCCAATCCCGAGTTGCTGTCTTGGATCGTTTCCCCGCTCACGAATACCCCGGTGATGTCGCGCAGCGTGAGCGTGCCGCTCGCTCCGGTGTTGGTGTTTGCAATGACGCGCGCCGCAGCACCGCTGGTCAGCCCCGTCAGAATTGTGCCGACGGTAAAGGCAGTCGTCATCACGCTATAGGCCAATGTGGCGCCAGGCCGGTTCACGCCAGCCGCCAGCCAGAAATCGCAGCACTCGATACCGTCGCGCTGCCGGCCGATGATCTTTACCTCAATCAGCACCGTTTCACCGGGTGCCATCTGGTACTGCCACGCGGTGATCGGATTGGCATCGGTTGTCACCCCCGCTGTCTGCTGCGAGCTATCGGCAGTACGCTGGCGGATCAGCTTCGTTGTGTCTCCCGTCACTGTCGTCGTCGCGTTGAACAGGCAATCCGCCATGAATACGGCATAGGTCGGCACGGAGAGATTCATCGACACATTCTGCAGCGACATGCCGATGAACTGCACATCGTAGCAGGTGTTGTTGAAGTTGACCGTTCCGTCCGAAATGAAGCCATCTCGGAAATAGACCTGCTGCACCGTGTTGATCGCCACCTGAGAAGCGTCGCTGCCATCCTGCACGGTGATGGAGCCCAAGTTGCTCAACCAAGAGCAACCGCTCACGGTGAGGTTGCGCGCACCCACGACCTTGAGGGCGGGCCCTACATTGGTCGAAAAATTAATGTGTTCGAGCAGTAAATTGCTGATGAGGCGGTCGGTGCATTCCAGCACCAGGCCAAGGCCGGCGCTGTTGCCGATCACGCCGCCGGACCACTGGAAATTCTGAAAGGCTGCGCCCGTCGCGCCGCCGCCCGCGTTGCTGTCCCCCTTGAGGTGGACGTTCGACGTCGGACAACCCAAAGCCGAGAGATTACGCCAGACCGTATTATTGCCCCCCTTGAAGCGGATGCCGATCTGAAAGCTCTGCACCACGCAGTTAAGGAATACGGTGTTGTTCTTGTTGATGCCCTCAACGCCGATCGAACTGGTTGCGGCCGTCAGCCCATCGAGGGTCAATTCCTCAAGACCAGCACCATCGCCGCCGATGGTCACAACCGTTGAACCGGCCTGGCAGGTGATCTTGGTCGCAGCCACTCCCTGGCCGCGCAAGCGCACCCCTGTCGGCAGGGTAAAAGGATTGACCGCCACGGTGGCGGATTGCAGCAGCACAATGCCGCCGCCCTGCGCTGCCGCAGCGCCAATGGCCGCGTTAAGCGTCGCCGTTGATGTCGAGGCGCCAGCCGTGGCTGAAAATGCGCCATAGGCCCGGATGTCGACCACGCCATCGAGTATATCTTTGAGGGCGAGAGAGGCAGATCCACGGGTTGTGGTGATGACCGAGCCAGATGCATCCTGCCCGTTCAAGGACGAGATACCAGGCGTGGAGACGCCCGTGTTATCGCTCGAATTGACGAGTAGCGAAAAAGACACGTCGACATAGACCGGCTGGGGAAACTTCCCATACTCCGTACCGTTAGCGTCCGTCCGTGAAAGCAGAACGATGGGGTTGGAGATCTGCCGCGTCAGCGCAAAGTCACTGTAGATGTTTGCAAGCGTCGACGTGCCGGCGACGTACACACCAACGATCGCGTTCGGATAGCCCGGGCGCCAAGTGTCGAAGTCGGAAATGCGGGTTACATTGGCCATTCGATGCCGTCCGTGCTCACGTAAAGCAATGAGGTTGTTTCGTCGGTGTGTGGCCGCGCGACCTGATTAGGTCAGCCCTGTCCCCAAGCCCACAGCCGGCGGACAGGGCCTAAGCCCTTCTACGAGAGCGGCAGGAAGTACGGCACGCCGATGAAGCCGGCTCCGGTCGTGCTCCCACTGACAAGGGTCGCCGAGATATTCGTCGCAGCAGCGATGACGGTGGGCTTGAGGACCGCCGTGGTGCCGGTGCCGGAAACTTCCTGTATCAGCGAGCCGATGGTCGGCGACGCACCGTTGAGGATGCCGGTGACGGTGGCGGCGGCGGTCGTTGACACGCCGTTCAAAAGGCCAGCCGATGTGCCGAGGAGCCCGACGTTGATCGTGCGAGCCGCCGCCGTCGTGACGACCTTGACGAAGGGGAACGGCAGCACGAGCGAGCCGGCCGGCAAGATGATGCCGCTGTCGGTTTCAACGCCAGGCAGGAAATCGTTGATGTCGTAAGGAACGATCGCCAACTGATCACGAGAGTTCGTGCTGACAAGGATTTCCGTGGGATTGGCGGGCTGCACGCCTTTGACAACAAAGAAGCGGCCATCGCCTGCAATTCCATAGATGTCGACCAGCGTGTTGAGCGGTGTGCCAGAAACGGCAAATCGGATCTTGCCGCGGATCGGGGTCACGGGGTTGGCAAGAGAGGCGAAGGCATTATCGGGGTTGAGGAGAGTCGTCTTGCGGCTGGTGTTGGCGTTGACGACGATGACCTTACCGCCGGACACCTGCAACGGCTGACCGACGAAGGTATTCATATTCATAAGCTGGATGTCGAAAATGGTGTTGGGCATTGGAGGAGAACCTCAGTTCCAGAACAGGGATGAATGGGAGCCGCAGCACCACGCGCCGTAACTGGCGCGCAATGCGCGGTTCAGCTTGGCGCCGACTAGGCGGCGGAGATCGCGTGGTAGAAGGAGGTCACGCCGAAATCCTGCTTGGTCGGCACGCCGTTGGTGATGTCGGTGAGGCTGATAAACTGCGGCTTGACCATTCCAATCATGCGACCGAAGCCAAGGGCCGGGCGGTTGGAGTAGTCGGTATTGTCGCTTTCCTCGAAGTCCGGGCTTCCAATTTGCGCGTAGCCGGGCGAAGGCCGCAGGTTTGTTGACGTCCGGCGGGCTTGGGGGGCCTGTGCGGGGCCTGCGGGGTTGGCCCCATCCCGCAAGGCCGGGGTGACGTAGTCGGGATACCAAGACGGGACGAATTTCTCGGCCAGCAGAGCCGTCGCTTCGCGGAGTCGCATCAAGTCGATTGAGGACGTGCTGAACGGCTTACCGAGGAGCGTCGCTTCCTGGCGCGCGAGAGCCGCGAGCCATTGCTGTTGCTGCGGGGTACAGCGACCGATCGCCGGGAATTTCTCGGCGAGATCGTCGATTTGGGCGTCGAGGATTTGCTGATCCGCAACGCCGGTCTGAGTTTGAACCATGCTCGGCAGCATTTCGCGAAGGCGGAGGAGGAACAGAGCCTCCCGTGCATCGAGAATTGCGCCGTCCTTCTGCAGCGTCGCCACGGCCAGTTCATCGCCCGAGATGTCGCCGGCTTCCCATTTCTTTATGGCCTCCCGGTAGTTGCCTTCCGCGTGGGAAAGGCGCGTCACCAATGCGGCCTGGGTCTGCTGAGCAGTCGGGTTCTGGTTCTGCCGCTCGGCATCAGCCGGAGCCGGCTGATTGGCGGCCCGCCCCGCCTCGGCACGGCCACGCCAATACAGCGCCTGACGCTCCATCTCGGCAGCGCGGGCATTGACTTCGCTGAACCGAGCGTAGGGCACCGGGCCGGGCTGCTGCGCCGCCTGGACGGGCCGGGCGGCAGCGGTCGGCGCAGGCATCGCAGCCGTTTGATTAACCGCCGCACGCGCCGCCAGCAAAGCGGCAAGGTCGGGGTCATCGGTCGCTACCGACGAAGCGGCAGCGGCTGCAGCGGCTTCCTCATGCTCGATGTCCTGCATCGCTGCTGCGCTGCGGGCTTGTACAGCATTCGGGGTGCCGCCACCGTGAACGATGGCAACCTGATTGGAACCAGACATGGTTTTAATACCGTCCTATGTCGCTGGAGGTGTTGCGGATGCGCCCGTAAGCCCGGCGGCAGCGCCAATGATCTCGCTCAGTGGCAGGCGATCTCAGTCATCGCGGGCGGCGTTCGCCCTGCGCCCGCATGAATTTGTGCTTGTCCTTGAGAGACAACTCTTTGAAGCGGGCCTTGGCCTCGGCCATGCAGGCTTCAAGGGCTTCAACCCAATCGACAGGGTGCATCGAGGACAACCGCTCCCAGGTATCGGGGAACGTGTTCGTCAGTTGCATGTCGCCGTCAGCATCACGCCAAAGCGCATGGATCTCGCCATCGGACCACGCGACAACCCAATGGCCTCCATGATGGCACTCGCCGTTGGCGATACGCGCAATCTCGGCAATCTTCTCGGTTTGGTGGCCAGGCCGGAGTAAGGCCGTCACCATGCGCGACGATGGGACCATGACGATCTTTCCGTCTGAGAGCGCGACCGCGGCAAACCAGTCACTGCTCTCGCAGGCATAGTCAATGTCCTCGCGTAGCCGCACCATGACGATCTCATTTGGCAATTTGTGAAGCTGCCGGCCAGTGTTCTCGATCCATGCATTCGTTCCTCCAATGCGATGTGCGAGAGAAATCATTGTTTTTTTATCGCCATTTCAATGCCATGATTGATGATTTCGTCACTATATGGCTGAATACCGTTTTCATGACGGATTATTGACTTGATCAGCGCAGCCATAATTTGTGGTTTCGCCACATTGATTTGCTCCGCTGGAGCGACCTTGCAGGCCACGCACACGTCGGTGATGTACTCGGCCGTGTCGTTTTCGTCTGGCGGTGCCCAGCGGTTGATGATGTCGGTCACAGTCTTGCAGGCGTGTCGGTCCTGATAGGCGTGCAGGAGCTTTGCTATGACGCGAATGCCCCACTCGGGGGTCTTGAAGCGGCAGAACCGGCCGTCCGTGGGAGGATTGTTGAGGCCATTCCACGGATCCGCTGAGGCCTGATATTCGACGTTGCCGGGGTTGTTGTTGCGTATCCCGCGTGGCTGTGAGGCGTTCATGTGTGCGTGCCTCCCGAGGAGAGCATCACGCGGATGTCCGTTTTCACGTCGCCCAGCATCTCCCGCATTTCCTCGCGCGTTGGAGTTTCCCCCAGGCGGCTCAATACCTTCTCGCGGAAGCTGGCCGCATTTCGGTCGCGCGCGCTGATCTCGCTATCGAGTTGAGCAAATCGCTGCGTCGTACGCCGGTCGTGCGTATCAATCACGGCCTGCAGGTCATGCTTGGTCGCTGCGATCTCCTGCCGCAACTCAGTGGCAGTGGTTTTCAAATCGCTTTTCACGGCAGTCACACGGTTGGTGAAAAAGCCGAGGATGACTGCCCCGACCGCTGTTATGCTGCCGCCCAACGAGAGCGCGGCGGTCATGTCAATCTCCACCGGCGTGTTCCCTCCTGACTCGAATGTCGCTTCGCTCATGGTTCCTCTCGCAATCGCGTCGGCAACAGAACGCAGGGACGCGGCACGCTCGCCCCGCAGTTTGGCGGCCTCGCCTCGCCGGCCGTCATCAGTTCAACGAGCGCCGCGTCAAGGCGCAGCACGCCAGCGCCGAAGCCTAGCCCCGCATAGACGGCGGTGGCCGGAACGGCGTGGCAACCAGAAAACAACAGGATAGAGGCACTGATGAGGGCTCGCATGGCGGTCAACCCAGTGGTTGGCGAGGCGTCGGTGGTTGCGGGGCGGCTGCCGCATTCGCAACGCGAATCGTGTCCATCGCCAGCACAGGCAGCGCCGCGGCAATTTCCTTCCGGACAACGGCCTGGATGGCATCGCCCGCCAGCTTCTCCACAGACGATTTCAGCGCCGAGTTGTCGGGCAGCAAAATCGCAGTGATCGACCCCGCAACGCCAGCCGCTGATAACGTCCAAGCGCCGTCATGCGCGATCATATGGGTGATGAGGGCGCTGATGGTGCCAATGAGCCCGGAGATGCCAGCAACCGTCGTCGGTTGCTTGAGCCAGTTGAAGATGCCTTCTTTGGTCATGGTTGTGCCTGCCTGTCAGGGATAGGTTGTTGAAAAATCAGATATCTAGGCCGTCCACGCCTTCGCATTCATCGAATGCTCAGTGCGACCGCCGCCCTCAGTGCGTCACACCAGGCCTTGCCGGAAGCCGGAGCGGAACCATGGGGTGACGATGGTGAAGGTGGGGGTGATGGCCGTACTGAAGCTGCCCGAGGTGGCGGTTGTGCTGGTGAGGATGTGGTCGCGCACGCCGAGTGTGTGGCTGCCTGCGGCGGGGGCGGTGATGGAGAAGCTGTAGGTGCCGCCGGAGATGGTGGGGCTGGTGACGGCGGTCCAGGTGCCGGCGTCGATCTGATAGTCGAGCGCGCCGGGGATGAAAGCGGTGTAGGTGCCGCTGATGGTCAGGCTGGCGCCGGCGGTTGCGGTGGCAGGGGTGGTGATGGTGAGGGTGGGGGAGATGGCCGTGGTGAAACTGCCCGATGTGGCGGTTGTGCTGGTGAGGGTGTGGCCGCGCACGCCGAGTGTGTGGCTGCCTGCGGCGGGGGCGGTGATGGAGAAGCTGTAGGTGCCGTCGGAGATGGTGGGGCTGGTAGCGGTGGTCCAAGTGCCAGCGTCGATCTGATAGTCGAGCGCGACGGGGGTGCCGGTGTAGGTGCCGGTGATGGTCAGGCTGGCGCCAGCGGTTTGGGCGGCGGGGGTAGCAATGGTGAGGATGGGGGCAGTTGCGGTGCTGGTGCCGGCGAGGAGGGGGCGCAGGGCGGTGGCGATTTGGGGGGCGATGCGGGCGATGTTGTTGGGGCCTGCGGGGTGCAGGGCCATGGTATCGGCGCCGTATGCGGTGGAGAAGACGGCGGCGGTGGTGATGTAGTGGCATTGGGCCGGGCTGGTGCAGGCGGCGATGGCGGTTTGGAGGTTGGCGGCCTGGTTGGCGTTGAACGGCCGCAGGATGGCGATGGGTTTGCCGGGGCAGGCCTCGATGAGGCTGTTGAGCAGGCCGGTCATGGCGGCGGTGGTGTTGGCGGTGCCGTCGTTGGTGCCGATGTTGAGGATGACGAGGTCGGGCTGGGGGGTGAAGTTTCGCGCGGTTCCGGCGTAGAGCAGGTTCCAGGCGGCGCCGAGTGCGGGGACGTTGCCGGAGCCGCCGGTGGACAGGCCTTGGGCGCCGAAGCCGACCACGCCAACCTCCGCCCCGAGCAGCGCGCCCAGGCGATAGGCCCAGCCCATCATGGCATCGTTGCGGTCGGTGTCGTTGGCGGCGAATTCGCCCAGGGTGCGGACGCCTTCGGTGATGCTGTCGCCGTAGATCAGCAGGCTGATCGGCGCGGCAAGCGGGGGGGCGACGGCGGCGCCGGCGGCCAGGGTGAGTCCGGTGAAGACGACGCGGGTGGAGGCGCCCGGGTTCCAGCGGTTTTGCGTTTCGGTCATGGATTTCACGATGACTTCGAGCAGATGGTAGGGCACGTCGGCATTGCCGGCGGTGATGGGCGGGATTGTGCAGGCGATGGTGGCGGCGAGGGCCGCCTGGGCCCAGGGCCCGTTGTCGATGCGCCACCAGATTTGGCTGGCGGGGCCGACCATGCCGGCGACGTCGAAAGTGAGGATGCAGGTGCTGCCGGTGAACAGGATGCGAAAGCCGGCGCCGGGGTTGGCGGTGGTGGCGGCGGTTTGCTGCACGTTCCAGGTATAGGGCGTGTAGAGCAGGGCGGCGTTGTTGGGGGACAGCGTGGGGGCGGTGCCGGCGGTGGTGGTGAAGCTGCCCGAGGTGGCGGTTGTGTCGGTGAGGGTGCGGTCGCGCACGCCGAGCGTGTGGCTGCCTGCGGCGGGGGCGGCGATGG
>CANFKS010000053.1 GCA_947447625.1 Rhodospirillales bacterium | reverse complement strand
CGGCGTCTACATCACCGGTAGCGCCGGCACAGTGGTCAATACCGGCAGCATCTCCGGTGCGAACTTCTATGGCATCTGGTTGCAATCTAGCGGTTCAGTCACCAACCAGTCCGGCGGCACGATCAGCGGGTACAACAGCGGCGTCGGCATCAACAGTAGCACCGGCACAGTGGTCAATACCGGCAGCATCTCCGGTGCGAACTTCTATGGCATCTGGTTGAGATCTGGCGGTTCAGTCACCAACCAGTCCGGCGGCACGATCAGCGGGTACAACAGCGGCGTCTACATCGCCGGTAGCGCCGGCACAGTGGTCAACGCTGGCACGATTTCCGGCGGCACCTACTCGGTCAAATTTGCCGCTGGGCAGACCAATCGCCTGATCATAGACCCTGGCGCCGTTTTCAACGGCATTGTGGATGGCGGTGTGGATGGCGGTGGCGCCACGCTGGAACTGGAATCCAAGGCGTCGGCTGGAACGATATCGGGGCTTGGCGATCAATTCATCCATTTTGATCATATCACTGTCGATAGCGGTGCGGCGTGGACGATCAGCGGGTCGAACACGCTCGCTGCGGGGCAGGACCTGATCAACGCGGGCGTGCTGACCAACACAGGCACGCTCTACACCGAAGGCGCGCTGATCGACAAAGGCACGCTGATCAACCGAGGAACGATAGCGGAAACTGACCGGCGTTCGTTTGGTATCGCAGTCGCCGGATCGGCCGCCACTGTCGTCAATAGCGGTTTGATTGAGAACGCATATACGACGGATAGAAATGATCCAAATTTCAATACGCCTGCTTGGGCCGTTGGGTTTGATAAGGGCGGACAGGTGTTCAATGAGGCCGGTGGAACGATCACCGGGTTTTCCGGTGTCAAGTTCGATGAGGCCAACTTCGGCGACGTCGATTCGTTTCCGAATTACGTCAGCAACGCGACAGGGGGCAGCATCATTGGTGCCTACTTCGGAGTCGCGGGGTATCGCAACGCGGTCACCGTCAGCAACGCTGGATCGATCGTCTCCACTTTGGGCAAATATAACGCAGGCATTTATCTCTCGGCTGGCGGCTCGGTGCATAACTTTGACGGTGGTTTCATCGGAGGGTATGGCTCGGGTCTGGCGATTGCCAACAATCGCGGCGAAAACACCGGCTTCGGCATTGTGCAAAACGACTCAGGGGGCACAATCACCGGTGGCTATGCCGGCATCGGCCTCTACGGCAATCCGAGCACCGTCACGAATGCCGGATTGATCAGCGCGACTGGTACTCAAGCCACGTCTGCCGGCGTGGTCTTCTACCCTTTTAGTAGCGCTGGCGGTGGCACCATAACCAATCTGTCGGGCGGCGTTATCCGGTCCACGACCGGCGACGGTGTCGCCGTCCGGGATCAGCATGCGACAACCATCATCAATCGCGCGGGCGGCACGATCACCGGTGGCAGGTATGGCGTTTACGGGACAGTCAGCGCTGATCTCACCGTTACCAACGCCGGCACGATCGGCGGCACAACAGACGCCATCAAGTTCGCCTCGGGCGGGACCGATCGGCTGATCGTCGATGCCGGCGCAGTGTTCAACGGCATTGTGGATGGCGGTGGCGCGACGCTGGAACTGGAATCCAAGGCGTCGGCTGGAACGATATCGGGGTTTGGCTCGCAATTTATCGGCTTCGATCAGATCACGATCGACAGCGGGGCGGCGTGGACGCTGACCGGGGCGAATAATACCCTCGACGCAGGCACGACCCTGACCAACGCCGGCACCTTGACGCTGGATAGCGCGACCCTCGCGGGTTCCGCCGCGGTGGTGAACAACGGCACGATCCTGCTCGATCCCAGCAACATGACCGTGGCCAGCTTGACCGGCATCGGGACGGTGGAGATCGATGCTGGCAGCACACTGAGCGTTACCGGCACCATTTCGGCTGGCGAGACCATCATCCTGGGTGGCACGAACGCGGTTCTGGCGCTGGGCGATGCGGCCGGCTCCGGGTTGACGATCGACGGGTTCCAGAGTGGGGATGCCATCGACCTGACCTCCATTGCGTTTACCGCTGGCGATACGGCCTATATGTCGGGCACCACGCTGATGCTCGCCCATGCGAACAGCGCGCTCGTGGCTTCTTTCAAAACGGCGGATATCGCAAGTAGCAAGCGGTTCTTGGTTGTCGATGACGGCAATGGCGGGGAAAAGATCATCCTCAATGCTCCAAGCGTCGCGCTCGCCAACGACACCGGCAATTCGCCGACGGACCGGATTACGTCGGTCAATGCGCTCACCGTGAGCAGCCATCCGGGTGCGTTCATCACGCTGAACGAGGGCACACGCGTTCTCGGCACCCAGTCGGTGAATGCCAGCGGCACGTGGAGCTTCACGCCGACCTCGATGACGCAGGGCGCACACACAATCGTCGCAAGCGAAACGTACTCGGTTGGCGATGTCAGCACCGGCTCTCTGACCTTTACTTACGATACCGTGGCCCCGGCGCTGACTTCCTATCTGACCAACGATCCTGATGAATCCTCCTCGGAGATCGAAAGCGCCACTGCCTACGCCGACGAGGATTACGTAAACCTGGATGTCATGAGCGGCAAAGGCGATGCCGGCGGCGTCGTGACCCTGAAGGATGGAACCACCGTTCTCGGCACCACGACAGCGGATGCGAATGGCAGCTGGAGCTTCACGCCGCCTTCGCTGAGCGATGGAATGCACACCATCCTTGCCACCGAGACAGACATTGCCGGCAATGCCAGTACGGCCAGCTTGTTCTTTGTCTACGATACCGTGGCGCCGCTCGTGAGCGCACGACTGGCAACCGATACCGGCTTATCGTCGTCCGACAAAGTCACCTCCGTCGCGACTTTGACCGGCACCGGCGATACGGCAGCAATCGCCAGCGTGAACGGCCCCAAGACCGTGATGGCGAATGCCATTGTGCGGCTGACGGAAGGCACCTCGGTGCTGGGTACCACAACCGCGAACGCAAGCGGCAGTTGGAGCTTCACACCGCGCTCTCTGGCCCAGGGCACGCACACCATCATCGCCAGCGAGACGGATTTTGCCGGCAATGTCGGCACTGCCTCGCTCAGCTTCACCTATGACAGCGTGGCCCCGACGGTGACGGAGGCTCTGGGGACCGATACCGGGCGCTCCAACACCGACCGCGTCACCTCGAACGCCACCTTGACCGGCGGAGGGGATCCGAACGCGGTGGTGACGCTGAAGGAAGGCGCCGTCTTGATCGGCACCGCCATAGCGAATGGGTCGGGCGCCTGGAGCTTCACGCCGGGCGGCTTGGCGCAGGGCTCGCACACGATCCTCGCCAGCGAAACCGACCTGGCCGGCAAAATCGGCACGGCCTCGCTCAGCTTCACCTACGATACGAGCGCACCGGCGGTGACGGCGCTGCTGCTCAATGACACAGGCACGGCAGCGGACAAAAAGACCTCGATTGCTGCGCTAACCGGCTCGGGCGATGCCAACGCGGTCGTCACGCTGAGCGAGGGCGGCACCATTCTCGGCACCGCCACGGCCAAGGCATCCGGCACCTGGAGCTTCACGCCAAAGTTCCTGGCAGCCGGGACGCACACGATCGTGGCGACGGAGACCGACGCGGCCGGCACTGTCGGCACCGCCTCGCTGGGCTTTACCTACACGCCGGCGGCGAGCGGCTACAGCGTTGCCCCCAACGCTTCGGGGCTGGCGGCCCTGCAAGGTGCGAGCGGGCTCAATCCCGGCATTTTGGCCACCCTGTCGCAAATTGGCGGGAACGCCGGCGATCCCTTCAGCTACAGCCTGGCGGTTGGTTCGTCGCCTCCGCTGGCCTTGTCCACCGCGGGGGTCTTGTCTGTGCGAAGCGGCGGCATGGCGGGTGCGCCCAGCGGCAAGGTGTATATGGCAATCCCCGTCATCACCGACACGGCAAGTGGAGTGAGCAAGACAGGCGATCGGCTCTACATTGCGGTGGGCGACGCGCGCGGCAATACGGTCAGTCTGCAGTCGCTCGGGATCGACGCCGCAACGCCGACATTCGTCTACGGCCTGGGCGGCGCCGATACCCTCACCGGTGCCGGCATGACGTCGAAATTGTGGTTTGTGGGCGGTGCGGGCGCGGATACGATGACGGGAGGATCGGGCGTCAATACCTATCTCTATGGTAGCGCCAGTGAATCGACAGCGAGCTCGATGGATATCATCGTCAACTTCGATGCCGGCAAGGACTTGATCAACCTGGCCGGGCTGGGCGGGACGCTTGCCTACGTGGGGTCGCTGTCGGGAAGCCTTGCGGCTCATTCGGTGGGTTGGAAAACCGCAGACGGCAAGACCGACGTCTACGTCAATACGAGCGGGAGCAGCAATAACCTGGCTGATGCCACGATGAAGATCGAATTGAACGGGGCGCCCACCCTGAGCAGCACCAACTTCACCTTGGTGTAGGGGCGCGCGCAACCAGGAGTGACGATACCTTGAGCAAGGCATGAAAAAGCCCATCTCCGCTCCGCGTGTTTCAAAAGAACGGGACGCGCGGATCGCGGAGGTCCGGAAGGCTCGCTCGGAACGGCGTTTCGACGATGCGATCCAGATCGCGCAGGTCCTGCTTGCCAAGAAGCCGAACGACGCGGAAGCGCTGCTGCAACTCGGTCTTTCGCTCGCATCCATTCCGGAGCGCATTCCGAATGCGATCGAGCATCTGGAGGCTGGGGTCGGCCAGCATGCGGGTTCGGCCACCCTTCGATCTCTGCTCGGCGGTCTCTATCGACTCGAGAACCGCTTTGAAGAAGCGTTGGAACAGACAAGCCTGGCGATGAAGCTGGCTCCCGACGACATGAACTGCGTGCTGAACCACGGGCTGGTGCACCGCGACCGCGGTGATGATGAAGCCGCTCTGGGCTGCTTCCTGTCCGCGGTTGCGCAGGACCCGCGTTACACGGAGGCGCATCTCGGTATCGCGGAGATCCTGCTGGCGCGCGGCGAGTGGGGCCCGGGCTGGATCGAATACGAGGCCCGTCTGCCGCCGGGGCGCGAAGTTCGCGGCGGTGAGGATCGGTGGCCCGAGATGGCAGCGCCGAAATGGAACGGTATGCGGCTGCCCCGCGGGCGGATATTGATGATCGCAGATCAGGGATATGGCGATGTGCTGCAATTCGCCCGCTACATCCCGATGGTTGCCCAGCGCTGCAACGAGGCGGTTCTGGTCTGCGATGCCGCGCTGGCAACCCTGTTGCGCCCGCTGCCGGGCCTCGCGTTGTTTTCCAACGATTGGAAGCAACTGCCGGCGCATACGGCTTGGTGTCGGGTATCGAGTTTGCCGGCGATATTTGAAACACGGGTCGAGTCCATTCCGCAGCCGGGGCCTTATATCCATCCTCCGGCGGAGCGTGTTGCCCATTGGCGCAACCGGCCGAACGCTGTGATGGACGATGGCCGGCTCAGGGTCGGGCTGGTGTGGGCCGGCCGGCCGACGCACGGCAACGATCGCCGCCGTTCGATCCGTCTGGAACTTCTGCAGTCGTTGCTGGAGGTCGATGGGGTTCGCTTTGTGTCGTTGCAACAGCCGATACCGGAGCGGGATCAGACGCGGATCGGCGCGTTTTCAAACCTGTGGTCCTGCCCGGAAGCGCTGACCGATTTCGGCGAAACGGCAGCATTGATCGCCAACCTCGACCTGGTGATCACGGTGGATAGCGCGGTCAGTCATCTGACGGGAGCGATGGGCAAGCCGGTTTGGATCCTGTTGCCATGGCTGGCCGACTGGCGCTGGCTAAAGGCTACCGACCGGTCGCCATGGTACCCGACAGCACGCTTGTTCCGGCAGGCATCAGCCGGGGACTGGTCCATCCCGATCGCGCAGATGACCGCGGGGCTTCAGGCACTTTGCGCATCGCGTCTGGCCGGAGGGACGATGGCCAATGCCGGGCCCTGATCTCAGTCGTGCGCGCGATGCCTTTGCGGGCGGTCGATATGGGGATGCCGGAGATCTGAGCCGCAGGGTTCTCATTCAACACCCGGAGGAGCCCGAAGCGCTGGCCATTCTTGGGGCCGTCATTGCATTTCATGAGGGGCAGACCGAGCAGGGCATTCTCCTGCTGGAGCAGGCCTGTGGTTTGCAGCCAGGAATGGCGCATTGGCAGAGCAATCTGGCCGGTCTCTACCGCAAGCAGGGACGCATGGCGGAGGCGATGGCCATGGCGCAGGGTGTGGTGGCGTTGTCGCCGGGGCAGGCGGTCTATCACTTGAACCTCGCGCGCATACAACTCGATTTGGATAACGAGGACGCGGCTCAGGCGGGGGTATTCCAGGCGCTGGCATGTGACCGCGACCACGTGGAAAGCCACTTGCTGCTTGGCGAGATGCTGCTGCGGCGCGGCGAAATGCGCGCGGGCTGGCGCGAGATGGAGTGGTTGGACCGCACGAATAGCTGGTTCCGCGCGGTGCCGAAAATGGCCATACCGAAATGGTCCGGCATGCGGCTGGCGCGCGGCCGGTTGCTCTTGATCGCCGATCAGGGCTTTGGCGATGTGATCCAGTTCTCCCGTTTTATCGCGACTGCGGCAGAGTTGTGCCATGAGGTGATCGTCATCTGCGATCCGGCGCTGGTTGCTGTGCTTGCGCGTGTTCGTGGCGTGACACGCTGCGTCTCGCAGTGGGAGGCTTTGCCGGCACTGACGGCCTGGACGAGGCTTTCCCGATTGCCTTGGCTGTTCGGCACCGACCAGCACACGATTCCGGCGCCGGATGGCCATGTGCGCACTGACGCGGCCCGTGTCGAGGTCTGGCGGACGCGTTTCTCGGGGTGGGCGGCCGGCAAGAGGCTGCGTATCGGCTTGGCTTGGGCCGGCAACCCGGGGCATCCCAACGACCATCGTCGATCGATCCCGCTTCAGGCCCTCGCGCCATTGTTGGCGCTGCCCGATGCCTGTTTCGTGGCGCTGCAGCGCATGATCCCCGAAGGCGATCAGGCATTCATGGACACGACGTCGAACCTGCTCGACATATCGGCCGACCTGACCGATTTCGGCGAAACTGCGGCGGCGATCGCGGGGCTCGATCTCGTTATTTCAGTCGATAGCGCGGTGGCGCATCTCGCTGGTGCGCTGGGCAAGGAAGCGTGGGTCTTGTTGCCGGAACCGTCGGATTGGCGTTGGATGCGGCAGAGGGCGGACACGCCGTGGTATCCCTCCCTTCGCTTGTTCCGCCAGCCCGCGTCCGGGGCATGGTTGCCGGTGATCCGTGCTGTGAGAGGACGTCTCGCGGCCAGGCTGAATGCCACGCCTGCACTTGCTGTCGCGGCAGAGGGGCGGCCCGTTTCAGCGGCGAGGCAAGTGACGGTGCATGTCGTCCAGAATGGGCTGCAAGATCAGCATAGCCATTATTTCAACGATACCCTCTCGTGGCGTGCGGCGTTGCTGAAACGCGGGCTCCCCTGGCGTTGCTATGCCAATCGGCGCCTTTCAGCGCCTCATTGCCAGGAAACTGGAGCAGTTCCTGTTTTCCGCATCGCGCCCGACACCGTGCTTGAGCCGGATCCCAATCTCCGTGCGCTTGCCGATTTCATCGATATCTCGGAGATTTTTGCAGAGGATTGCCGGGCGGCGTTTGGCAACCGGCTTAACCCGAATGAACTTGTTCTCATTCCGTACGCGACCGAGCACGAATTTTTTGGCGCGGCACTGTGGTTGGGAAGACTGCCGAAAACAGACCGTCCGCGCCTTGCCTTCATTGTGCATCGTCCAGATTTCGGATGGTCCATTGACGAGAACAGAACGGCAATACGGGGCAATACCGACTCATGGCGCTATGCCGGTCGTCGTCTGGCAAAAGTAACTGAGGGGGTGGCCCCCTTTATCGGGGTGCCTGACCAGCGTTTTGCGGTGGCACTCGGAAATATTATGGGATTGGGTGTGACGCATATCCCGATGCCATCGCCGATGCCGAACGCCGACCCGGCGCACAGCATGCCCAGGTTACAGCCGCGATGCGCCATCGATTTGGGATTGTTAGGAGAGTTTCGGCCTGAACGCGGCAGCCAGGCGTTGCCTCGTCTCTTGGCTCAGGCTGCTGCGGGCCGACCCGATTACCGGATCCTCGTGCAAGTCCGCAATGAGAGTCAGAAAAACGAGATGATCCAATTGTTTGCGCAACATAACGCGCAGGCTTCGTTGGAAGTGCTGGTTGGCAACTTGGAACCGGCGGATTTTCAGACGAACATGATCCGGTGCGGGATGTTGATCTTACCGTACTCCCCCGACCGGTACCGCTTGCGCTCATCTGGCATGCTCAGCGATGCGGCGGGACTCGGTATTCCTGTCATGGTTCCGAACAATACCTGGATGTCCGATCGGATACGCGATGGATCCGCATCAGGAATTATATATGATGTCTTGGATCTTGAAATATTGCGGGAGGTAGTCGACATGCCAGACGAACAAAAGCGCGCGATGAAGAAGGCAGCCGGTACACGTGCTATCCCGTGGAAGCAGAAGAATTCGACCGACAACGTACTGGCGCTGATCATCCGTCATGCCTTAGAGCCTGATGGTTTTTGGTGATTCCACCAAAAACCATCAGGCTCTCATGTCCCAGGAGATGCGACTGATCTGTGTTTTGACGCGGACCAACATGGTCAGTTTTATCGGACCCTCACCAGGAGCATCCCCGAACTTCAATCCGTCGAAAGCATCGTCTCATGGCATCTCAAACTGAAATCCTTCGCCTCTTGCGCCTTGTAAGCCCATACAAATCAAGCACCGACAAAGTTCGTCTGGGATCCAATGGAGACGGAGGCTATGTCGTAAATGATGATCTGGCAGGCTTGGAAGGCGCGTTTTCACTTGGCATCGGTCAGGAAGTCAGTTTTGACCTAGCCCTCGCGCGACTTGGCTTTCCGGTGTTTCAGTACGATCCAACCGTCAATGGCCCGCCGGTCGACCACCCATTGTTTTTGTTTCGCAAGATTGGCTGGGCGTCAAAAAATGGGCCGGAAACGAGATCTTTGATAGGTATGCTCGAAGAAAACAACCTCACCAATTCGAATAATCTGCTATTGAAGTTTGATGTTGAAGGCGCGGAATGGCATGCGCTGAAAGGTATGTCAGAGCGAGAATTTGGACGCTGGAGAATTATTGTTGCTGAATTTCATTGGTTTCAGCAATTGAACAATCCAGAATTTTTCAAAACCGCCCAAGAAGTTTTTGAATTGCTGACGACCCGTCACATCGTAACGCACATTCATCCGAATAATAATGCCGGGCTCACCTTTTTGGAGGGCGTCGTGGTTCCAAACGTGCTTGAGGTTACTTTTTTACGCCGGGATCGCGGCACGTTTGTGCCATCGCGAGATCCGATACCCTCCAGCCTGGATTATCCGAACGCGGCCGAGCGGCCAGATATCATATTGAATGCATTTCATAGGTAATAGGGGGGTAATCCCTGCCATTCCGGTGGGTCATAGGTGGCGGAACGAAGCGGTACCACGCGTCTGGACCGCGTTTCGGTACTGGTCATCCGCTTTGGAGCCTCAGCGTATTTCGCCGATCTCCAGACCCGCTCGACGAAGACGTTGTCGCGCCACGCGCAGCGGCCGTCGATGCTGACGGCCATTTTATTCGCCAGGCGCAGGCCGGGGACACTGCTGGTGGTGAAGCGGCTGCCTGGGTCGGTGTCGAATATCTCCGGCATGGCCTGGTCCATTCAGCGGGCGTTGCGCCGGGCCTCGCGCTCGATCCAGGCGTAGGTTACTTCCAGGCCCTCGCGCAACCTGCTGCTGGGTGCCCAGTCGAGCTTTTCGCGGATCAAGCGGTTGTCGGAATTGCGCCCGCGAACGCCCTGGGGGCCGTCGATATGCTGCTTCTCGATCTGTTTTCCAGCAATTTCGGCGATCATGTCCACGAGTTGGTTGATCGTCACCATTTCCTCCGAGCCAATATTCACCGGTCCTGTGAAGTCCGATCGCAACAACCGTATCGTGCCCTCCAGGCACTCGTCGACATAGAGGAACGAGCGGGTCTGTTGCCCGTCACCCCAGATATCGATCGTATCGCCGCTTCGTGCCAATGCCACCTTGCGGCAGATTGCGGCCGGCGCCTTTTCACGCCCGCCGGTCCAAGCGCCATGGGGGCCAAAGATGTTGTGGTAGCGCGCAACATGGGTTTTCAAACCATGGTTCCGGCGATAGGCGAGATAGAGGCGTTCGCTGAACAGCTTCTCCCAGCCATATTCGCTGTCCGGGGCAGCCGGATAGGCCGAGCCCTCGGAACATTTCGGGTTGGCGGGATCTTGCTGGTTATAGGCCGGATAGGCACAGGCCGATGACGAATAAAATACGCGACGAATGTTGCGTTTATGGCAGGCGTCGAGAACATTGAGGTTAATCGTCGCCGAGTTGTGCATGATGTCGGCGTCGTTCTCCCCGGTGAAGATGAAGCCCGCCCCGCCCATGTCGGCAGCGAGTTGGTAGACCTCGTCGAAGCGCGTATCGAATGCGGCGCGGCAAAAACCTTGATCGCGTAGATCGCCGATCATGAAGTCGTCAGCCACAGTCTCGTCGTATTCTGGAAACTTCAGATCGACACCACGAACCCAAAACCCCTCGTTCTTGAGCCGTTTTACCAAGTGCCCCCCGATGAAACCACCGGCACCACAAACCAGTATATTTTTCATATTTATGAAATTACCGTCTTTTGTTGAAATTTTCTGAACTGTAAATGTCGTTCATAAGCTTTATGCGGCTCGGGCTTCCCATTCAAGAGGCAGTCTGCAGCCTGCTACCCCATGGGCCTGCCTGCCGATGCGCATTCGGCATCAGAGTGAAGTGGCGGCGCGGCGAAATTCCCGGCGAGGAGCACGCGCAGGGTGCGCGACCGCGGAGGCCGGGTTGAGGCGGCTGGAGCGGCCCCCTGGACAGCAGGCCGCCATGCCCGCCACACTTGAGCCGCAGCGGGGAGGCCCTTCCATGACAATCATCGACTCACAGGTCCATGCCTACCAGGCGAACACGCCGAGCCGGCCATGGAACTCGGTGCCCAATTGGCCCGCCCATGTCACCGGCGATGAGATGGTGGCAGCCATGGACGCGGTGGGTGTCGATGGTGCGATCTTCATCTCCGCCTTTTCTCTCTATCAGTACGACGCGAGCTACGCTGTCGAAGTGCAGCAAGCCCATCCCAACCGGTTCGCGCTCGTCAAACCGGTCGACCCGGACGATCCTGCGGTGGCAGATGTGATCGCCCATTGGAAACACACGCCAGGCGCGGTTGGCGTGCGGATCATGATGCCAAACGAAGCCGGCCGAGACCCGCACCATCCCGGCTTCGATCGCATTCTGCGCGCCGCCGCGCGCCATGATCTGCCGGTCAATCTTCTCTGCTGGGGGAACCTCGATGCCGGCGCGGCCCTGATCGACCGCCATCCCGGCACACGGTTCATCATCGACCATCTCGGCCTTCTCCAGCCCCGCGTGCCGCCCGCCCCCTTGCAGCCATGGGCCGATCTTCCCCAGGTCCTGGACCTCGCACGGCGTGCAAATGTGGTGATCAAGGTCAGCGGCGCCTGCACATTGTCCCACGAACCCTATCCGTTCGCCGATATCTGGGACCCGTTGGCGCGGCTGTTCGATGCCTGGGGGCTCGAGCGCTGCCTGTGGGGCACGGACTGGACGCGCGCCAATGCCATTGTGAATTATCCGCAAGCGGTCGAGCCGTTTCGGCTGACCGATCGCCTGAGCGACGGCGAGAGGGCGATGCTGATGGGCGGCGCCTGCGCAAAAGCCTATGGCTGGTCGCCCCGGCGGTTCTGATCCTGCGGCCAAGCGGGGGGGATTGCAGAAACCGGCAGGCCCTGCGGAGACCTGCGCGGCCACATCGACATCCCGCCGATCGCTCCCTATGGATGGTAAAAATCCTATCCATTGCCAGGAGCACCCGTGAGTGATCTCGTTGAGCGTCTGCCGCTGACCGCCTTGCGTGTGTTTGAAGCGGCCGCACGCCTCGGCAGCTTCAAGGATGCCGCTGTCGAACTTGGCGTCTCCACCACCACGGTCAGCAATCTGATCCGCAAGCTCGAGCATGATTGGGGCTGCCTGCTGTTCATCCGGCGCACCCGCCACGTGGTCCTGACCGACACCGGTCTTTCGCTGAGCGGCGTGGTGCGAAACGCGTTCGACGCGATCGGGCGCGAAATCAACATGCATGTTGCGGCCTCCCGACAATCGGTTGCCATCGCGGTGGGTCCGATCTTCGGAGCCCGCTGGCTTGCGCCCCGGTTGCGCCGCTTCAATGCCGCCTTCCCGCACATCACGCTCACCCTGCAGCACCGGTCGCGGATCACGGGCCCATCGGACATGCCGACACCGATCGCGGTCGACTGGGGCTACGGCGATTGGCCGGGGCTTGAGTCCGAGGTGCTGTTCAATGTTCGGTATGCGCCTGTTCTGAGCCCAGCCCTGGCGAAGGGCATCTCAACGCCGGGCGACCTCGGCCAACTCCCGGTTCTGCATCAGCACGACCGGTCCGAATGGGCTGCCTGGCTCTCGCGCGCCGGTGTCGCGGGGCTGCGTTTCGCATCGGAGACCATTATCCTGGACAGCAATACCGTCACCCAGGCCGCCATCGCCGGACAAGGCGTGGCGCTTGGCATCTTTCCTTTCGTCACCGACGAAATCGCAGCCGGGCGCCTGGTTCGGCCTTTTACAACCGACCTGTTGCCGACAAGATCCTATCATCTGGTGACCCGCCCCGGCGCCCGGCAGCGGCCGGAGATCGCAGCGGTATGCACCTGGCTGCTGGCCGAAGCAGCCTTCTATGCAACACAACAGGAGGAGAGCGAGAGGTGAGCAAACTCGTGCTGGACGGCGGCCGCCTGCTTGTGGCCCCCGAAGTGGCTGCGGCAAAGATCGTGGCGATCTTGCGCAAGGCCGGGTGCTGCGCCGGGACGGCCGATGCGGTTGCCGCGCATTTGGTGGATGCGAGCCTGTGTGGGGTGGAATCGCACGGGGTGATGCGGGTTCTGCAATACGCCGAACAATACCGCGAGGGCTATATGAAGGCCACGGCGACGCCGAGCCTGCGGATCCTGGATCGCGGGCCGGTCGAGGTCGATGGTGGCGGCGGAATCGGTATCCCGGCGATGCATATCGCGGTCAAGCGGGCATGCGCGGATGCACAGATTTCAGGCATTGCCGCAGTGGCGGTGCGCAATGTTGGCCACACCGGCCGTCTTGGGGCCTATGCCGAGGCGGGAGCACGGACGGGCCATCTGGTCATCATCATCGGCGGCGGCGGGCGGCAGAATTGGCGTCAGGTGGCGCCCTATGGCGGCCGACAGGCGGTGTTGCCGACGAACCCTTACTGTTTTGCGATTCCCGGTGGTGCGCGCGGCCCGGTCGTGGTGGATTTCGCGACCTCGATGATCGCCGGCGGATGGCTGTATGCGGCACGCTCGGCAGGCGCGCGGCTGCCGGACGGGGCGCTGATCGACCCCGAGGGCCGAGCGAGCACCGATCCCGAGGATTATTTTCGCGGCGGCGCCATCCTGCCCAAAGGGGGGCCGATGGGCTACGGCCTGGCCCTGATGGCCGAGTTGATCTGCGAGGCCATGCTGGGGCCGGTTACCACGGAGGTGAACTGGCTCGTTCTGGCGCTCGATACCACGCGCCATCGCGCGCCCGGCCGGATGCGCGAGGTCGCCGAGGAGATCCTGGCCGAATTGCGGGCCTGCCCGCCCGCCGAGGGGTTCGATGCCGTCGAGGTGCCGGGCGAGCGCGAGCGGGCACGGCGCGAGGCCGGGCTGATCGAGGGCCTGTCCATCCCGGAGCGCACCTGGAAGGAGATCCTGTCGGCAGCCGACAGATAAAATATTCTACATCCATGGCCGTGAAAATCTTGGTTTGCCAGCAGGCCCCGGTGCTGCGCATCCTCGGGACCAACACGTGACCAGGGAGGTCCTATCGCATGCTGCGATCGCTCGGCGTCGTCGCCGCCATCTCGTTCGCCTGCGCCGGCATCGCCGGCGCCCAGCCCGCCGGTGTCTTTCGTCAGCCGCATGACGTTGGCTACGGCCAATCCTCCAGCATGGACCCGGTCTCCAAGGGCAAGGTGTTCCAGATCACCGAAAAGGTGATGAGCCGCCTGATCCGCACGGGTATCGACGGCAAGCCTGCGCCCGACCTTGCGACCAGCTGGACCAGCGATGCCACCGCCACGGTGTGGACCCTGAAATTGCGCCCCGGCGTCAATTTCCATGACGGCAAGGCCTTCACCGCTGCCGACGTGGTCTACACCCTGACCCGCATATCCGACCCCAAGCTCGACAGCCCCGCCCGGTCCGCGGTCAAGTCCATCAAGTCGGTCGAGGCGCTCGATCCGATGACCGTCAAAATCACGCTGAGCGACAGCTTCGCCGATTTTCCGCTGGTGCTGACGGATTATCGCCTGGTCATGCTGCCCGACGGCTCCGGCGACAGCATCGCCAAAACCGGCATCGGCACAGGGCCCTTCAAAGTCGAAAAGTTCGACGCCCAGGGAACCACAATCCTGGTCGCCAATCCTGGCTACTACGAGGGCGCCCCCGGTGTCGCCCGCGTCGAGATCATCGGCATCCCTGACGCCCAGGCGCGCTTCCAGGCTCTCCTCGGCGGTCAGATCGACATGCTCCCTGGCCTCGACCGCCAGGAGATCGCGCTCCTCACCCGCAGCGGCAAGCACCAACTGCAGCAGATCCCCTCGGGCAACTGGCGCGGCATCGTGCTGCGCACCGACGTGAAGCCCTATGACGACGTCCGCGTCCGCAAGGCACTTCGCATGCTCGTCGACCGCGAGGCCATGCGCGACCTCGTGGTCGGCCGCGACGGTGGCATCACCGGCTGCGATACGCCCGTCGGCCCGGCCGACCAATATCGCTGGGACGGCACCTGCAAGCAGGACATCGCCGGCTCCAAGGCCCTGCTCGCCGCCGCCGGATTCCCCAACGGCATCGACGTCGAACTCCAGGTCGCCAACATCGAGCCGATCTGGCCCACCATCGCCCAGGTCTACCAGCAGCAGGCCGCCGCGGCCGGCGTGCGCGTCAAAATCGCCCAGGTCCCGAATGATGGCTACTGGAACACGATCTGGATGAAGAAGGACGCGGTATTGACGCGCTGGGCCGATCGCCCGGCGGATGCAGCGCTGAACGAGATCTACCGCATGTCCTCGCCATGGGATGAATCGAAGTTCAGCGATCCGAAGTTCGACGCCATGCTCGACGCCGCCCGCAAGGAACTCGATTTCACCAAGCGCAAGGCGCTCTACCAGGAGGCCCAGGCCCATCTGTGGGACAACGCCGGCACGCTGGTGACGTTTCATGTCAAGCTCGCCGTCGGGCTGACCGCGCGGGTGAAGGACCTCGATGCGGTCGACAATTTCGCCATCCGCTGGAACCGGATCAAGGTGGATTGAGGCTTGCTGCGCCTCGTCATCAATCGGCTGCTGCTCGGCGCGATCACCGTCGCGCTGGCTTCGGCGATCATCTTCGGCGCGGTCGAGGCGCTGCCCGGTGATGCCTGCGTCGCCGTGCTGCAGCGCGACGCGGTCGGGCAGCGGCTGGAGAATTGCCGGCGCGAACTCGGCCTCGATCGCCCCGCGCTCACCCGCTATGCGCACTGGGCCGCGGGCGCGCTGCGGGGCGATCTGGGCGTTTCTGCCGGCAGCGGCAAGCCAATCGCCACCTTGCTCGGCGAGCGGCTGCGCAACACGCTGCTGCTCGCCGGCTGCACGCTGGCCGTCGGCATTCCGCTTGCTCTGCTGCTCGGCGTGCTGACCGGGCTCAGGCGCGACGGGCTGCTCGATGTCGTGCTCTCCACCGGCGGCATCCTGGCGATGACGGTCCCGGAATTCGTCTCCGCAACAGTGCTGATCTTCGTCTTCAGCATCGGCCTCGGCTGGGTCCCCGGCATCGTGCTCGCCGCCCCTGGCGCGCCGATCGGCGATTTCTTCCCCGGCATCGTGCTGCCGGTTGCGGTGCTGACCATGGTGATGACCGCGCATATCCTGCGCACCGTTCGCTCCAGCATCATTGAAGTGATGGCAAGCGATTTCGTGCGCATGGCCACGCTCAAAGGCGTGAGACGGGCGCGCATCGTCTGGCGCCACGCGCTGCCCAGCGCCCTGCTGCCGGCAGTCAACGTCATCGCCCTGACCATCGCCTGGCTGCTCGGCGGTGTCGTGGTGGTCGAGAAAGTATTCAACTATCCCGGCCTCGGGCGCTTCATGATCGACAGCATCACCGAGCGCGACCTGCCCGTGGTGCAGGCCCTCGCGCTGCTGGTCGCCAGCGTCTACGTGACAATCAACCTCGCGGCTGATCTGCTGACCCTCGCCCTCGATCCCCGCCTGCGGACCCATCGGGGCCGCGGCTGAGATGGCCGTCCTGGCCCGCATGCTGGCCCGGCCCTCTGGCGCCATCGGGCTCGGCCTCGTAGCCCTCCATCTGCTCGCCGCCGTGCTGAGCCCCTGGATCACGCCCTATGATCCCACCGTCATCGACGCAGCCCTCATGTTCGCACCGCCAGGCGCCGGGCATTGGCTCGGCACCGACCAGCTCGGCCGCGACATCCTCACCCGCACCCTGCTCGGCGGCCGCGAAGCCATTCTGGTGACCCTTGTCGCCACCCCCATCTCGGTCGCCTGGGGCGGGCTTGCGGGCATCCATCTCGGCCTCGCCGGCGGGCGGCTGGACGACGTGCTGATGCGCGTGGTCGATGCGGTGCTGGCGCTGCCGTGGATCCTGAAAATGCTGCTCATCATCGTCACCTTCGGCGCCGGGGTGAACGTGCTCATCCCCACGCTCGCTTTCTTCTATGGCGTGCCGGTGATCCGCGTTGCCCGCGCCGCAACGCAAGGCGTGGTCGCGCGCGACTTCATCGCCGCAGCGCGGGCGCGCGGCCATAGCCGTGTGGCCATCGTCTGGCACGAGTTGCTGCCCAACGTGCTCGACGCGCTGATGGTTGAGGGCGCGATGCGCTGGTCGTGGATGCTTCTGGCCTTCAGTTCGCTCTCCTTTCTGGGCTTCGGCGTGGCACCGCCAACGCCGGATTGGGGGCTGATGATCGCGGACTCGCGCAGCTTCATGGCCATCGCCCCATGGGCTGCGCTGGCCCCCGTGGCGGCACTCTCGACGTTGATCATCGGCATCAACTTTGCCGCCGATGCGTTGGCCAAAGCGGTCGGGCTCGACCGAGCCCAGTCAGCACCGCACTGATGTCGGCAGCACTCATCGACATTGCCGATCTTTCGATCGGCTTTACCACCCGCGCCGGCGCGCTGGCGCCCGTGCTGCGCCATATCGATCTCACCGTGCGATCGGGCGAGACCATCGGCATCGTGGGGGAAAGCGGGTCGGGCAAGAGCACCCTCGCGCTTGCGGCCATGGGCTACCTCAAGCCAGGCCTCAATATGCTCGGCGGCACTGTGCGCTTCGCCGGCCAGGATATGTTCGCCCCAGGCGCCATTGTGCCGCGCATCCGCGGCGGCCGCCTGGCCCTCATTCCGCAGAACGCGGGCCAGGCCCTGACGCCGAGCATGCGCATCGGCGCCCAAATCGCCGAAGCGCTCCGCCTGCACACGTCCCTGCCCACCGCTGTTCACGATGCCCGCGTGATCGACTTGCTCGCCCGCGTCCGCCTTGCGGCCCCATCCGAACTCGTCGCCCGCTATCCCCACGAGTTGTCCGGCGGCCAGCAGCAGCGCGTGGCGATCGCCATGGCACTCGCCGGTGAGCCCGAGGCCCTGCTGCTCGACGAGCCCACCACCGGGCTCGACGTCACCACCCAGGCGCATGTCCTCGAACTCCTGCGCGATCTCGCCGCCGATACCGGCATGGCGATGGTCTATGTGAGCCACGATCTCGGTGCCATAGCCCGGGTCTGCGCGAGCATTGCTGTGATGTATGCCGGCGAGATCGTCGCCGAGGGCACCGCGCGGCAGGTGCTGCGAACCCCCGCGCACCCCTATGCAAGCGGCCTGATCGCCGCCATTCCCGTGCTTCGTGCGCCGCGCCTGCCGCGGCCGTTGGAGGGTCGCCCCCCGGCGCCAGGCGCTGCAGGGCCGGGCTGTGCCTTTGCGCCGCGGTGCGCCTTGGCCGAAGCCGCCTGCCGCACCAGTCCAATCGGCTTGGTCCCCGCCCCCGGCGGCGGCCATGTGCGATGCCGCCGCGCCGAGGAAGCCATCCACCTGCCGCTGCGCAACGAGGGTCCGCTCCGCACGCCGCACGACGACAACGCCGCAACCAGCCTCCTGCGGCTCGATGACATCACCGTACGGTATGCACGCCCCTCGCTCTGGCAGCAGATCACCGGCCAACACCCCTCCGCCCCGCCTGTCGTGGACGGCATCGCGCTCGATCTGCGGCCGGGCGAGACCATCGGCCTGGTCGGCGAATCCGGCAGCGGCAAGTCGACCATCCTCAAGACGATCGCCGGCCTGATCGCGCCCCTGCGCGGCACCACCTCACTCACCGGCACCACACTGGCCCCCCGCGTCGCCCAGCGGCCGGTCGGCGCATTGCGCAGCGTGCAACTGATCTTCCAGAACCCCGACGAAAGCCTCAACCCCCGCCAAACCATCGCGACCATTCTGGCGCAGCCGCTGTCGCTTTATTTTGGCCTCACCGGTGCTGCCCTGCAGGCACGCGCCGGCGAACTCCTGGCCCAGGTGCGCCTCGGTCCGCATTATCTCGAGCGCCTGCCCTCACAGCTGTCAGGCGGCGAAAAGCAGCGCGTCGCCATCGCCCGCGCCTTTGCCGCCGACCCCGACATCGTGCTCTGCGACGAGGTGACCTCGGCCCTCGACGTATCGGTACAGGCCGCCGTGCTTGCGCTGCTGGACGCGTTGCGCCGGGCCCGCGGCACCGCCTGCCTGTTCGTCTCGCACGACCTCGGCGTCGTTCGTGCGCTCGCCGACCGCGTTGTCGTGCTCTACCAGGGCCGCATCTGCGAGACCGGCCCCGCCGAAACGGTCTACACGACGCCGTTGCACCCCTATACCGAAGCGTTGCTCGGCGCCGTCCTGGAGCCCGATCCCGATTATACCCCCCGACTGCTTGCGGCCGATGTCATCGAACAAGGACCGCCAGCGCGCGGCTGCCCGTTCCAGAACCGCTGCCACCGCAGGCTCGGCCCGGAATGCCACACCGTGACACCCCCAACCCAGGACCTCGGCGACGGCCACCTGGTCCGCTGCCATATCCCCTTCACGCGCCTGACGGAGACCGCTTTATGACCGACATCATCCTGCTCGAAGGCGGCACCGGCCAGGAACTGCTCAACCGCTCGGCCAACAAGACGCCGCGGCACTGGTCGGCCGAATATCTGCTCACCGAGCCCGATCTCGTCCGCGCCGTCCATCGCGACTACATCGCAGCGGGAGCCCGTGTGATCACGGTGAACGCCTATTCCGCCAGCTTTACCCGCATGGCCCTGCTCGGCGAGGAGGACCGTGTGCCGGAACTGCAGCGCCTCGCCTGGGAGTTGGCCCACGCCGCGCGCGACGATGCCGGCGCTGCCGGCCACGGGGTTGCCATCGCCGGTTGCCTGCCCCCGCTCAACGGCACCTACCGGCCCGACCGCGTCCGGCAGTTCGAGGAGAACCTGGCGGAATACCGCCGCCTCGTCGCCCTCCAGGCCCCGCATGTCGACCTGTTCCGCTGCGAGACCCTGTCGAGCGCAGATGAGGGACGCGCGGCGGCAATGGCCGCAGCCGAGACCGGCCTTCCGGTGTGGGTCAGCTGGACTCTCGACGATGCCGGCGGGACCGCGCTGCGCTCTGGCGAGACCATCGCAGAAGCCCATGCAGCGCTGGCTGGCCTTACGGTAAGCGCCGTCCTGGCCAACTGCACCGCCCCGGAGGCGATCAGTTCCGCCATGCCCGAACTCGTCGCCACCGGCCTCCCGACTGGCGGCTATGCCAACGGTTTCATGCCGATCCCGCGCACATTCATGCCGGGCAAAACCTTGGAACAGGTCGCAGTGCGGCAGGATCTCAACCCCGCTGCTTATGCCCGCATCGCGATGGAGTGGGTCGCCCGCGGCGCCACGATCGTCGGCGGCTGCTGCGAAACCGGCCCGTCGCACATCGCCAAGCTTGGCACTGACCTGCTCGCTGCCGGTCACCGGATTGTCGGGATCCACGGAGGTTAGAGCAGAAATATCTTTGGCGATTCCACCAAAAATCATCAGGCTCTAATCTGCCGGCGGCGCGCGCATGGCCATCGCGCCCCGCACCGCGCCGGATCATCCAAGAAGCAACCCCAGCATCATCCCCCTCCGAGAAACATCCGCCGCGTTTGGGGATCCTCCACCAGCGCCATCGCCATCGCCATCGCCATCGCCGTCGCCAGCACCTGCCGCTGCCCGCCCGACAGGGCCCCGGCTGCGTTGTTGGCCACCCCGAGCAGAATGCGCCGCCGCGCGATAGCGAGCGCCCGCAGCCGCGCCGTGATCGCCCCCGCATCCCATCGACCGTCACGCCGCACAACGCAGCGCATGCACACGATGGAGCCTGATGATTTTTGGCAGGATCGCCAAAAATCCGAATCTTCGCTCAAGCGAAGGCGGAGGCGTCGAACCCGTCGGGCAACACGCCGCGCGGGCGCGCCATCTCGTACGGCCCGCGCGCCAGGAACAGCCCGGAGCCCTCCGGCGCCTGCACCAGGCCGTCGCGCATCACGATCTCGCCCCGCCGCAGCGTCGCCACCGGCCAGCCCGTCACGTCGAGCCCCTCATAGGGCGTGTAGTCGATGGTGTGCTGCATGTGATCGTTGTTCAGCGTCACCCGCTTGTTGGGGTCCCACAAGACGAGATCGGCGTCGAATCCGGGCGCGATGCTGCCTTTGCGCGGATAGAGGCCGAACAGCCTGGCCGGATTGGTCGCGGTGATGCGCACGAAGGTGTTGAGGTCGATCCGCCCCTTCGACACCCCTTCGCTGAAGATGATCGGCAGCCGCGCCATCAGGCCGGGCACGCCGTTCGGGATATCGCGGAAATTGGCATCCGCGCCATTCACCTTCTTGCCCCGCGTGCCATCGAAGCACCAGCCGGAATGATCGGACGACACCACATCGAGCGTGCCGCGGCGCACGTCGCGCCACAGCAACTCCTGATCCGCCACCGTGCGCGGTGCGGGGCTGCACATGAATTTCGCGCCCTCGAAACCGGGCCGGTCCATGTGATCGGCGGTCAGCACGAAATATTGCGGGCAGGTCTCGCCCCATACCTTCAACCCGCGCGCCTGGGCGGCGGCGATCTCGGCTGCGACCTCGGCGCAGGAGACATGAAAAATCTGGATCGGCTGGTCCACCATCTCGGCCAGCGCAATCGCCCGGTGCGCAGCCTCGCGTTCGATCATTTTGGGGCGCGACCAGGCGTGGTATTTCGGCGCCGTGCGCCCTGCCGCCAGCAGCGCCTCGGTGCGCCAGTTGATCGCCTCGTAGTTTTCGCAATGCACCGTCACCATCGCCCCCGCCCGCCGCGCGGCCGCGAGCACGCGGATAAAGGCGCGATCATCGAGGTGCAGCGGATCGTAGGTCAGAAACACTTTGAGGCTGCGCACCCCGGATTCGACGACTTTGGGAATCTCGTTCCAGATCACGTCGTCCGACGCATCGGTGATGATCTGGTGGAACGAATAATCGACCAGGGCACGTGCCGCCCGGCGGCGGTATTCGGCGAGGGGTTCGAGAATGCCGTGGCCCTTGAACTGGGTCGAGAAGGTGACGACCGAGGTGGTGCCGCCGGCGAGGCAGGCGGTGCTGCCGGTCGACCAGGTTTCCTCGTCCGCGCCGCCGCCGTCCTGCAGCTGTTCGATATGGCAATGGGTATCGACCCCGCCGGGCAGCACCAGCAGCCCGCCGGCATCGAGGGTGGATGCCCCCTCCAGCCCTTCGCCGATCGCTGCGATCCGGCCGCCGCGGATGGCGACATCGGCCCGGATCGTATCCGTCCCTGTCACCACCGTGCCGCCGCGCACCACCAGGTCGTATGCCGCCATTGTTCGCCTCTTGTGTTGTCCGATGTGATCAGTAGCCTCGCTGTGTTGCAGTGCAACCGATTTAGCGCCCGCCGGCAAGGAATTCGCATGCGCCTCACCCATCAAACCATCCGTCCCGTCGGCACCCCGATCCGTTTCAGCTTCGCGGGCCAGAGCTATCGCGCCCTCGCGGGCGAAACCGTCGCCGCCGCGCTGGCCGCGGCCGGTGTCCTGACCTTGCGCCACACCGCGACCGGGCAGCCGCGCGGGGTGCATTGCGGGATGGGCGCGTGTTTCGATTGTGTGGTGAGCATCGATGGGCGCATCGGGCAGCGCGCCTGCATGGAAAAAATCCAGGACGGCATGGTGATCACCGGCGCCATGCCGGACAGCATCGCCCCCCAGGCGCTCGACCCCAGCGGCGCGGATGCGCCGGAGCGGGCGAGCGATGTGCTGGTGGTGGGCGCCGGCCCCGCCGGGCTGGCGGCGGCGATTGCTGCTGCCGAGGCGGGGGCATCGGTCATCGTGCTCGATGAGCGCGCATCGGCCGGCGGGCAGTATCACAAGCCGCTCGCGCCCAGCCATGACGACACCGCCCCCGACGCCCAGTTCCGCGAAGGCGCCGCCCATCGCGACCGGGCGCTGCGCGCCGGGGTTGAGATTCTCGCCGGCGTGATCGTCTGGGGTGCCTTTGCGGCCGACGAGGTGGCGGCGATTGTCGATGGTGCCGCGGTAACATTCCGGCCCCGCCAACTGGTGATTGCCGCGGGGGCGCATGAGCGGCCGGCGGCGGTTCCGGGTTGGACGCTGCCGGGTGTGATGACCACCGGGGCGCTGCAAACCCTCGCCCGCGCCCAGCGCGTCTCGCCCGGCGAGCGGGTGCTGGTGGCGGGCAACGGGCCGCTCAATCTGCAGCTGGCCTGCGAACTCATCGCCGGCGGGGTGCAGGTGGCAGCGGTGATCGAGGCCGCACCCTATCCGGGTCTTGCGGGGTTGCGCCAGGTCTGGACGATGCTGCGCACCGCGCCGGGGCTGGCGCAGCTTGGGTGGGGCTACATGGCGCAGCTGCGGGCCGCCGGGGTGAAGCTGATGTGGGGCAGCCGGGTGGTGGGGCTCGACGGGGAGGGGCGGGTCGAACACGCGCGGGTGGTGACGCCGGCGGGGGAGGTGGTGATCGCGGCGGGGGTGGTGGCGCTCAATCTCGGGTTCCAGCCGGAGACGGGGTTGGCGCGTGCGCTCGATGCGGCGCATCGGTTTGTCGATAGCGGGCTCGGGCATCTCGCGACCGAGACGGATGCGGAGGGACGCACATCGGTGCCTGGTGTGTTTGCGGTGGGGGATGGGGCGGCGCTCGGGGGGTCGCGGATCGCGATGGCGAAGGGGCGGATTGCGGGGCTCGCAGCGGCGCGGGCGTTGGGATTGCGGGCGCCGGCCGATGCGGGCGCGGTCGATGATGTGGTGCGGGGGCAGGCGTTTCAGGACGCGCTGTGGACGCTGTTTCGCCCGCCGGGGCCGGAGGTTTTGGCTGACGCGACGATCGTTTGTCGCTGCGAGGAGGTGACGGCGGGGCACATCCGGACGGAAATCGGCAATGGGCTGGTTTCGATCGCGGCGATCAAGCGGGCGACGCGGGCCGGGATGGGGCGGTGCCAGGGGCGGTTTTGTGCGGCGACGATTGCGCGGCTGTGCCCCGATGCGCCGTCGGCCGATGCGTTTGCCGCGCCGCGGGTGCCGGTGAAGCCGGTGCCGGCGGCGGCCTTGATGTTCGAGGTGAGCGAGTTCGAGGCGCCGTTGCTGGTGGCGCCCGCGGTCAATCGGCGGGTGGTGAAGGTGGCGCCTGCGGGGGACGCGAGGGGGGGGGCGGTGCGCGCGGCGGATATCGTGGTGATCGGGGGGGGGGCGGTCGGGTTGTCGACGGCGTATTATCTGGCGAGCGAAGGGGCCGATGTGCTGGTGGTCGATCGGGACGAGGCGGGCTTGGCCGCCTCGACGGCCAATGCGGGGAGTTTACATGTCCAGTTGATCCCATACGATTTCGGGATTGCGGGGACGCCGGAGGATGGCGGGCAGGCCGCGCATACCTTGCCGCTGGGGCCGCAGAGTGTGGCGTTGTGGAAGGAGATCGCGGCGGCGGCGGGGGAGAGTTTGGGGATTTCGACGCCGGGGGGGCTGGTGTTGGCGGAGAGTGCCGCGACGCTCGACTGGCTGAGGGGCAAGGTGGCGCTGGAGCATCGCTATGGGGTGCGGACCGAGATCATCGGGGCCAACGAGTTGCGCAATCTGGCCCCGCATTTGTCGGACAGGATGGCCGGGGCGGTGTTTTGTCCGGGCGAGGGGCGGATCGATCCGCTGCGCGGGACGATGGCGCTGTCGCGCATGGCGCAGGCGCGGGGGGCGCGGATGTTGAAGGGGGCGGAGGTGTCGGGGCTGGAGCAAGAGGGGGCCGGGTGGGTGGTGCATACCAGTGCGGGAGATGTGCGGGCGGGCCGGGTGATCAACTGCGCGGGGCCGTGGGGGGCGGTGATCGGGGCGATGGTGGGGCTTGATTTGCCGGTGACCGGCACCGTGCAGCAGGTGATTGTGACGGAGCCGGCGCCGCGGATGGTGGAGGGGCTGGTGGCGATGGCGGGGCGGCATTTGTCGTTGAAGCAGCAGGATAGCGGGGGGTTGCTGATCGGGGGCGGATGGTTCGGCAGTTTTGACGCGGGCGATGGGCGGACGCGCAACCTGCGGCGCAATATCCAGGGCAATCTGTGGGTGGCGGCGCAGGCGCTGCCGGCGCTGCGCGGGCTCAACATCATCCGCTCCTGGACCGGGATCAATACGGCGCTCGACCGGGCGCCGCTGCTTGGGGATGTTCCGGGGTTGCCGGGGTATTTCAATGCGATCACGGCCAATGGCTATACGCTGGGGCCGGTTGCGGGGCGGATGGTTGCGGATGCGGTGCTGCGGGGGACGCCGATCAGCCCGTGGTATCGGATCGAGCGGTTCGGGTGAGTTTTTTCGATAACTAATCGAAACAATTAGGGCGTAGTTTTTCCTGGTTTCAGGCGGCGATTTTTCGGGAAAGGGGCGGCGGGATGGGGGTTGGGTAGAGGAGGAAGGGCGGGATGGCCGAGGGGGGCAGGCCGGTGGTGGGCACGGGATGGCGCGGGATGAGGGAGCGGCGCGCTTCGCGGCGGCGCGGCTCGCTGCTCAGGGCGCGCTGGATGGGGGCGAGGATGCGCCGGGCGCGGCGGCAGGTGGCGAGGAGGGCGGCGATTTCGGGCTCCGCGAGGAGGGCGGCGATTTGGGTGGTGAAGAGGATGGCTTCGCTGGGGAGGGCGCGGAGGAGCCAGCCCGTGCCGGCGGGGAGGCGCTGATGTGGCGAGGAAAGGCGGGCTGAGGAAAGGCGCTGGGCAGTGGGGCGGGGTTGGCGCGGGGTTTGGCCTTCGGCGAGTTTGGCCATGAGGACGGTCATGCGGCGGATGGCGCTGTGGAGGTGACGCTGCAGGGGGACGAGGAAGGGGGCGAGGATGGGGTTGCGGGCGAAGCGGTAGCCGGCGAGCAAGGCGAGCGCGCGCAGCATCGGGGCCAGGCGGGCCGCGAAGTTGAGAGCGTAGGCGCGCAGATCGGGCGCGAGGGGTGGCTCGTTCATGTCGTTTGTAGTGACATTTTTTGTTATGCGGTGCAAGCGGATTCTGGCGGTGATGCGCCGTGCTGTGCTTGCCCATCCTCCAGAGCGGGATGCCTTCCGAGAGGCGGATGCATCCCACTCTCACGCTTTGTTCGATCGCCTGATGCAGATTTTCGGCGATTCCGCCAAAACGCATCAGGCTCTCGGCTTATGGGTCCATGAGGCGGGGGATGGAACGTGCTTGCCTTGGGTTCGGCAGCGCCGCACAACAGGCGCAGGGTGGAGGGTTTTGGCATGGGCTACACGTGGAGTTTCGACTTTTTGTGGCGGTACCGGTCGTTGTTTGTCACCGGAATCGAGGTGACGCTCGCGTATACGGCGGGGACGATTGTGCTGGGGTTGATGCTGGGGCTGGCGATCGGGGTGGGCCGGTTGTCGAAGCGGTGGTTTATCGATTGGCCGCTGATTGCGTTCATCGAGGCGTTTCGGTGCACGCCGATCCTGGTGCAGATCGTGTGGTTCTATTATGCGTTGCCGGTGATACTGGGGATCCAGATCCCGGCGATTGCGGCGGCAACGATGGTGCTGACGTTTTACACGGCGGCGTTTTATGCGGAGATTTTCCGGGGCGGGATTGTCTCGATCGAGGCGGGCCAGTGGGATGCGGCGCGGGCGCTGGGGTTGCGGCGGTGGGCGATGATGCGTCAGGTGATATTGCCGCAGGCGGTGAAGCGGATGATTCCGCCGTTCATGAACCAGTCGATCATCCAGTTGAAGAATACGTCATTGGTTTCGACAATTGCGGTGCCGGATTTGTTGTATACGGGGCAGATGGTGACGGCAGATACGTATCGGCCATTGGAGACGTATACGGTGGTGGCGATCATCTATTTTGTGTTGTTATTTCCGGCGACGATATTTGCGCAGGTTTATGAGCGGCGGATGGCGAAAAAATAAATCGTCAGGGTGACGCGGGAACAATGGGGGGGGGCGCAAAGCTGCGCCCCCCCCCCGGGTTAGTAGGCCAGGAACGCCTGATAGGCTTCGGCCATGTCGATGACGGCGGCGTCGAAGAGCAGTTTGCCGTGTTCGGGCGAGGAGAGGGAGGGGTCGGATGCGATGCGGCCGTCGGCGAAGCGGGTGCGGTAGTCGGTGGCTTCGAAGAACGGGGTGGAGGGGGGGGCGAGTTTGGGGGTCATTTGGGCGTGCTTGATATGGGCCTGCTGGTAGTACTGGGCGAGGGAGACTTCGGCGGCGGTGGCGTGGGCGCCGTTGACGCCGGGGTAGAGGTCATCGGCGATGGCTTTGGAGCGGGGGCCGGCGGACCAGAAGGTCATGCGGCAGCGGACCGGGGCGGCGCGATCGCCGAGGGAGCGGGCGGCGTAGAGTTCGTCGAAGGCGGCGGTGACGGTGGCGACGTTGCCGCCGTGGCCGTTGATGAAGAAGAACTTGCGGAAGCCATGCAGCGCAAAGCTTTCGACGATGTCGCGCACAACGAGCATCAGGGTGCTGGGGCGCAGGGTGGCGGAGCCGGCGAAGGCCAGGTGATGCTGGGACATGCCGTAGGCGATGGTGGGGGCGACGGCGGCGCCGATGCTGTCACCGACGCCGCGGGCGATGAATTCGGCATCGAGATGGTCGGTGCCGATGAGGCCGTTGGGGCCGTGTTGTTCGACGGAGCCGATGGGGACGATAAGGCCGTCGGAGATCCGCAGATAATCCTCGACTTCGGGCCAGGTGGAGAGGGCGAGTTGCATGAGAGTGTCCTTCGGGGGGGGCGGCGCCTTTGGGGGGCCGGCCCACCGGTTGGTGAGGGGTTGAGCCGGTTTGGGATAGGGCCGGTTTGGGTTTGGGCCGGTTTGGGATTGGGCCGGTCAGGGTTTGAGGCTGACGCCGCCGAAGGGTTGGCCGCCGAGGAAGTGGAGTTTGAAGCCCTGGACGGCGTTGCGCACGCCGACGAAGGCCTTGGCGTCGGCGAAGAGCATGGCGGGGGTTTCGTCGTAGAAGATCTGCTGGGCCTGTTGGTAGAGTTTGGTGCGTTGGGCGGGGTCGGTGACGAGATTGGCCTGCTGGACGATGTCGCTGTAGGCCGTGTTGCACCATTGCGGGATGTTGCGCCCGTTGGTGAGGGCCTGGCAGGTGAAGCCGCCCATCATTTGGGCGGGGTCGGGATAGTCCCACGTGCCGCCGAGCATGCCGATGTCGGATTCGTTGTTGCGGGCGCGGCGGAGATATTCGCCCCATTCGAAGGTGACGATTTTGGCAGTGACGCCGATTTTGGCCCAGTCGGCCTGGATCATTTCCGCGGCACGGCGGCCATTGGGCATGTAGGCGCGCGCGACCGGGATGGCCCAGATGTCGGTGGCGAAGCCGGTGGGGAAGCCGGCTTCGGCGAGGAGGGCTTTGGCTTTGGCGGGGTCATAAGGGCGGGGTTTGAGGGCGGGGTTGTGGCCCCACAGGGTGGGCGAGACCATGGCGGCGGCGGGGGTGCCGGTGCCTTGGAAGACGGCTTTGACGAGGCTGTCGAGGTCGATGGCGAGGGAGAGGGCTTCGCGGACGCGCTTGTCGGAGAAGGGTTTTTTGTCGGTGCGGAAGGAGAGGTAGCCCATCGAGGCGATGGTGCTTTCCTGGACCGTGATGCCGGGGGCGGCGCGCATGGCGGGCATGTCGGCGGGGTTGGGGTAGCGGGCGATCTGGCATTCGCCGGCGCGCAGTTTGGCGAAGCGGATGGCGGGGTCGGGCGTGATGGAGAAGACGAGTTGATCGACTTTCGCGGCGCGTTCGGGCTGGCCGCCCCCAGCACTTGATCCGTCCTTGCCCCAGAAATCGGGGAAGGCGCGGAAGCGGATCAGGCTGTCCTTCTGGTATTGGACGAGTTGGAAGGGGCCGGTGCCGATGGGGTCGAGGTCGAGTTTTTCGGGGGTGCCGGCTTTGTCCATGGCGGCGGCGTATTCGGCCGACGCGATGGCGAAGGGTTGGACGGAGAGGCTGGAGAGGAGGGGGGCGAGCGGGGTGTTGAGTGTGAAGACGACGGTGAGGTCATCGGTTTTGGTGACGGATTTGAGGGCGCTGCCGATGAAGGCGGAGAAGGCGAGATAGGTGCCGCCGCTGATTTTGGCGTAGCGGTGCTCCTTGTCGTACATGCGCTGGAAGGAGAAGACGACGTCATCGGCGTTGAGGGCGCGGGTGGGTTTGAAGGCGGCGTTGGCGTGGAATTTGACGCCCGGGCGCAGCGTGAAGGTGTATTTCAGGCCATCGGGGGAAATGGTCCAGGCGGTGGCGAGGGCGGGTTTGACGGTGGAGCCGCCGATCTCCATTTCGACCAGGCGGTCGGCGATTTGTTCGGAGACGTCGAAGCTGGTGTTGGCGGTGCTGAGCACGGCGTTGAGGGCGTCGGGGGAGGCTTCGGAGCAGACGACAAGGGTGTCGGCGCGGGAGGGGGCGGCAGCGAGTGCGAGCAGGGCTGCGCCGGCGTAGAGCCATTGGCGGGTCATGGGGGCCTCCTTCACTGGGTCAGGGCGCGAGTGTTGGGCGAGGGTCCCGTGGGGTCAATGGGGAGGGTGGCGGACCTGGTCAGGCTCTAGCAACCCGGGTCATCGTGGAGGATGCGGGTGGCGGCGCCTTGCAGGTCGTCGTACTGGCCGCTGCGGAGCGACCAGAGGAAAATGCCGAGGCCGGTGGCGCCGAGGAGCAGGCTGGCGGCCATGAGGGCGAGGATTGCGGTCATTCCGGTCTCCGGTTGAGGCGGGCGCTGTTGAGCATGACGAGGAGGGAGGAACTCGACATGGCGACCGCGGCGAGCCAGGGGGTGACGCAACCCGCGACCGCGAGGGGCAGCATGATGGCGTTGTAGGCGATCGAGAAGCCGATGTTCTGGCGCATCACGGCACGGGCCTGGCGGGCGACGGCGAGGAGTGTGGCGACGGGGGCGAGGCTGGTGCCTTGGAAGACGACATCGGCGGTGGTTTGGCTGATGTCGGCGGCGGAGGAGGGGGAGGCGGAGACGGAGGCGGCGGCGAGCGAGGGGGCATCGTTGAGCCCGTCGCCGACCATCAGGACGTGGCTTCCCCGGGCGCGGAGGGTTTCGATGAGGGCGATTTTGTCGAGCGGGGACATGCGGGGCGTGGCATCGGCGATGGCGAGGGCGGCGGCGATGCGGGCGACGGCGCGCGGCTGGTCGCCGGAGGCGATGCGCAGGTCGAGGCCGAGGGATTTGAGGGTGGCGATGGTGCGCGCGGCATGGGGGCGCAGGGTTTCGTGGAAGCCGAACCGGGCGGGCGGGTGGTTGGGGCGGGAGAGCCAGAGTTCGGGGCCGCACTCCGGCGCGGTTTCCGGGGGCGGGGATTGCGGGCCGGCGAAGCTGCGGCTGCCCAGGCGGAGATCGCCGGATTGCAGGCCCTGGCCTGTGATTTCGGTGACGTGGTGGGCGGGCTGGGTGGGTCCGGCGGCGGCGGCGAGGGAGCGGGCGAGCGGGTGGTGGCTGGTG
>CANFKS010000052.1 GCA_947447625.1 Rhodospirillales bacterium | reverse complement strand
GCCGCTGCCGCTGCCGGTGGCCGCGCCCCCTTGAGCCGTGTTGGGGCCGGCTTTGGGCGCATCATCGAGCGGCGGGGGCTTGGCGGCGGCGGCCGGGAAGGCCACAAGAGCAGCGAGCAGTGCTGCAACCCAGGGGAATGACATGAAGGGCTTGTTCATCGATGCGGGAACCGAACTCGCGGATGTGTTCGACACGGTGCTGCGCACGGGCGATCCGCGCGTCGATGTGAACCGGGCCGAGCAGGTGGAAGCGGAGGCATTGCCGTCACTCCTGGCAGGATACGACTTCGTGCTCAATGATCATACCCAGATGCCGACGGCAGCATTGCGGCGCTGCGCCGGGCTGAAGCACGTGATTTTCCTCGGCACCGGGGCGCGCAGCTACATGAACCCGGAGGAACTGGCCGAACTCGGCATCACCGTCCACATCATCAAGGGCTATGGCGATACTGCGGTGGCGGAGCATGCGATCGCCCTGATGTGGGCGGCAGCGCGCGATGTGGCCCGGATGGAGCGCGGAATCCGCGCCGGCGGCTGGCCGCGCAGCGCGGGCATGCAACTGACCGGCAAAACCATCGGCCTGCTCGGCTTCGGCGGCATCGCGGCCGAAGTGGCACGGATCGCCGCGGGCTCCGGCATGACGGTGATCGCCTGGAACCGAACGCCGAAGCAGGCGCCGGGCGTGACGTTCATGGACCTCGAGTCCCTGCTGGCGCAGAGCCAGGTGTTGAGTGTGCATCTGCTGCTCAACGATGAAACCCGGGGGTTTCTCTCGGCCGAACGCATTGCGCGGCTGCGGCCGGGGGTGATTTTGGTCAATACCGCGCGCGGCGCGGTGATCGACGAGGACGCGATGGTCGCGGCCTTGCGGTCCGGCCATATCCGCCATGCCGCGCTCGATGTGTTCGCCACCGAACCGCTGCCGGCGGGCCATGACCTGGCAACGCTGGACAACGTCACCTTGACCGCGCACAGCGCGTTTCGCACCCCCGAGGCGAGCGAGACGCTGCTGCGCCGGGCGCTGGATATTGCGCGGCGGGTGTCGGGGGTGGAATAAGCCTCCCCGACACAGCCTGCTCTGGGCGCCCGCCTGGCGGAATGGTAGACGCAGCGGACTTAAAATCCGCAGTCGCAAGGCGTGCCGGTTCGAGTCCGGCGGCGGGCATATCCTCTCAGGCGCGCGGCATCTCCGCCGACCAGGCGGCATACCAGGTGCGGAACAGCGTCAACTGCGTGGCGGCCAGGTGTTTCTGGCTGTCGCTGAGCGTGTCGGACGCCGTGAAATGGAGGCTGTATTCCGGGTTGCCGGTCAGCACCATCAGGTATTTGTAGAACAGCACGAGATCGGTGCCTTCATCGAAGCCGGACAGCACGGCCAGCGCCGCGTCAAGCTCGCGGGCGCGCCGTCCGGCCCGCGGATCGCCGCCGGCGGCGGCTTCGCACAGGGCGACGAGATGCAGCACTTCGCGCGGCAGCACATTGCCCACGCCGGTGATGGCACCGGCGGCGCCGCAATTCACGAAGCCGTGATAAACCTGGGTGTCGACGCCGACCATCAAGGTGAGGTCCGCCGATTGGCCGGTGATGTGTTCGCTGGCATAGCTCAGGGCTGCGGCGCCGCCGAATTCCTTGAAGCCGACGAGATGGGGAAACTGCGCGCGCAGGTCGAAAAACAGGTCGGCCTTGGTTTCGAACCCATAATAGGGGCTGTTGTAGATCACCGAGGGCAGATCGACCGCGGCTTCGAGAATGCCGGCGAAATGGGCGCGCTGGGCCGCAACCGAGGTCCCGCGGGAGAGCACGCGCGGGATGATCATCAGGCCGCCGGCGCCGGTCGATTTGGCGTGGGAGGCCAGCGCCGCGGCGCGCGCGGGGTTTTGCGCCCCGGTGCCGACAATGACCGGCACGCCGGCCTTGACCAGGCGCGAGACGCCCTCCATGCGCTGGGCATCGGACAGCAGCGGCCAATCCCCCATCGAGCCGCAATAGACCACGCCGGCCATGCCGAGATCGACCAGTTCGCGCCCCTTGCGCACCAGCGCGTCGAAATCCGGCTGCCGGTTCTGGGTGCAGGGGGTCATCAGGGCGGGGATCGTGCCTTTGAAAATCGAAGCGGTCATGCGGGAGCCCTTGGGTTGAGGCACGGATGTTAGCACCAAGCGCGCGCGCGCCAAGGCCGAAGCCGCCTCAAGGCGCGAGCGCATGGCGCAGCGCGGCCAGGGTTTGCGGCCCCGCGATACCGTCTGGCGTCATGGCGTGCTGCTGCTGAAAGGCAGCGATGGCCGCGGCGGTCGCGGGCCCGGCCGTGCCGTCGACCCGCAGCGTCGGGGCGGCGCCGAGGCGGTTGAGGGCCTCTTGCAGCCAGACAATGTCCCCGCTTTCGCGCGCCCCCTGCTGGGGCTCCCCCTGTTGGGGCTCCCCCTGTTGGGACTCCCCCTGTTGGGACGCAGCACCGCCGATCAGCGCCCAGATCCGCTCGAACAGGGCCTGGCGCTCCGCAAGCCCGTTCGCCCCGCCGTTGATCGCGCGCGTGATGCCGTGCAGGTCATTGGCATCGGCCGCCTCGTTGAGCCGCCCGCCCGCCCATGCGCCGAGGGCCGGGGCCAGGGCAAAGGCGGGGGCGACGATGAGGCCGGGCGTGGCTTCGAAATCGACGCCGGCCTGCTCGCTGAGCCGCCGATACAGGCCCCGCCCGGTGGTTTGCAGCAGGCCGCCGCCGCGGTAGCGATAGCCGTCGCCCGGCCGTGTGTTGCCCAGTTCGGCCGCCTTGCGCGGGTTGCCGAGGCCATAGACCCGCTCGGCCAGGGCCGGCGCATTGCCGAGCAGGCCCGGGGCTTCCTCGGCGCGGATCGCGGCGCTGTGATTGCCGGCGCCGAAAATCTGCAACAGCCGGGCCGGCGTGGTGTAGCGCAGTGATTCGAACAGCACCGTGCCGCCGCCGGTTTCGTGCAGCACCTGGGCCAGGAAATGGGCCATCCGCAGCGGCGTGACGATGCCCCGTTCCGCCAAGGCGGCGTCCCCGGCGGCGAAGGCCTGCGTGTAGTTCGCAACCGCGCCCGGCGCGATCCGCGCAATGATGTCAACCGCCCGCAGCATCGGCATATCCTCCTGATAAAGGACTATTGTCCTTAACCGGCGGACCGCTGCAACCGATTTCGACGGTCTCGCGCCGCCCCGCTTTCGGGATGCCGCGCGATGCCGCCCAGTAGCGCGTTGCCGCGCGATGCCGCCCAGTGGCGTGATGTCGCGCGATGCCGCACAGTGGCGCGATGTCGCGCCGTTCGATGAAAGTGACGCCCGAACTCCTGTTGCGGGCCTACCGGGCCGGGGTGTTTCCGATGGCGGAAACCCGCGAGTCCACCTCCCTGTTCTGGGTCGATCCGCCGGACCGCGGCATCCTGCCGCTCGATGGCTTCCATCTGCCGCGCCGCCTGATGCGGACGGCCTTGTCCGCCCGCTTCGACGTGCGTGTCGATGCCGATTTTGCCGCCACCATCGCGGCCTGCGCCGCGCCCCGGCCGGGCCATCCGCTCACCTGGATCAACCCCGACATCGAGCGTCTCTACACCGCGCTGCACGGCATGGGGTTTGCCCATTCGGTGGAATGCCGGCAGGAGGGGCGCCTGGTGGGCGGGCTCTACGGCGTGTCGATCGGCGGCGCGTTTTTCGGCGAGAGCATGTTCAGCATCGTCCGCGATGCCTCCAAGGTGGCGCTCGTGCATCTCGTGGCGCGGATGATCGCCGGCGGGTTCCGCCTCCTCGATACCCAGTTCGTGACGGAGCATCTGACCCAGTTCGGCGCCATCGAAATTCCGCGGGCGGCCTATCGGGCGCGGCTGGCCGATGCCCTTGCGCTCGAGACCGACCTGCCCGCAGCCCCGCTCGGCCTCGCAGCGATCATCCGCAGTTTCAGGGCGACGGCCGAACCCGCATCGGCTGAGCGTTAAACCGCCGATCCGGCCGGCTCGAACACCAGCCGCCGGAGGCGCGTGCCGCTGCTGGGCACCGCAGCATAGACGTCCTTCGCGGCTTCGCTCAGCGTCACCCCGGCCAGTCGCGGCGCCATGTGCCGCCCGGCCGCCTCCCACATGCCGGCGCCGCGCAGCACCAGGCGGCGCTGCGAGGGCGGCACATAGAGCGCCGTGTCCCGCCGTTCCACCCGGAACAGCGCTGCGGCCAACAGGCGCTCGATCTGGCCGGACGAATAGGGCTGGCCCTGGCCGAACGGCGTGCTGTCAAGATGCGCCCACAGCCCGGTCCGGTTCGGCGCCACCACCAGCAGTTTTCCGTCATCGCGCAGCACCCGCCAGATTTCGCGCAGCATCGGGCGCGCGCTTTGCGCCACCTCCAGCCCATGCACCAGCAGCACCCGGTCGAAACTGAGATCGGCGAACGGCAAAGCGGTTTCCTCGGCCGTGCACACCAGGTTCGCCGCCCCCGGCGGCCACGGGGCGGCGGCGTTCGGGGCCGGCGCAACGGCGAGGATCCGCGCCGCCTGGCCGCGCCACAGCCGCAGGAACGGCGCGGGGTGGCCCACCCCGAGGACGGACATCCCATCGAGCCGCGGCCACATCCGCGCCAGCCGCCGGCGCAGCAGATGCGCCGCCATCGCCCCGGTCGGCGTGGCGTAGAACGCGCTCGCGGCATGCGTGTCGGTGACCATGGCGCCTCTCTAGAGCCTGATGATTTTTGGTGGAATCACCAAAAATCTGAATCAGGCGATCAAACAAAGAGCTAGAGCGGGATGCCTTCGCAATCGGAAGGCGTCCCGCTCTAGCACAAAGCGGCGGCCGCGCGGGTTTCTTCCCCCGCCCTGCGCGCAGTGCTATAACAGAGGCATGATCACAGCACATCTCGTCCCCATCCTGTCCGACAACTACGCCTGGCTGCTGCGCTGCGGCAGCACCGGCGCCACCGCCATCGTCGATCCGGCCGAGGTCGCCCCGGTCGCGGCCGCCATCGATGCCGCCGGCGGACGGCTCGACATGATCCTGCTCACCCACCATCACGGGGACCATATCGCCGGCACCGATGCGATCCGCGCCCGCTACGGCGCCACTGTGGTGGGCGCGCGGGCCGATGCGCATCGCCTGCCCAAGCTCGATATCGCCTTGGCCGAGGGCGACACCGTCAGCCTCGGGGCCGCGACCGCGCAGGTCTTCGAGACGCCGGGCCACACGCGCGGGCATATCTCGTTCTTTTTCCCCGACGGCAATGTGCTGCTCTGCGGCGACACGCTGTTCAGCCTCGGCTGCGGCCGCCTGCTCGAAGGCAATGCGGCGGAGATGTTTTCCTCCCTCGCCAAGCTTGCCGTGCTGGGGCCCGATGTCCTGGTGTGCTGCGGCCATGAATACACCGCAAGCAACGCCCGCTTCGCCCTGCATGCCGACCCGGCCAACCCAGCCCTCGCCGCCTATGCCGCCCAGGTGACAGCCTGGCGCGACGCCGGCACGCCGAGCCTGCCGAGCCGGATGGCCGACGAATTGGCGGCCAACCCGTTCCTGCGCGCCCGAACGGTGGCGGACCTCGCCGATTTGCGCGCCCGCAAGGATAACTTCTGACAAAACCGCCCGCCCGCCGCCGCGCAGCATCCCGGCGCGATCTTCATCCGCACTGCGCTCATTCGAAGGCGAACCATCATGTCTCCCATCATCTTGCCCGCAATCGACGTTCTCGCGATCTCCGGCAGCCTGCGGCGCGGCTCGTTGAACACCGCCCTGCTGCGCGCCGCGCAGGAGGAGGCGCCGGCCGGTATGGCGATCGAGATCTACGATTATTCCGACATCCCGCTCTACAATGGCGATGTCGAGGCGGCCGGCTTCCCGGCTTCGGCCCAGCGCCTCAAGGATCGCGTGCTGAAGGCCGATGCGATCGTCTTCGCCGTGCCGGAATACAATTACTCGTTCCCCGGCGTGCTCAAAAACGCCATCGACTGGGCCTCGCGGCCCTACGGCAAATCGGCCTGGAGCGGCAAGCCTGCCTCGCTGGTCAGCACCGGCGGCGGCCTTGGCGGATCGCGCGCGCAATACCAGCTGCGCCAGGTGTTGATGAGCCAGGGCATGTTCGTGCTCGGTGCGCCTGAAGTGTTTGTCGCCAATGCCGCCACCAGGTTCGATGCGGATCTGCGCCTGAGCGATGATGCCGCGCGCGGCCTGATCAGGCAGCAGCTCGCAGCCCTCGCCGCCCTGGCCCGCCGCCTCGCTGCCGCGGCCTGACGCGCGCGTCATGGCGACCGATCGCTGGGTTTTTCTGCTCCTGCTCTCGTTCATCCGGGTGGCGATGGGCATCCAGTTCCAGTCGGTCGGCGCCGCGGGCCCGGCGATCCGCGACGATCTCGGGCTCGACTACGCGGCCCTCGGGGCGATTGCGGGGTCCTATCTCGGGCTCGGCGCGTTTCTGGCGCTGCCCGCGGGCTGGTTGAGCAAGCGGTTCGGGGATCGGCGTATTTTGTTGAGCGGGCTTGCGCTGATGGTCCTGGGCGGCATCGGGCTCGGCCTTGCGCCCGGTTTCGCCCTCGCCCTCGCCTGTCGCCTGGCCTCGGGCGTGGGCGCGGTGATGCTCAATATCGTGGTGTCCAAACTCGTGATGGACCGCTTCGCCGATGCCTCGCTCGGCACCGCCATGGGGGTTTTGCTGGGGGCATGGCCGCTGGGGATCGGGCTTGGCTCGATCGTGCTGCCCTATGTGGTCGATCTGATCGGCTGGCGCGGCGTGATGCTGGCCACGGCGGCGCTGTGCGGCGGATTTCTGGTGATGGCAGCCTGGGTTGTGCCGGGCGGCATGCCGCAGGCGCGGGCGCAAGGCGGGCCGGGGGCTGCGATGCGCCTCGCCATGAGCCCGCTGGTGATTGCCGCGGTGGTTGTGGCGGGCCTGATCTGGATGTTGGCCAATGCGGGCTACATCATCCTGCTCGGCTTCGCGCCGGCGTTTTTCGTCGAGCACGGCATGAGCCTCGCCACCGCCGGCTGGGTGCTGTCGCTGGCGAGTTTCGGCACCATTCCGGTGGGGCCGATCGGCGGCTGGCTGGGCAGCCGGACCGGGCGGCCCATGCTGATCACCGCGCTGTGCTTCCTGATCGCCGGCCCGCTGTTTCTGCTCGTGCCCGATACCGCCCATCCCGCGCTGCTGCTGCTGCTGATCGGGGTGATTTTCGGGCTGCCCTGCGGGCTGATCGTGGCCCTGCCCGCGCGCGTGCTGCGCCCGGAGCAGCGGGCGGTGGGGATGGGGCTGTTCTACAGCGTGTTCTATGCCGGGCTCGGCGTCTTTGCGCCCTTCGCCGGCTGGGTGCGCGATCTGACGACGATCGACAGCGCGCCCTTTGCGGTGGCCGCGGTTTTGACGCTGGCCACGGCGCTGGCGATCCCGGTGTTTTTGGTCCTCGCCAGGCGCATCGGCGGCCCGGTCAGCTGATCGGGTCGGGCTTGCGCGGCGCACGGGCGTATTCCGGATTGCGGAAGCGCTCGAATGTCACATCGGTGTCGCGATAGCCGGGCTGCGCGGTCTCGCCGAAGGCTGCCACCAAGGCGGCATGGCGCTCCTCGATATGGCCGCGATATTCGGGATGGGGGATGATATACAGCGCGTTGCCCGCGATCGCGCGCAGCACCATCTGGCCCACCGAAACCGGGTCCATCCGCTGGGCCTGCTCGATCCGCAGCGCTTCGGAGGCGACCGTCGCCAGCCCCTCCGAGGCGCCGGGCACGCTGGCGCGCACGGCGACGGAACTGGCAAAGAGATTGCTGCGCACCCCGCCCGGACACAGAACACTGACCCCGATGCCGGCCGGCGCCAATTCGGCCCTGAGCGACTCGGACAGGCCGACGACCGCGAATTTGGAGGCGCAATAGGCCGCAAGCCCGCCCGGTGCCATCAACCCGCCGGTCGAGGCGGTGTTGACGATATGGCCGGGCCGGCCGCGCGCCAGCATCCGCGCCGCGACCGCCCGCGCGCCGAGAAACGTGCCGGTGGCGTTGATCTCCAGCACCATGCGCCACAGCATCTCGGGCATGTCGGCAACCAGGGTCTCGCGCCCATCGGCAAAGCGGCCCTGGCCGATGCCGGCGTTGTTGCAGAGAATATCGATGGGTCCGAGCGCTGCTTCGACGCTGTCGAGCGCGCGCTCCCATTGGGCGGAGTGCGTCACGTCGAGCGCCACCGCAAGACCGAGGCCCGGCAGCGCGGTCCGCGCGGTGGCGAGCGCGGTTTCGTTGATGTCGGCGATGGCAACCCGCAGCCCGGCCGCGATGAAGGCCCGGGCCATCCCGAGGCCGATCCCGCTTGCCCCGCCGGTGATCAAAGCCGTCTTGCCGTTGAGGTGGTCCCCCGTAAGCCCGTTCATCGCGCCCTCCATCCGCCCGCGTGTTTGCGGCTGTGCGCAGGTAAGCGTCATCCGGCCCGCGCCGCAACCGGGGGGCGGGGGAGGGGGGGGGCAAAACCTGCATCCCCTCCATTGCCGAGCGGCGAAGGGGCGGTCACACTGGCCGCGGAAACAGCCAAGGAGACGACGATGCGCCCGAACCGCTTGCGCGAAAAACTCGATGCCGGCCTGCCGACGCTCGGCACGCATATCCTGTCGGCCTGGCCGACGCTGGTGGAACTGATCGGTGCCGCCGGGGGGCATTACGACTATGTCGAGTTCACCGCCGAATACGCGCCCTTCACCATGTATGACCTCGACAATCTCGGCCGCGCCTTCGAAGTCGCCGGGATCGGCGGGATGATCAAAATCGAACAGGGCGAATATACGCATCAGGCGATGCGGGCGATCGGGTCGGGCTTTCAGTCCGTGCTGTTCGCCGATGTGCGGACCGTGGCCGATGCCGAGGCGGCGGTGGCTGCGGTGCGGGCGGAAACGCCGGGCAACCGGCGCGGCTTCGGCCTGACCGGCGTGGGCATGCGCCGCGACGTCGGCACCAACCGCGAAGGCGGGTCGCCGGCTTACGTGAAGGCGCTCGATGATGTCGTGGTGGTGCTGATGGTGGAAAAAAAGGAATGCGTCGACAATCTCGATGCCATCCTCGCCGTGCCCGGCATCGACATGGTCCAGTTCGGCGGGTCCGACTATTCGATGTCGATCGGGCATACCGGCAACCGCGCCCATCCCGATGTGCGCGCGGCCGAACGCAAAACGATCGAAACCGCGCTGCGCCTGGGCATCCATCCGCGCATCGAAATTGCCGAACCCGAGCAGGCCGCAGAGTATATCGCCATGGGCGTGAAGCATTTCTGCATCGGCTGGGATGTCGGCATCCTCAGCGCCTTCTGGACCACGCGCGGCGGCGTGATGCAGGAGATGCTGTCCGCGTCTGGGGCGCCGGTGAAAGCGGGGGCGCCGGTGAAAGCGGGGGCGAAGGGCAAGAAGGCCAAACCGGTCAAAGACTTGTACCGCTAGGGCGGAACAAGGCGAGGTGACGAAGCGTCAGAGCGGGATGCCTTCGCAATCAGAAGGCATCCCGCTCCAAGCCGCATCGCCACATCCGGCCGCCCCTGCGCGCCCGGATGTGGCGCTTGCTGTTACGCCTCGCGCAAACGCGGCAGGAACCACGCGAACAGGCCGATCGCGGGCAGAAACGCGCAGATCTGATACATCGTCTCGATGCCGTACTGGTCGGCAAGCCCGCCCAGCACGGCCGCGGCAATCCCGCCCAGGCCAAATGTGAGGCCATAGAAGAACCCGCCCACCAGGCCCACCCGATTGGGCAACAACTCCATCGCGTAGAGCATGATCGCCGCGAACGAACTGGCCATGATCAGGTTGATCACCACCGTCAGCACCCCGGTCCAGAACAGGTCGGCGAAGGGCAGCATGACGCTGAACGGCAAGGCCCCCAGGATCGAAAACCACAAAATCCGGGCGCGGCCGATCCGATCGCCCAAAATCCCGCCGCACAGCGCCCCCACCGCCGATGACGCGAGGAACAGGAACAGCATCAACTGGGAGGTTTGCACCGAAATGTTGAATTTTCCGATGAGAAAGAACGTATAGAACGACGTGAAGCTGGCGGAATAGGCGTTCTTGGAGAACAGCAGCACAATCAGGATGATGAACGGAAACACCACATTGCGCGGCGCGGAAGCAGCCGGCGCGGCAGGTGCGCCCGGGCTCGCCGCCTTGCGCGTCGCCGGCGCGATCCCGGCATAACGCCCCGCGATCCAGACCATCAGCATCATCGCCAGCAGTGCTGCGATCGAAAACCAGCCCAGGCTGCGCTGGCCGAGCGGCACGATGATGAACGCAGCGAGCAGCGGCCCCAACGCCCCGCCGGTCTGCCCGCCGACCTGGAAGATACCCTGCGCCAGCCCCTGCCGCCCGCCCGAGGCATTGCGCGCCATCCGGGTCGCCTCGGGATGAAAGATCGACGAGCCGAGGCCGACGCAGGCCGCGGCGATCAGCAGCAACGCGTAGCTGCTGGCAAAAGCCAGCCCGATCAGGCCGAACAGCGTGCACCCCATTCCGACGATCATGGAATACGGCATCGGGTGCTTGTCGGTATAGAAGCCAACCGCGGGTTGCAGCAGCGAGGCCGAGATCTGGAATGCCAGCGTGATCAGCCCGATCTGCCCGTAATCGAGGTGATAGGCCTCCTTGATGATCGGGTAGATCGCCGGAATCAGCGACTGGATCATATCATTGAGCAGATGCGTCACGCTGAGTGCCACCAGCACGGAAATGGCGGCCTGCCGGGGCAGGGCAGCGGCGGTCTTGTTCATCACATCTCAATCCACTTCATCGTCGGGGCGGCGTCACCGGCCCCGTTCATTGCGCAAAAGATCGCCGGCCGGCGAACCCGCTTTGCAGCCGGGCGTCGTCAGGACGCATGTGATGCCGAATTACGGCTTTGCCGTCCAGCCCGGCCCCGCGGCCATCGCCGGCCGGCGCGGGGCCGGGCGCATCGGATCAGGCCGCACCGGCGGCGTGTCCGAGGCGATTGAACCTGGAGTGCGGGCGACGGGAATACGATGCGCGCGTTACGTGAAGCCAACAGTCAAGGTCCGGCTCGAAACATACGATCCTTCTTCTCGGATTTTGGAGTTCAGAGCCTTGTACTCGACATTGTCGGCCATGGCAGCTTGGGCTTTGCCGTAGATTTCCCAATCCGGAAAATCGACCGAAAAGAAAACGTCGCCAACGTTGTTGCCGGCGTGGATCGTGCCGTAGCGAACGTCCACCGCGCCATGTTCGCGCCAGAGGCTCTCCGCGATCCGGGTGTTGTCCAAGGCTTCTGCGTTGTTTCCCGAATACGTGGATGTTGATATTATTGTCATATTATTTTACTTTCTTGTATTATCAAGTATATTTTTTATAGAAATAGAACATTGAAAAACAGTCGCGCGGCAGCAGCCCCGTTCAGGTTGACATGGTGATGATGGCCATGGGTTCCCGTCTCCTTTGTGATCCGCCGCGGGCTTCTTGGTACCGACTGAACCGATGCTGGGCGCGTTTGGGAGGCTTGTCTATCCACGCAGGGATGGCGTGCCGCATCCGCGCGGGCGAAGGCTGCAAAGCGGCAAGCGGCAAGCGGCAAGCGGGGATGCGACCAGCGGGCGCTCAACGCGCATCGAACCGGACATCGCCTGAGCGGCGGCCGTGCGGAGGTCACGTCCGGGCTCAGTGCGGAACATGCGGGTGTTCCATGCCGCGCCGCCATGATACGCATGGCAGGGTTTGGCGCGGCATAGGGCAAAACAATGAGGTCCAGTGTGAGAATTGTTGAACAGGCGCACCCAGGTCCGGCAGCGCCGGCCAAGACGCGCGGCGGCCGGGCAGCCTGGCGTGCGGTGCGTTCGCCGGGTGCGGCCGGGTTGCTGTGGCGGGGTTTTTTGCGCTGTGGCGGGCTGTTCGTGGCGCTGCTGCTCCCGGTGGCCGCACACAGCGAGGCGCGTGCCGTCTTCCAGGAATCGGGGCCCGATGCCGCCGCCTATGGCAGCGCCGAGGGGTTTGCGGCCGGCTATCCGCAGACCCAGCGCACGCTGATCGGCAATTTCAGCCGCTACGAAACCGTGAGCCGGACCCGCGCCGTGCCGCGGGGGGCCGAGACGTGGCAGTTCGCCCGGGCGCCGGCGGAAATCGATCTGCGCTACACCCATCAGGGGCAAGCCCGCACGATCCCCGACTACCTCAGCCGCCACCCGGCAACCGGGCTCCTGCTGATCAAGGACAGCGTAATCCTCGCGGAACACTACCAGTACGGGCGCACCGACACGGATCGCTTCATGTCCCAGTCGATGGCGAAAACCGTGGTGGCCATGCTGGTCGGTATCGCCGTCGCCGACGGCCACATCCGCAGCATCGACGACCCGGCGCAGACCTATGTGCCCGCGCTCGCGGGGAGCGAAATCGGCGCCACGCCGATCCGCGCTTTGCTGCACATGGCCTCCGGGATCGCCTATCGCGAGGTCTATGACGGGCACGACGACGCGGCCAAACTCAACACCGCGATCTGGTCGCGAACCGGGGTGGGCGCGGAAGCGGTCGTGCGCCAGTTCGATGTCCGCGAGGCGGCGCCCGATACGAAATGGCACTACAAGGGCCTCGATACCGAAACCCTCGGCCTCGTGCTGATGGCCGCCACCGGGCAGAGCCTGTCCGGCTATTTCTCCAAGCGCATCTGGTCGCGCATCGGCACCGAGCGCGATGCCCTGTGGGCGATCGACGCCCATGGCCTGGAGCCGGCGTTCTGCTGCCTGAACATCACGCTGCGCGACTATGGGCGCCTCGGGCGTTTGCTCGCGCATGACGGGGCCTGGAATGGGCTGCAGGTGATCCCGCAGGATTGGGTGATCGAGGCAACCACGCCGGGCGCCCCGTTTCTCAGGCCGGGCGCCGGTGCGGGCTATTACGGCTATGGCTATCAGGTCTGGCTGGTCCCTGGCGCGCGGCGGCAATTCGTGCTGATGGGCATCCATGGGCAAATGCTGTTCGTCGATCCCGCAAGCAAGATCGTCATGGTCCATACCGCGGTGCGTGCCCGCCCGACCGGCGATCCGATGGCTGCTGAACTGGGATCGCTGTGGCGGGCGCTGGTTGCGCAGGAGGGGCAGTGATACCGAAACCCTGTGATCGCTGCTCTTCCGCGATCACAGGGTTTCGGTATGCGCGCCGGGTCGGTATGCGCGCCGCGCTGCGTCTGTGGCGCAGATGCGAACCAGGCATGCCCCGCGCAACGCGCTGCACACTGCCCCGCGCAACGCGCTGCATACTGCCCCGCGCAACGCGCTGCATACTGCCCGGCGCAACGCGCTGCACACTGCCCTGCGCTGTCGGCAGCCCGGGTGCCGAACCGTCGGCGGATGCCGTGTTGCCTTCATTGAAGTTGCATGGTTTATATTTAGCGGCGTGAATCGAGGCCTGTCATTTGGATAATCTCGATCGAAAAATTGTGGACTGTATTTCAACGCTACATGACTGGGAAAGACAACGCATGAAATTCATTTCTCCCGCCCTGGCTTTCGTTGCGCTGGCCGCCGTCTGCGTGCCGCTGCCGGCACAGGCGGCCCCTTTCAATTGCGGCCTCCCGGCGTTCCAGCGCCATGGCGCCCTGCAATCCGCCTGCCGGGCCATTTCGAGCGCTTATGATTCCACCCACATTGCCCAGCAGAACAACAACTACACTCTCGGCGGCCATGCGGCCAACGCACTCAATGCGCTCCATAATGCCTACAACGAACTTCTTGCTGCCGCGCAGGCTGCGCGTTAGAGCCTGATGATGGCTGGCGGAATCGCAAAAGTCCGAACCAGGCGATCAAACCGAGAGTGAGGGCGGGATGCCTGCGCAATCGCAAGCCATCCCGCTCCAGCGTCGCGAAAAATCCACCTTGAGGACGCCCATGCCCCCCATCGCCCCGATGACCGGCTTTCCCCCTGCCCCTGCAGCCCAGGTGAGCCTGGCCAACTGGCGCACGGCGCCGTTCAACGCCTGGGCCTTCCATCACGTGCGGGAGATCGTACCCTCCGCGGAGATCGACAATGCGGCGGATGATGTGTGGACACTGCCGGCAGCCGAAGGCGCGCTCGACGGGCTGAGCCATGGTGGCGCGCTGCTCGACACATTCCTGGCGGAGACGCAAACGGACGGGTTTGTGGTGCTGCACCGCGGGCGGATCGTGGCGGAATCCTACGGCAATGGCATGCACGCACGAAGCCAGCACATCCTGATGTCCGTCTCGAAATCCGTGCTGGGCACGCTCGCGGGGATTCTGGCAGCATCCGGCACACTCGATCCGCAGGCGCCGGTCACCCATTATGTGCCGGAGGTGGCGGCAACGGCCTGGCGCGGCGCGCGCGTGTGCGATCTGCTCGACATGCGCGTGGGCATCCGCTTTGACGAGAACTACGAGGCGGTCTCCGGCGCCATCATCGCCTATCGCAAGGCGCAGGGCTGGAACCCGCTGGAGCCCGGTGAGCAGGCGTCGGACCTGCGCAGTTTCTTCGGCACGCTTGAGGAGACCGACGGGCCCCATGCGGGCCGCTTCCACTACGTCTCCCCCAATACCGACCTGCTGGGATGGGTCATGGAGCGCGCCAGCGGCGTGCGTTACGCCGACCTCGCCAGCCGGTTGCTGTGGCAGAAGATGGGTGCCGAATGCCCGGCCTCCATCACGGTGGACCGCCTCGGTGCGCCGCGCTGCGCCGGCGGCATGTGCACCACCACGCGCGATCTCGCCCGCCTCGGCGAATTGCTGGTGCGCGACGGATCTCGCGACGGGCGGCGCGTGTTGCCGGCCGGCTGGGTCGGCGGGCTGATCGCCAATGGCGAGCGCGCCGCGTGGGACAAGGGCGATTTCGCCGGCCTGTTTCCGGGCCAGCCGTTGCATTACCGCAGCAAGTGGTATATCGCGCAGGGCAAGCGCCCGATGATTTTCGGGCTTGGCGTGAACGGCCAAAATCTGTTTGTCGACCCGGAAGGTGAAGTTGTGATCGCCAAATTCTCGTCCCAGGCGGCCGCCCTCGACCCGGCGAGAATCACCCGGACAATGCAATGGGTGGAGACGATACGCACCCATCTGGCAGGCTGACGCAACGAGAGCCTGATGGTTTTTGGCGCAATCGCCGAAAATCCGCATCAGGCGCGCACACTGCGGCGATGCGATGATGATGATCCTTGCCGCCACACGCTGTGGCGGCGCCCCTGTTGGGAGTGCATGCCATGAGACGCAGAACCATGCTGGCCGGCGCCGTTGCCACGGGCGCGGCAGGACCGATCTCTCTTGCACGCCCCGCCATCGCCCAAGGCAATGCGCGGGTGCTGCGCTTCGTGCCGCAGGCAAACCTCGCCAACCCCGACCCGGTCTGGACGACGGCCACGGTGGCGGCCAACCACGCACACATGGTCTGGGATCAACTCTGGACCTTCGACGCGGCCTTGACGCCCCGGCTGCAGATGCTGGCCGATGCCACCGTCTCCGAGGACCGGCTGACCTGGCGGCTGACATTGCGTGACGGGCTGATGTTCCACGACGGCGAGCCGGTCCGTGCGCGGGACTGCATCGCCTCGCTGGCCCGCTGGATGAAGCGCGACGGCATGGGCCAGCGCATCTCCGCCCAGCTGGTGGAGATGCGCCCAGTCCGCGACCAGGCCTTCGACATCATTCTCAGCACGCCCTTCCCCTTGCTGCCGATGGCGCTTGCCAACAACTGCCACATCATGCCCGAGCGCCTGGGGCGGATCGATGCGTTCCAGCAGATCACCGAGTATGTCGGCAGCGGCCCGTTCCGTTTCGTCAAGGACGAATGGGTCTCCGGTTCGCGGGCGGTCTACACGCGGTTCGACCAGTATGTGCCGCGCAGCGAGGCCCCGAGCAATATGGCGGGCGCCAAGGTGGTGAATATCGAGCGCGTCGAGTGGCATGTCGCCGGCGACCCGGCCACCGCCGCGGCGGCATTGCAGACCGGTGAGGTCGATTGGATCGAGCAGCCGCTGGCCGACCTGCTGCCGGTGCTGCGCCGCACCCCGGGGGTGGTGATCGAGGTCAATGATCTGCTGGGCGAGCTCGGGCTCATCCGCTTCAACCATCTGCACCCGCCGTTCAACAAACAGAAGATGCGCCAGGCCCTGCTGGCCATCGCCGAGCAGACCGACTTCCTGGCCGCCGTGATGGGAGCGGACAGCCCGTACACCCAGGCTGGCGTCGGCATCTTCACCCCCGGCACACCGCTTGCCTCCGACGCGTCGATGGAGAAGATCAACGGCCCGCGCGATCTCGCGGCGGCGCGGCGTCTGGTCGCCGAATCCGGCTACAACGGCGAAAAACTGGTGCTTCTCGCGCCGACCGATTTTCCGACGCTCAACGCCCTGGCCCAGGTGACCCGCTCGCTGTGCGACAAGCTCGGCCTCAATGTCGAGTATGTGGCGACCGACTGGGGGGCCTTGATCCAGCGCCGTGCGTCGCGCGAGCCGGTGGAGCGCGGCGGCTGGAGCATCTTCTGCACGTCCGGCGGTGGCTTCACCGCGTCCAACCCGGCTGTCTATACCTCGCTCTGGGGGATGGGCGAAAAGGCCTGGTTCGGCTGGCCGACCAGCCCGCGCATCGAGGCGTTGCGGGACGCATGGTATGCGGCCGCCGATCTGGCGGCACAGCAAAGGATCGGGCGCGAACTCCAGACGGTGGCGCTGGAGGAGGTGCCGTTCGTTCCGACCGGCATGTGGCGGGTGCCGACCGCCCGGCGCAGCACCGTCACCGGGATCCTGCGTGCCAATCGGCCGCTGTTCTGGAACGTCAGGAAGGCCTGATACCGAAACCCTGCGATCGCTGCTCTTCCGCGATCACAGGGTTTCGGTATGCGCGCCGGGTTGGTGGGCGCTCGCGCGCGGAAAAAGACTCATACCAAGGGTCGCGCTTTGCGAGCCTTGGTATGATACCGCAGGCCGCTATCGCGCGGTTGTCGGGCGAATGCACGGGTGGGTCAGGCTCCAGACGTCGGGCGGCGCGGGCTCCTGCGATTATGCGCCGAAATCACGCAGGGCCCGTGCTGCAGGCAGCGGCGCGGCAACTGCGCCCGGTTTGGGCGTCGAACACATGGACGGCCTGCGCAGGGGCCAGAACGAAAAGCGACAAGCTGGCCACCGGCTTGTGTCCCGCCGGGAGCTGGACGATGAAGTCCTGCTCGGCGAAGCGGCCATGCACGAGGCGGCCGGCGCCCAGCTCCTCCTGGAATTCGACCTGCATCTCGATGGCATCAGGCGTGCCCGGGCTCGTGACGATCAGGTCTTCAGGCCGGATGCCGATCTCCACCTGGGTGCCGGGGGGGGCGGTGAAGTCGGTTTCGGCGAAGGCGATCGCATGGCCGGCCCTGATCGTGGCGATGCCCGGACGGGCGATGGTGGCGGCGAGGAAATTCATCGCCGGCGATCCGATGAAGCTGCCGACGAAACGGCTGGCCGGGCGGTGGTAGACCTCCGACGGCGTGCCGACCTGCTCGATGGTGCCGCCGTTCATCACCACCAGGCGATCGGCCAGGGTCATCGCCTCGATCTGGTCGTGGGTGACGAAGACCGACGTGGTGGCGAGGCGGCGGTGCAGGCGGCGGATCTCGATGCGCATCTGCACGCGCAGCTGGGCATCGAGGTTGGAAAGCGGCTCGTCGAACAGGAACACCTGCGGTTCGCGGATCATGGCGCGGGCCATCGCGACGCGCTGGCGCTGGCCGCCGGATAGGTGGGCCGGCAGCCTGTCGAGAAAGTCGCCCAGGCCGACGGTGGCGGCAACCGTGGCGATGCGGCGCAGGCGCTCGGCCTTGGCGATGCCGGCGACCTTGAGCGCGTAGCCGATGTTTTCGGCAACACTCATGTGCGGATAGAGCGCGTAGTTCTGGAACACCATCGCACAGCCGCGCTGGCGCGGTTCGAGGTCGTTCACACGCTTGGCGGCGATGAGGATGTCTCCGGCGCTGATCGCCTCCAGCCCCGCGATCATGCGCAGCAGGGTGGATTTGCCGCAGCCGGAGGGCCCCAGGATGACGAGGAATTCGCCGTCATGGATGTCGAGATCGACGCCATGCACAACTTCGGTGCGGCCATAGGATTTATAGACTTGACGGATCGAGATATCGGCCATGGCGCCCTCCGGGCGGGTTACTTGTCGGCGGCGATCAGGCCGCGCACGAAATAGCGTTGCATCAGGGCCACGATCACCAGCGGCGGCAGCATGACGATCAGGCAGCCGGCCATGGCGACGTTCCATTCCGGCGTGCCGCCGCCGGTGGTGGAGGCGGTCGGTATCAGGCGCTTGAGTTCCATCACGGCGGTGCCGTAGCCCTTGCGATCGGTCGTAATCAGCAAGGGCCACAGATATTGGTTCCAGGCATAGATGAACATGATCGTGAACAGGGCGGCCATGTTGGTGCGCGACAGCGGGATCAGCATGTCGCGCAGGAAGCGCAGCGGGCCCACGCCGTCCATCCGCGCGGCCTCGACGATTTCGGGCGGAATGGTCATGTAGAACTGGCGGAACAGAAACGTGCCGGTGGCGGTGGCGACCAGCGGCAGGATGAGGCCGGTGTAGGAATTGAGCAGGTTCCACTCCATCACCAGGTTTACGCCCGTGACATAGGCCCACAGGGCCGAGAGGCCGGACACGTCGAGGATCGCCTGCAGCGGCGCCAACGCATTGGCCGCCACCGCATAGGTCGGCACGATCCGCACCTCGAGCGGCAGCATCAGCGTGGCGAAGATCATCCAGAAAATCAGCATGCGCGCGGGAAAGCGAAAATAGACCAGGGCGAAGGCGGTCAGCGAGGCGATCAGGATCTTGCCGGTGGCGACCGCAAGGGCGACGATCAGGCTGTTCAGCAGCTTGGTGCCGAGCTCGGCCCGCTGCCAGGCCGCGGTCAGGTTGACCAGCAGCTGGTCGCCGGGGATGAAGCTGATCGGCGGGGCGTTGATCTCCTGGATGGTCAAGGACGAGGCGGTGAACACCAGCCACATCGGCACGAAGGCGACGGCGAGACCGAACAGCAGGATCAGATGGGTGACGAGGTTGAGCACAGGCGTGCGTTCGATCATGGCCAGGCCCCTGGGCGATGTGGCGTCATTTGTAGTGGATCTTGCGCTCGACGTAGCGGAACTGGACGAAGGTGAGTGCCATCACCAGCACCATCAGCACGATCGACTGGGCGGCGGCGCCGGAATAGTCGAGGCCTTTGAAGCCGTCGAAGTAGATCTTGTACACCATCAGGTTGGTGGCCTTGGCGGGGCCGCCCTCGGTTGTGATGTCGATGATGCCGAAGCTGTCGACGAAGCTGTCGGTGATGTTGATGACCAGCAGAAAGAACACCGTCGGGGTGAGCAGCGGCAGTTGGATGTCGCGCATCCGGCGCAGCACGCCCGAGCCGTCCATCGCTGCCGCCTCGATCAGCGAGCGGGGGATGGCTTGCAGGCCGGCGAGGAAGAAGATGAAGTTGTAGGAGATGAACTTCCAGGAATAGGCGATGATGATCATGATCATCGCATCGGTGCCGGACATCGCCGGGTTCCACAGGCCGGGATACATCGCGTTCAGCCCGGCGAACACCCCGGCTTCGGGGGCGAAGACGTAGCGGAAAGCGACCGCCGCGGCCGGTGCCGCCACCGCGTAAGGCCAGATCAGGGCAGTCCGGTAATAGGCGTAGCCGCGCAGTTGACGATCGCAGAACAAGGCCAGCACGAGGGCCATGCCCATCGCGAGGCAGGAACTGGCAAGCGCAAAGACGATCGTGCGGCCGACCGAGGCCCAGTAGAAACTGTCGGCGAAAAGGCTGGTGAAGTTGTCGAAGCCGACGAAGGCGTTGCCGCCGCCCCAGGGTTGTTCGAGGGTAAAAGCCCAGAACAGCGCGGCGCCCGCTGGCCAGTAGAAGAAGGTGAAGACCAGCAGGACCTGCGGCGCCAGCAGCAGCGCAACGAGCCATCGGGTGCGGAATTGAGCGTGATGTTCCATTTGGGTCCGGCAGGCGGGCAAGGCGGGGCGGGAAAACGAGGCGCTGCCCGGACGGCGCAACCGTCCGGGCAGCGTGGTCAGGCGGGTGAGCGGCCGATCAGGGCAATTGCTTGCCGGCGTAGGTCTTCTCGAAGCGGCGCAGGATCGCGTTGCCGCGCTCGACGGCCTGGTTCAGGCCAGCCTCGACCGACATCGAATTGGCGAAGATCGCCTGCAGCGCGTCCTGGGTTTCCTTGCGGATCAGCAGAAACCCGCCGAGACGGACGCCGCGGCTCACCGGGGTAACCTCGGAGGCGGTCAGCGATTCGAGGGCGATCTCACGGCCCTTGTAGGGCGGCTTGTCGTAGAAGCCCTTGGCTTTCATGAAGGCGAAGCCGGGCTTGGTCACCGGGATATAGCCGGTTACGGTCGACCAGTATTCCTCGGATTGCGGCAGGGCGATGAAGTTGAAGAACGCTGCGGCGCCGCGGTATTCGTCTTTCGACTTGCCGGCCAGCGCCCACAGCGAGGCGCCGCCCACCAGCGAGTTGGTGCGCTTGGTGCCGGCGAACAGCGGCAGCATCGCCACATCCCAGTTCATGCCGGGCTTGGCGATCTTGCCGATGGTGCCGTGGCTGGCGACCGACATCTGCGTCATCTGACAATCGCCGGCGCCGAACGCCTCGCCGATGGTGGCGCCGGTGGCCTTCACCTTGATGCTGAAGATACCCTCGTCGTAGCCCTTCTTGAGGAATTTGACGTAGTCGGCGAAGCGCGTCTTGTTGAACACGAGTTCGGCGTCGAGCCCTTCATAGCCGTTGCCGCGGGTGGCGATCGGTTGGCCATGGATGGCGGAGAACTGCTCCATGAGCTGCCAGGTGTCGTATTCGAAGGCGAAGGGGCAGGCATAGCCCGCCTTCTTCAGATCCCGCGAGATGGCCTCGACCTCTTCCCAGGTTGTCGGCGCCGCGCTGCGGCCGACCTTGGCGAACGCGTCGCGGTTCCAGTAGAACAGCGCGGTCGAGGAGTTGAACGGGAACGACAGCAGCTCGCCCTTCGAGGTCGCGTAGTAGTTGGCGACACCCGGGAAGTAGCGGCCCCAATCGACAGTGAAGCCGTTATCGGCCATCAGCTTGCCGGCCGGGTAAAAGGCGCCGGAGAGCATGAGGTCGGCGGTGCCGGCGTCGAACACCTGCACGATGGTCGGCTGCTTCTTGGCGCGGAAGGCGGCGATGGAGTTCTGCACCGCCTCGTCGTAACTGCCCTGCGAGATGCAGGCGATTTCGAACTCGGCCTGCGTCTCGTTGAAGCGCTTGCAGACATCGCCCACGCGCTCGCCAAGGTCGCCGGACAGGCCGTGCCAGAGTTCGAACTTCACGCGCGATTGGGCGGCGGCTTCACCGCCGGCGCCGATCAGCAGGGCCAGGGCGGCGGCCGCGGAGCGCGACAGCCAGGTTGGAAGAGGGTGCATCGTTGGGGCTCCTGCCGAGGGTCAAGCGAAATCGAGAAGCGCGATTTAGCGGCACTCGATGACAATCATCAGTCAGTGCTGCGACTCAGGTGTGACGATCGCGCCGGCGCGGCTGGACAGGACGGCCCGCAGGGCGCGCTTCGCCCGCGGGGAACCGTCATCAAGACGCAATCCAGCGGTCCCATGACGGTCACATGCGGCTGCTAAACTTCCGTCTCTTGAATGGAGCTTTCGTGATGACCCTGCGCCGCCGTGTGTTGCTCGCCAGCAGTCTGGTTGCGCCTGCCATTCCCGCTTTGGCGCAGCCTGCCGGCATGCGCCCGCTGCTGCGGGTGGGCGTGCCCGAAGTTCCGCCAACGCTGGAACCGGCGCGCGAGTTGTCCAATGTGGGCACGCGGGTGACCTACTCGATGTTCGATACGCTGATCCGGCGGGATTTCCTCGGCAGCCCCGATGGCGGCGGCAGCGGGCTGAAGCCAAGCCTCGCCGTGTCGTGGGAGCGCAACGGGCCGCAGGAACTGGTCGTGAAGCTGCGGGAGGGCGTGCGGTTCCACAACGGCGATCTGCTGACGGCGGAGGATGTGGTCTACACCTTCACCTCGCCGCGGATGTTCGGCGAAAAACCCCTGATGCCGGAGGCGCGGGCGTATTTCGCAACCCTCGCCGGGGTGGAGGCGCTGGATCGCCAGACGGTGCGCTTCCGCACCCGCACGCCCGACGTGCTGCTGGAGCAGCGACTGGCATCCTGGTGCGGCTGGATCGTCAACAAGCGCGCCTATGAGGAGCGCGGGTTCGACGGCTTCTCGCGCGATCCGGTCGGCACGGGACCGTTCAAGCTGCGCAGTTTGCAGACCGATCAGCGCATCGTGCTCGATGCGTTCGACGACCACTGGATGGGGCGTCCGACAGCGCGCGGGGTGGAGTTCCGCCAGATCCCGGAGGCGGCGAGCCGGGTGGCCGCGTTGATGGCCGGCGATGTGGACCTCGTCACCAATGTTCCGCCCGACCAGGTGCCGGACCTGGCGCGGCGGCCGGGGATCGACATCCGCTCCGTCGTGCTCGCCAACGCCCATGTGCTGACCTTCGACGAGCGCGGGCCGATGATGGGCGACAAGCGGATCCGCCAGGCGCTCTGCCTCGCCATCGATCGCGCGCTGCTGGTCGAGACGCTGTGGGACGGCAAGGCGGTGGTGCCGCCGGGGCATAATTATCCCGAATACGGGCCGATGTTCCTGACCGGGCGGCCCCGGAGCTACGACCCCGACGCGGCACGGCGCCTGCTGCGCGAGGCCGGCTACAAGGGGGAGCCGATCGTGTATCGGACGATGCCGAACTACTATACCAACGCCCTGCGGGCGGCGCAGGTGATGGTGGAGATGTGGAAGGCGGTCGGCATCAACGCGCAACTCCAGGTGGTGGAGAATTTCGCTCAGATGCGGGCCGAGGGGGCGCAAATCGGCAACAATTCCAACTCCACCCGCCTGCCGGACCCGATTGGCGCGCTGTGGATTTCCTGGGGGCCGGAATCGTGGTTCCAGGTTTCAGGCGCCTTCCGCAGCACGGCGGCGTTCAACGCCGCCGGCCGGGCGCTGGAAGCCGAGACCGACCCGCAGCGGCGCCGCGCGCTGTTCGAGGCGATGTTGAACGCGTGGGAGGATGCCGCGCCCGGCACGGTGCTGTATCAGCCGGCGGAGTTCTATGCGGTACGCCGGTCCATCGACTGGCGCCCTTATACGTTTTATTTCATGGACTTGCGCCCTGACAACCTCCGGTTTGGATGAGAGTATGACCGCGCTTCGCCTCGTGCATGTCAGCGACACCCATCTTTCGCCCACGCATCGCTACTTCGCGATGAACTGGGATTGCTTCGTGGCCGAAATGGCTGCCGCGCCGCCGGATTTTCTGGTCCATGGCGGTGACCTGGCCCTCAACGCGCCGGTGGCGCTGGGCGATCTGCCGTTCGCGGCGGGGAAGATTGCAGCCCTCGGTCTGCCGTGGCGGGCGGTGGCGGGCAATCATGATGTCGGCGAGGCGCCGGCGTTCTCGCGCCTGGATCAGCCGCTGACCCCGGCGCGGATGGCGGCGTGGCGGACCCATGTCGGGCCTGCATGGTGGCAGCAGGACCTTGGGGAGTGGCGCCTGATCGGGCTGGATACGGCGCTGATGGGCAGCGGGTTGGCTGAGGAGGCGGCGCAGCGCGCCTTCCTGCGCGCTGCGCTGGCCGGGCGGGAGGGGCGGCCCGTGATGGTGTTCGTGCACATGCCGCCGTTCGACGCCGATCCCGGCGACGCTGCATGGAGCACGGCAGTGATCCCGCATGTGGCGCGGGGCGAATTCCTCGATACCTGCGCTGACGGAGGGGTGAAGGTGATCGCCTGCGGGCATCTGCATGTCTATCGCCGCGTGCGCCACCGGGGCATGGAGATCGTGTGGGCACCCGCGACCGCAATGGTCGATGTGCGGCGCAATCTGGCCAAGCGGCGACGCTTCCCGCGGCCTGGCTATGTCGAGTGGACCCTTTCGGGCCGGGGGGCCACGCATCGGCTGGTGGAGCCGGCGCGGATGTTCGTGATCGACATGAGCGGCTGGACGGCTGCGAGCGGCGGGACGGTCACGAACCTGCCGGCCTGGCCCGCTTGCGAAACTGGAACCGGCTGATACCGAAGCCCGGTGATCGCTGCTCTTCCGCGATCACAGGGTTTCGGTATGCGCGCCGGCTTGGTGGGCGGGCGATGTGCGCGGCGCGCCACCGCGCAGCGGCACCCCGCATCCGGGGCCGCCGCACCGACGTGGCGCGGTGTCGCGTCAGTGCTGGAGTATCTTGGACAGGAAATGCTGGGCGCGTTCGCTGCGCGGTGTGCCGAAAAAGGCCGCCGTGGCGGCATCCTCGATGATCGCGCCTTCGTCCATGAATACCACGCGATCCGCAACCTTGCGCGCGAAGCCCATTTCGTGCGTCACCACGGCCATTGTCATGCCCTCCTCAGCCAGGCCGACCATGACATCGAGAACCTCGGTGATCATCTCCGGGTCGAGGGCCGAGGTCGGCTCGTCGAACAGCATGGCGATCGGGTCCATCGCCAAGGCGCGCGCGATGGCCACCCGCTGCTGCTGGCCGCCCGAGAGCTGGGCCGGGAATTTCGCGGCGTGATCGGCCAGGCCCATCCGTGCCAGCAACGCGTCGGTTTTGGCCTGGGCGGTTGCACGGTCGCGTCCCAGCACCTTGAGCTGGGCGAGGGTGATGTTGGCGGCGGCGGACATGTGCGGGAACAGTTCGAAATTCTGGAACACCATGCCGATGCGCGCGCGCAGCTTGGGCAGTTGGGTGTCGCGCGCACCGACCGAGATGCCATCGATGGTGACCTCGCCCCTGGTGAAAGGTTCGAGACCGTTCATGCACTTGATCAACGTGCTTTTGCCGGACCCCGACGGGCCGCAGATCACCACCACCTCGCCCTTTGCGATGCGCAACGAGCAGTCGTCCAGTACCCGGAAGGCACCGTACCATTTGCTGACATTCTTCAGTTCGATCACAGGGCATATCTCCGTCGCAACCGGTTCACCAGGCGAGAGGCGCTGAAACAGACGACCAGGAAGGTGAGGGCGACGAACATGTAGAGTTCGACCGGCCGGCTGTCGCGCCCGGCCACAATATCGGCGGTGGTGAGAAAATCGCGCAGGCCCACCACGTAGACGAGCGAGGTGTCCTGCAGCATCACGATGGACTGGGTGAGCAGGACGGGTATCATGGTGCGGATGGCCTGCGGCAGCACGACGTAGCGCATCGCCTGCGCATTGCTCAGACCGAGCGCCAGGGCGGCGGCGATCTGGCCGCGGCGGACGCTGGAAATGCCGGCGCGGATGATCTCCGAATAATAGGCCGCCTCGAACAGGATGAAGGCGATCAGCACCGAATAGAAGCTGCTGACGGACTGCCCGGTGAGCTTCGGGATCAGGGTGTAGAACCAGAAGATCGCCAGGATCAGCGGCATCGAGCGCAGAAAATTCACATAGCCGGCGACCAGTGCCGGCACGAACGGGATGCGTGACAGGCGCAGCACCGCCAGAACGAGGCCGAGGGCGAGGCCCCCAGCGACCGCCAAGCCCGTCAGTTGCAGTGTCAGCACCATCCCCCCCCACAGGAAGGGGGCGTTGCGGATCAGGATGGCGAAATCGAACCCGCCCTCCATGCTATTGCGTTCCGATGGCGATGGTGCCGGGGATGCGGGTGCGCCGCTCGACCTGGCGCATCGCCAGGATGACGATGCCGGTGACCGCGCAGTACAGCAGGGTGGCGGTGGCGAAGGCCTCGAAGGCGGCGAAGGTGTATTCCTCGATCTGGCGCGCCTGCGAGGTGAGTTCCAGCACGCCGATGGTCAGCGCCAGGGAGGAGTTCTTGAACACGCCGAGGAAATCACTGGTCAAGGAGGGGATGATGATCCGAAAGGCGACGGGCAGGCGCACGTAGCGGTAGACCTGCGCCGGGGTGAGGCCCATGGCGAGGCCGGCATGGTGTTGGCCGCGCGGGATCGCCTCCAACCCCGAGCGCACCTGCTCGGCAACGCGCGAGGCGGTGTAGAGGCCGAGGCAGAGCACCGAGGTGAGGAACTGCGGATAAGGCATGTCCCGTTTCACCCAGCGGCCCCAGTCCTGCGGCAGCAGTTCGGGCACCACGAAATACCAGAGAAACATCTGTGCGAGCAGCGGGATGTTGCGGAACACCTCGACATAGGCGGTGCCGGCGAAACGCAGCGGGCGCAGTTCGGTGGTGCGGGCGATGCCGATCGCGGAGCCGAGCGGGAAGGCGATGATCCAGGCGAGCACCGCGATCAGGCATGTGTTGCCGAAGCCCGAGACGATCCAGCCGTAGTACGGATCGGCCAGCAGGATCGGCCAGTTCCAGCGATAGCTACCCATGCTGCGCCCTGTACCCCTGCTGCGCCCTGTACCCCTGCTGCGCCCTGTAGCCATGCTGCGCCCTGCATCCGTGCAGGACGCACGCAGCGGCTTGGTTTTGCATCACCTGCCGCCCACGCACCGGGTTCAATCGGGCAATGCGATGAGCTCGAGGTTCTCACGCAGGCGCTCGCTCATCGGATAGTTGATGTTGCTCGGGCCGGGCTCGAACCATTTTTTGTAGATCGCGTGCAGTTCGCCGCTGCGGACCAGCATGGTGATGGTCTTGTTGCCGAGCAGGCGCCAGTCGTCGTTGTTCCGGGGAATGATCATGCCGTAGGGATCGTAGGAGAAGTAGGGCCCCACCACTTCCCATTCGGCCGGGTTTTTGGCGAGGCTCGCCAGGCCGAACAGGACCACATCGTCCGACGTGAAGGCGTCGGCGCGGCCCTGCTCCATGTTCAGCATCGCCTGGGCGTTGTCCTTCACCTTGACGATCTCGCCGCCCTTGATCTTGATCCCCTTCTTGTCGATCTCGACCTGGGCCGCCCGCTCGTTGGTGCCGCCGAGGGCGCCGACGAGCACCTTGCCGGTGAGGTCCTCGATCCGCTTGATGCCGGAGTTTTTGCGAACCAGCAGTTTCGAGCCGGTGAGGAAGGTGGTGTTGAGGAAGCTCACCTGCCGGGAACGGCCCAGCGTGTGGGTGGAGCTTTCGCAGATGATGTCCACCGTCCCGGCGGTGAGCAGCGGGATGCGGGTCTGCGGGGTCAGCGGGATGAACTTCACCTCGAGCTTGTCGAGCTTCAACTCCTCCTTGGTGGCCTCCGCGATCTTGAGGCAGATATCGATGGAATAGCCCTGCGCCTTGCCGTCCTGCCCGATAAAGGAAAGCGGCGGCGAGGCGTCGCGATGGCCGATATTGAGGGTCTTGGTTTCGGCGATGCGCTTCATCACCGGCCCGTCCTGGGCGAGCGCATGCGAGGCGGGGGCGGCAAGGGCGGTGGCGGCGAGCAGCAGCGTGCCGCCGAGTCGTGCTGCGATGGGCCATCCCATTGTACGTTTTCCCTGTCGTTGCTTGCCGATACGGTCCGGAACGATCCCGGTGCCGTCAGGCATTCATCTGGTATTCGATCGACCTCCGACCGTGCCGCGACAGTGCAGCCTTCGGCCGGCAATATCAATCGCCGATTATACCGGGGCTGTCGGGTGAATGAGAGGGCAACACACTGCGGATCTGGTGGTGCCGTCGCCCGGCATCGCCGTCGTGCGCCGGCTCTCACGCAGCCGCGGCGGGAATACCCGGACGGTCGATGTCCATCGGGCGGACCGTTCAGACATGGAGGTAGTCGCGCACACGGCCGTAGAGCACGCGCGCGGCGACCGCGGTTTTCCACAGGGCGTGGAAGGGGATTTCCTTGAGGTCGGTGATCGGCATGTCGATCTCGGCCTGGCTGCCGCCGAGCGTGCGCTTGGCGAGTTGTGGCCCCATCGCGGTTGCCATCGCCACGCCGCGGCCGTTATAGGCGACGCAGACCAGCACGCCGGGCGCCGGCTCATGGATATGCGGGTAATGGTCCGGCGTGATGGCGAGCTGTCCGTTCCAGCCATGGGTCCATTTGAACGGCTTGATCTGCGGCCACAGGCGCTGCGCGTAGTCGACCATCCATTGCACGTCACCCGGTGCGCTGATCGGCGATTGCCGGCTGCGGCCACCCATCAGGATGCGGTTGAATTTGTCGAGCCGATAGTAGGTGGTGATCTTGCCCAGCTCGTAGATCGAGGCGCGATGCGGCATGATTTCGCGCGCGATCTCGTCCGGGATCGGCTCCGAGGCGGCGATTCCGCTATAGACCGGCACCACGGATTTGCGCAGCTTTGGCCACAGATCGTCGGTATAGCCGTTGGTGCCGATCACCAGGCGCTCGGCGGTGACGGTGCCGCTCGGGGTCTGCACCTTCCACAACGCGCCCTCGCGCCACACTTTCTCGGCCGGAGTGCTGCCATGCACGCGCACGCCGAGCTGCTGGGCCGCCTGAGCCATGCCGCGCGCATAGCCGAGCGGGTTGACATGGCCGCCGCGATTGTCGAGCAGCGCACAGAGATAGCGCTCGGCGCCGATCTTGCGCCGCATCGCCGCCTGGTCCAGCAGCTCGACCGGCATGCCGCGCCGCGCCCCCTGCTCGTAGGCGCTTTCGATCTCGGCGACGTTGTTCTGCTGAAACGCCGCGCGCATGGTGCCGGATTGCGACGCCTCGCAGGTGATCTGGTGCTGGGCAATGAGGTTGAACACCACGTTCGGCGCATCCCAGGACATCGCAACCATGCGCCGACCGAGATCGGGGCCGAAATCGGCCTCTATCGTGTCGGGGTCCCATTTGAGGCCCGGGTTGATCTGCCCGCCATTGCGTCCGGAGGCGCCCCAGCCGGGCTCGTTGCGCTCGAGCACGATCACGTCCGTGCCCTGCTCCGCAAGATGCAGCGCCGCGGAGAGCCCCGTGAAGCCGGCGCCGATCACGCACACGGAGGCCCGCTGGTCGCCATCGAGCGGCGGGGTGATGGCGGGCGGGCGGGCGGTATCGGCATAGAGGCTTGGCGGCAGCGGGGCGGATACGGGCAAACGAGCCTCCTGGCGATACGGTCAACAGACAAAGCCTAGGCCGCGTTGCGCGGTGGGCGCAATTTTTCCCCTTGGCAGCCGAGCGGTTCCGGGCCGATGGCGTGGACCCGCAGAAGCTCTACCCGCTCGACGTCGATCGCGCGCTCAAGAGCCTCGAGAAAATCAAGAAGAACGTTGTCGCCTGGTGGGCTTCGGGCGCCCAGTCCGCCCAACTGCCGAAGGACGACGAGGCCGACATGGTCGCCATCCGGAACGGCCGCGCCGGGGCGGTGATCAAGGACGGCGCCAAGGCGGCCATCACCTGCAACCAGGGCATCTTCAACATCGACTGCCTGGTGATCCCCAAGGGCGCCAAGAACGCCGCGCTCGCCCAGAAAGTGATCGCGATGATGGTCTCGCCGAATCCGCCAAGGCGTCCATCAACTCCTCCCCCGTCAACGCCGCCAAGCAGACGAATATGAATTCCGACTGCTGGCGCGAGAACCTCACCAAGCTGACGGAGCGGATGGACGCGTTCCTGCAACACTGAACGCCCGCAAGGACGACGCGGTATGACCGCAGGATTGGCGCTTCTGATCACGGTGCGCGGGTTGGTGCGCCGCTACGGCAAGCTCGCAGTGCTCGACGGGGTGGACCTGGATGTCGCGCAGGGTGACCGAACCGGCCTATCGGTCGATCTTCCTCACCACCATCGATCTGAGCGTGCTGGTGACGGTGCTGAGCGTGCGCCTCGGCGCCGCCTGGCCGCGTGCCTTCTGGGCGATCACCCTGCCGCAGATCCGCCTGCCCGTGATGTCCGGCGCGTTGCTCGCGTTCATCTCCTCCTTCGATGAGGTGATCGTCTCCTTTTTCATCTCCGGCGGCGCGTATTCCACGCTGCCGCGACGCATGTTCAACGCGCTCCGCCGTGACCAGATCGAGCCCACCATCGCTGCGATTTCCACGATCTTGGTGGTGCTGTCGGTCGGCACCGTCGTCTTGCTTGAAATCGCGCGCCGCCCGGCGCGGCAGCCATGACGAAACCCTCCAAACACTGAGCGTCACCCCATTCTCGTCACGGTGCAATCGCGTGCTATAGAGGTGGCAGATGAGCCAAGGGCAAGACAATGGCTGAGGTCCGATCGGCCGGGCGTGTACTGGACCTGCTGGAATATCTTCAAGGCCAGACGGCGGCCCGCTCGCTGAGTCAGATCGCTCTGGATACCGGTCTCCCCAAGAGCAGCGCCCTCCTGCTGTTGCGGACCCTCGTCGAGCGAGGCTACGTGCTCCGCAATTCAAGCGGCAGCTATGTCATCGAACTGCACCGCAGCGCCCCGCAATCGATCAATGATCGGCTGATTGAAGTTGCGGTTCCGGAGATGCACGCGTGCAGCAACAAAACGCGCGAGACCGTGCTCCTCGGGGTGTTGGTCGATGGCGGGCAGATGCGCGTCCTGGCAAAGCAGATCAGCACCCAGGAACTGCGATACGACGCGGATCTGACGGCGTTGCGACCATCATACTGCACGGCGATGGGCCGAGTGATGCTGGCCGCCCTGCCACGGGCCCAACGGCTCCGCATGCTGATGGCGCGAAAGCTGCGCCCCTTCACGTCACTGACGGTGACGGATCCCGGTGCTCTCGAGGTGATCCTTCGGCAGGTGGAGACCGAGGGCTACGCCACTGTCGAGGAACAATACGTGCTCGGGGCGTCCGGCGTTGCGGCGCCTGTTCGTAACGGCGCAGGCCGGGTGGTCGCTGCGCTTGACATTGCCTCGGTCAGTTCGCGCTTTGGATCAAATCGCACTGAACTGGTGTCAGCCGCGATGACCTGTGCCGAGACGATCGGTAAGTTACTCTGCGACACAGAGCCTGATGATTTTTGGCGGAATCGCCAAAAGTCTGAATCAGGCGATCAAACAGAGACTTAGGGCCTGCTTTGGCTCCGCATTCAGCCGTTCAGATGGCAGGCGCTGCGGTGGCCGGGTGCGATTTCGCGCAGGGCGGGGGCTGCTTCGCGGCATCTTGCCATGGCGGCGGGGCAGCGGGGGTGGAAGTGGCAGCCCGTCGGTGGGTTCAGGGGGGAGGGGATTTCGCCCT
>CANFKS010000051.1 GCA_947447625.1 Rhodospirillales bacterium | reverse complement strand
TGAGCTGCCGGTCATGAGCCCGATGGCCCGGCGGTTGGCGATTGCGCTGGGCACGACACAGATCCTGGCGTGGTCAACGACGTTCTACATCCCGGCGACCATGTTGGGGGCGGTTTCGGACAGTCTTGGCGCGTCCAAGACGATGCTGCTGGCGGCGTTTTCGTGGTCGCTGCTGGTGGCGTCGGTGTGTGCGCCGCGGATCGGGCGGTTCATCGACGCGAAGGGGGGCAAGCCGATCCTGATGGCGGGCGCCGTGGTGACGTTTGTGGGGTTGCTGGCGCTGGCGGCGGCGCAGTCGCTGCTGCACTGGTTCGGGGCCTGGACGGTGCTCGGCGTCGGCATGGCGCTCGGGTTGTATGACACGACGTTTGCGACGATCGGGCGGATCCTGGGGCGGGATTCGCGACCGGCGATTGTCGGCGTGACGTTGATCGCGGGGTTTGCCAGCACCGTGGGGTTTCCGAGCGGGACGTGGCTGGTGCATCTGATGGGGTGGCGCAGCGCAGTGTTGATCTATGCGGCAGTGCAGGTGGTGCTGGTGTTGCCGATCATCCTTGCATTTGTGCCGGCCTCGCCGGGGAGTCCGCCGCAGGGGGTGGCGCGGGTGACGCCGGAGGGGGGGCGGCTGCCTGGGCGGTTGGAGCTCGTGCTGATGGCGGTATTTTTCACCAGCCGGGCCGGGATCGGGGCACTGATCTCGGTGCATGCGCTGGTGTTGCTTCAGGGACTCGGCATGTCGATCGATGCGGCGGTGGGGATCGCCTCGCTGATCGGGGCGGCGCAGGTGGGGGCGCGGCTGCTCGATGTGCGGTTCGGGCGGGGGTTGTCGCCGGTGACGTCGGGGCAGATCGGGGCGGCGCTGATGCCGGTGGGGATCGTGGCGACGTTGCTGGGGGCGCCGGCCCTGGTGTTTGCCCTGACGTATGGGATGAGCAACGGCATTTTTACCATCAGCCGCGGCACGCTGCCGATGCATGTGTTCGGCCCGGCCGGCTATGCGACGCTGCTGGGGCGGCTCGCATTGCCGAGCCTGATGGCGCAAGCGTTGATCCCGACCTTGGTGGCCCCGGCGATCGACAGCTTCCCCGCGAGTTGGATTTTCGCGGGGATCGCGGGGCTGAGCGCGCTGGCGTTTGCGTGCCTGCTACCTTTGCGGCGTTAGAGCCTGATGATTTTTGCCGGGATCGCGCCGTGCGCTGATTTCGCGGGCGGTTTGCATCACCTGGTACGCGAACAGGACGCCCGGCGCCCCGGCGCGCAGGCCGGCGCGGTCGAGGCCCTCCATCGTCCAGGTGTTGCAGGTGTAGACGCCCGAGTAGGTAGGGGCCGCGCCATAGAACACGTAGCCGGGGAATTTGCCGTCGCCGAGGCGGACGAGCTGGGCGTTGGGGGTTTTTTCGAAGCTGTCCCACAAATAATCCGCGAGGCGGTCAAGTTCGGCCTGGGTGACACGGATCGGCACCATTTCGAGGTCTGAATACATCTGCGATGGCGGGCCCGAGAGAGCGGTGGTCAGCACCGTGCCGGGGCCGGGGAAAATGGCGGAGACCATGTCGACCGCGCCGGTTTGCGCCTTCTGGAAATACAATCGCTCGCCGAAGCCGAAGCTCAGATAGGCGGCGCCGGGGAAGATGCTGCGAAAACGGGTCAGCCCGCCCGTCAGCAGCGCTGTGGGGACGGAGATTTCGGTGTGCCATTCATGGTCCAGGACATAGATGGTCGCCACCATCGGGGCCGGCGGATCCTCGGGCAAAACGGGCTGCGCGGCGCATCCCGCCAGCGCCGCCAGCAGCAGCAAGCGGCGCTTCACGGCTGGGCTTTCTCGGGCAGTTTGATTCCGGCCAGCGATTCCCAGACGCGAATGACGAAGGAATCGTCGCGCCCGCCATGGCCGCTGGCGGCGGCGGCGAGGAACAGCTGGTGCGCAGCGGAAGCCATCGGCAGCGGGAAAGTCAACCCGCGCGCCTGGTCGAGCACGATGCCGAGGTCCTTGACGAAGATATTGACCGCGGAGAGCGGCGTGTCGTCGCCGGCCAGGACATGGGGCATGCGGTTCTGCCACATCCAGGAGGAGCCGGCGGAGGAGGAGATGACGTCGAACAGCGTCTGCGGATCGGCGCCGGCGCGAATGCCCAGGGCCATGGCTTCGGCCGCAACCGCGATATGCACGCCGGCGAGAAGTTGGTTGACCATCTTCACGGTACTGCCGACACCGACTTCGTCACCGAGGCGCCAGACCTTGCCGGCGATCGCGTCAAGCACGGGGGCGACGCGGTCAAATGCCGCGGCGGAGCCGGATGCCATCACGGTCATCGAACCGCCACGCGCCGCGACCTGGCCGCCGGAGACAGGGGTGTCGAGCATCACGATGCCGATCTCGGCGAGCCGGGCCGCGAGTTTGCGCGCCGCCTCGGGCGCGACCGTCACGCAGCACAGCACCACCGTGCCCGGGGCGAGCCGCCCGGCGCATCCGTCCGGCCCGAACAGCGCGTCCTCGGCCTGGGCGGCGTTGACCACGAACAGGATCAGCGCATCGAGCCCATCCGCCAGATCGCCCGGCCGCCCCACCGCCAGGCCGCCGGCAGCGATCAGTTCGTCCCGCGCCACCGCGCGCAGATCGCAGCCATGAACCTGCTGCCCCGCCTTCACCAGGCTGAGCGCCGCCCCCATCCCCATCGTGCCGAGGCCGATAACCCCGGTCTTCATCATGTTGCCGCTCACCAGAACGTCCTTCCTTGTAGAACCTAGATCCGCCTGAACCGTTCGACTGCGGCGACCAGCGCCCGGCGCGTTCCGGGCTCGAGCGCCGAGTGTCCCGCATCGGGGATCATCGTCAACTGCGCCGAGGGCCAGGCTGCCGCGAGGGCATGGGCCGAGTGCGGCGGACAGATCATGTCATAGCGGCCCTGGATGATCGCGGCCGGAATATCGGCCAGCCCGTCCATGTGCGCGAGCAATCCGCCGGGCGGCAGAAAAAGCCCGTGCGCGAAATAATGGGCCTCAAGCCGCGCCAGGCCGAGGGCGGCGCGATCATGCATCAGGCGCAATCGGGCGCTGGGTGGGGCGGCCTCCTGGTTGGGCATCAGAGTGCTGCAGGAGCCTTCGTACGTGGACCACGCTTGCGCCGCCGGCATGTGCACCGCAGGGTCCGGATCGGTCAGCCGGCGCAGGTAGGCAGCGAGCAGGTCGCCCCGTTCGGCCAGGGGCAGAAAGCCCGCAAACTGGGCGTGGGCCTCGGGAAATATGGCGGCCATGCCGTGCAGGAACCAGTCGATCTCGACCTGCCGCCCCAGGAAAATCCCGCGCAACACCATGCCCGCCACCCGGTCCGGATGGGCCTGGGCATAGGCCAGCGCCAGGGTCGCGCCCCAGGAGCCGCCGAATACCAGCCAGCGCGATAGGCCGAGATGGCGGCGCAGCGCCTCGATGTCGGCCACCAGATGGGGCGTGGTATTGGCGTCGAGCAAGCCGAGCGGCGCCGAACGCCCCGCGCCGCGCTGGTCGAAAATAACCATGCGCCAGTGGCCCGGATCGAAAAACCGCCGATGCACCGCGCCCGCCCCCGCGCCCGGTCCACCGTGCAGGAACAGCACGGCCGCCCCCGTCGGGTTGCCGACCTGCTCCCAGTACATGACATGTCCATCACCCAGCGGCAGGGCGCCGGTCTCGTAAGGGCTGATATCGGGAAAGAGATCGCCACGGGGCATCAGGGGAGTTTACACGGACGCCGCCAGGGACGAAACCGTGTCGTATGGACAGATATAACGAAAGCGGACGGCTTTGGATTGGCCTTGGCGCGGTTTTGGGCCTCGGCGCGGTGGCAATGGCGGCCGCAGCGGCCCATGCGCTCGCCGGGCGGCTTGAGGCGGGGCGGCTTGAAGCGGGGCAGCTCGCCGCGGTGCGCGGCGCGGTCGACATCCAGGCATGGCATGCCCTCGCGTTGCTGTTCGCCGGACTCTGGGTCCCGCGCGGTGGGATGCTGGCCCATGCCGCCGCGGCGTGTTTCGCCGCCGGGGTGATCCTGTTCTGCGCCGGGGTCTATGCCGGGGCGCTGGGCGGCCTCCGCCTGCCGCTGGTGGCGCCCGCGGGCGGCACCGTCATGGTGCTGGGTTGGGCATTGCTGGCCGCCTCATCCGTGTTCGGCCGCCGATGATCGCCAGCGCCTATCTCGCGCCCGAGGGGCTCGAAGACACGCTCGCCGAGGAACTCGCCCGCCGCGGCGTGACGATCTCCGCCTGGCATGGCCGCCTCGCTTTGTCGCCGGAACCGCCGGCGGCGAGTGCCTGGGCGCTCGATGTCTGGACCGCGCCGCGCGAGATCGAGATTGCCTCGGTCAAATCCGCCGCCGATGCGCTGCGCGCCGTGCAACGCAACTGGTCGGCCTATCCGGTGCTGCATCATCGCCGCATGGCGCTGATCGCGGACCGGTTGCCGCCCGTGAAGGCGCGGGCGTTGCAATTTCCGGAGGCCGCACCCGCCGGCCATCTCGGCGCCTGGACCTTGCTCGCGCCCGACCGGATGCTGGCGAGCCCGACCAAGTCGAGCCCGTTCGTCAATGGCGAATGCCTGTTCCTGGAGGATCATTTCAATCCGCCGAGCCGGGCTTACCTCAAGATGTGGGAAGCCTGCACCCGCCTCGGCGCCTGGCCCAAGCCGGGGGACATGTGCCTCGACCTCGGTGCCTCGCCAGGCGGCTGGACCTGGGCGATCGCCGATCTTGGCGCCACCGTAACCGCGATCGACAAGGCGGACCTGCATCCGCGCGTCGCTGCGATGCCGGGCGTGACGCTGCGGCGCGAAAGTGCCTTCGCACTGCAGCCTGAGAAGATAGACTGGCTGTTCAGCGATATCATCGCCTATCCTGAGCGGCTGCTTGCCCTGGTCAAGGCCTGGATCGCGGCAGCGGCGCCGGGGCGGATCGTCTGCACCATCAAATTCCAAGGCGCTACCGACCATGAGGCGGCCGATGCGTTCGCGGCCATCGAGGGCGGGCGGTTGATGCATCTCTATCATAATAAGCACGAACTGACGTTCGTGTGGAGCAAGCCCGAAGAGCCGTAGAACAGGATGCCACCAGCATCCTGTTCGAGCGCGTTGTTTGATCGCCTGATTCAGACTCTTGGCGATTCCGTCAAAAATCATCAGGCTCTAATGCCCCGATAAGAGCCGGATGCCGATTTCGTCGCGCGTCGCGCATCCTGCCCTTGATGCCGGGATGGCCCGCGATTCGGCCGGGCGTTGCACGGACATTTGCCCCATCAGGCCGCAAACGCTAAACCGCGAGGACCTTCCGAGGAGCCCGCCATGTCCGTCATGTCCGACCGTTGGATCCGCCAGATGGCGCAGGACCATGCGATGATCGAGCCGTTCGTCGAAACCCAAAAGCGCGATGGTGTTATCAGCTACGGGCTGTCGAGCTATGGCTACGACGCGCGCTGCGCCGATGCGTTCAAGGTGTTTACCAATGTCGACAGCGCCATCGTCGACCCGAAAAATTTCGCGGGCGACAGTTTCGTCGACCGCAAGGGCCCGGTTTGCACCATTCCGCCCAACAGTTTCGCACTGACCCATACGGTCGAATATTTCCGCATTCCGCGCGATGTGCTGGTGATCTGCCTGGGCAAGTCGACCTATGCGCGCTGCGGCATCATCGTCAACGTGACGCCTCTGGAACCCGAATGGGAGGGGCAGGTGACGATCGAAATCAGCAACACCACGCCGCTGCCGGCGCGCATCTATGCGTTCGAGGGGATCTGCCAGTTCCTGTTCCTGCGTGGCGACCAGCCCTGCGAAACCAGCTATGCAGACAAGGCGGGGAAATACATGCATCAACGCGGCGTTGCACTTCCACGCCTTGGTTAAAGTGAGTTATTAACCGCCATGGATCGTTTTCGCATTCGCGGCGGCCGGCCACTGTCCGGCGACATCACCATCGGCGGCGCCAAGAACGCCGCCCTCCCCCTCATGGCGGCCGGGCTGCTGACGGCCGAGCGGCTGGTGCTGACCAACGTACCGAAGCTCGCCGATATCGTCACCATGCGGCTCCTGCTCGAACAGCACGGCGTGGCGGTGGAGCCAGCGACCAATGATGGCCGCACGCTGTCGATCGGCGGACCCATCACCAACACCGAGGCGCCATACGACATCGTGCGCAAAATGCGCGCCTCCATCCTGGTGCTGGGCCCGCTCGTGGCGCGCACCGGGGAGGCGCGGGTTTCGCTGCCCGGCGGCTGCAATATCGGCGCGCGCCCGGTTGACCTGCATCTGAAGGGCCTGGAGCAGATGGGCGCCACCATCACGCTCGATGGCGGCTACATCGCGGCCACCGCGCCGCACGGCCTGAAGGGCACGACGATCGTCTTCCCGTTTCCGTCCGTCGGCGCCACCGAGAACCTGCTGATGGCCGCAGCCCTGGCCGATGGGCAGACCGTGCTGGCAAACGTGGCGCGCGAGCCCGAAATCACTGACCTCGCGGATTGCCTGGTCGCGATGGGCGCGCGCATCACCGGCATCGGCTCTGACCGGTTGACGATCGAGGGCGTGAAGGCGCTGCACGGCGCGACCCACCCGATCATCGCCGATCGAATCGAAACCGGCTCCTACGCCTGTGCCGCCGCCATCACCGGCGGCGCGCTGCATCTGCGCAACGGAAGGCTCGATCACCTCGGCGCCGTCGCCCGCACCTTGCGCGAGGCCGGCGTGGAAATGATCGAGGAAAACGGCGGGCTCACGGTGCGCCGCCTCAACGGGCTGCACGGCATCGACTTCATCACCGAGCCCTACCCCGGTTTCCCGACCGACATGCAGGCTCAGTTGATGGCGCTGATGTGCGTCGCCGAGGGCGCCTCGATGATCACCGAGAACATCTTCGAGGACCGCTTCGGCCATGCCCCGGAACTCAACCGCATGGGCGCCAACATCAAGGTTCATGGCGCCTCGGCCATCGTGCGCGGCAAGCCCGGCGGCTTGTCGGGCGCGCCGGTGATGGCGAGCGACCTGCGCGCGAGTTTCGGTCTCGTGCTGGCCGGGCTGTCCGCGCAGGGCACCACGACGGTCAACCGGGTCTATCACCTTGACCGCGGCTACGAGACGGCGGAACTCAAACTCGCGGCCTGCGGGGCCGATATCGAGCGGGTCGGGGGGTAATCCCCCCTTCCCTACCCCTCGGTCAAATAATGGCCGAATGGACGAAATTGCTGACCAGATCGAGCCGCACGCTGTGCCATGGGTCCGGAATACGGCAATTCGTCAGATACGCGAACGACACGCCCGAATCCGGGTCGGCCCAGCAATATGAGTTGCCGGCGCCGCCATGGCCGAAGGTGCGCGGCGAGGCGAAGCTGCCAAGGCCGCGGATGCCCGGCGTGGTGCCGCGCAGATGCGGGCCGATGCCGCGATGCATCGGCATGCCCATGCTTTCATCCACCATATCCCCGGTCCAGTTGCGGATGGCATAGTCCAGGGTGCGGCGGCCCACCACGCGCTTGCCCGCAAGTTCGCCGCCCTCAAGCATCATCTGGTAGAACGCGACCATGCCGCGCGCCGTGGCATAGCCACCACCACCGGGCACACCGGCGCGGCGGAACGCCTCGGTGTTGCGATCCGCACTCGCCACCACCCCGGCATCGCTCGGTTCGTGCATGTCGGCAGCGCGGGTCAGTTGCTTCTTGGTCGTCATGCCGACCGCGATCTCCTCGCCGAGGCCGAGCTTGTCGACCACGGTCTCACGGATCACATCGCGGAAATCCTTGCCCGTGACCGCCTCGATCAGCACCGCCGCCGTCCAATGCGCGGTGGCGCCGTGGTAGAACAGCTTGCTGCCCGGCGTGAATTCAAGCGGATAGTCGCACACCACCTGCCGCATCAACGCATGGTCGGCCCATACGCTCGCGGGCGTGTCGGCATTGGGATAGCCGGCGCGGTGGGTCATCACATCCATGATCGTGATGTCTCGCTTGCCGTTGCGGGCGAATTCGGGGACGTGATCGCTCACCCGATCCATGAAACGGAACGCACCCTGCTCCGACAACACCCACATCGCTGCTGCGGTGATCACCTTGGTGTTGGAGAACAGCAGCCACAGCGTGTCGTCCTGGGCCTTCCGACCGGACGCAGCCTCCCCGAAGGTTTGGAAATGGGCAAGCTTGCCGTGCCGCGCGATGGCGATCTGACAGCCCGGATAGCGGCCATCGGCGATGTGCTTCTCGATCAGCCCGCCAAGCCGGGCGATCTGCTCGGGGCGCAGCCCGGCAGCTTCCAGAGTGGTTTTGGGCAACGGATAGGCCATGTGATCCTCCCTCGATGTGATTGCCGCAATGTTCCGCCGGATCGGACCATTCGGCAACCCAAGGGATCAGGCGACCGGCTCGCTCGCCTCGGCGGCTTCCTTCAGCTGGTGATAGCTGCGGATGCTGAACGGAATCATGCCGACATAGAGCAGCCCGCCGATCGCCAGCGCCGCCCACGGGTCCGCCACCAGCAGCGCGGCGTAGAGCCCGATACCCAGCATCGTCGGCAGCACCAGGTTGTGCCGCATCTTGAAGTTCTTGAAATTCCACACCGGCAGGGTGGAGACCAGCAGCAGCGAGGTGCCCACCAGGATCACGGCGCAGAATATCGGCGCATGAACGATGGTGAACAGCCACTCCCAATGCAGGGATTTGGCCTCCATCCCGGCAAACAGCGGAAACAGCACCAGCCCCGCCCCGGCCGGCGCCGGCACGCCGGTGAAGAAATTATAGGTATAGGCCGGATGCGGCGCATCGAGCGCGGCATTGAACCGGGCCAGACGCAGCGCCATGCACACCGAGAACATCAGGCCCGGCACATAGCCGAACCCGCCCGCCGATTGCAGCGTCCACATGTAGAGAATAAACGACGGCGCCACGCCGAAACACAGAAAATCCGCCAGGCTGTCGAACTCAGCACCGAAGCGCGACGTCGCCTTGAGCAGGCGGGCGATCCGCCCATCCAGCCCGTCGATCGCCGCAGCAACCACGATCGCCGCCGCCGCCGCGCCGAAGCGCCCCTCGAACGCGAAGCGCATCGAGGTCAGGCCGGAGCAGAGCCCCAGCATGGTCAGGATATTGGGGATCATCCGGTTGAAGGACGGCCCCTGGAAGCGCGGGCGCAGGCGGGGCTTGAGCCGGGTCTTCAGCCGGCGCATGGAGGCCTGCATCAAGGGCACCGGCCGGTTGGTCATGCGCGGGCGCCCCCGGGCAGTTCAGCGATCACAGTCTCGCCGCCGATCATGGTCTGGCCGACTGAGACGATGGGCATCACCCCGTGCGGCAGATACACATCGGTCCGGCTGCCAAAGCGGATGATGCCGAACCGCCCGCCTGCAGTCACCCGCTCGCCCTCATGCACGTCGCACAGGATGCGCCGCGCCACGAGGCCGGCGATCTGCACCACCGCGAGATCGCTGCCGTCATCGAGGCGGATCGCCAACGCATTGCGCTCGTTGTCAACGCTCGCCTTGTCGAGATTGGCGCTCAGAAACTTGCCGTGGCGATAGGCAATGCGGGTCACGGTTCCCGCCACCGGTGCGCGGTTGACGTGCACATCCATCACCGAGAGGAAAATCGCAACACGCCAGCGCGGTGCGTCCCCCAGGTCAAGCTCGGCAGGGGGCACGGCAGTCATCACGGAGACAATGTGCCCGTCAGCCGGGGCGATCACGGCGTTCGGCCTATCCGGCGGGACGCGCTCCGGGTCTCGGAAGAAATAGAGACAAAACACCGCGAAAATCAGCCCGAGCCACATCAGCCACGGCGAGATCAGCAGGCCCAGCACCGCCACAACGGCCCCGCCGGCGATAAACGGGCGCCCGGCGGGATGGGGGGGAGCAAAGACAAGACGGAGGGATTCGGCGAGCGCCATGATGGATCCGCGAAAAAATGCTGCGCGAGTTTATGGATGCTTCACCTCTGAGGTTCAAGCTTTCCGACGTTTTGGGTGGAGATGCTGGATGCCGCGCCATAAGCCTGTTCATGGTGGATGCGCAGGTGACCCCGTTTATTCTGGACGTCGCGCCCTATCTCGCCTTCGCGGGCGCGGCAGGCGCCACGCCAGCGGGCAGAGTGAAGACCTGACCGGGATAGATCAGGTTCGGATCGCGGATCTGATCGCGATTGGCGGCATAGATGACAGTGTATTGCGTGCCCTGCCCGTAGGCTTGGCGGGCGATGCGCCAAAGGTTCTGCCGCGGCTGCACGACCACGCGCCCATTCGCAACATCCTGCGCCGCCACCTGGGAGCGGGTGAACGGCAATTCCAGCCGCGCGGCCACCTGCCCGGTCGATGAAAGCTGGTCAAGGCGCAGACGATGATCGCCCTTGGCGATGACTGTGCTGGGTTGCAGGGTCCAGCGCCCGGCCGCGTCGACCGTCACTTCGCCGACCGGCATGTCGTCCACATAGACCCGAGCCGTCGTTCCGGCGGGTGCGGACCCGGCAAAGCGAATACGGCCCTGATCGTCATAATCCACGGTGTCGAGCCCCAGCCGGCCAGCCGGTGTCGCGGGCCCCTGCAGGACACGAAGGGGCCCCGCGGGCGGCACCAGCACGGCCAGGGGCGCAGGCGCCGGGGTGGGCGCAGCGGGCGTGGCCGGTGCGGGGTCGGCGCGCATAACCATCAGCGGAGCGTCCGAAGTCTGCTTGGCGCCGTCGCTGGTCTGCGAGGTGAGACGCAACTCGTGGCCACCAGCCGGCAGGGCCGCTCCAGGGACCAGAACCCATTGACCGGCACTATCGGCAGTGGTGCGGCCGATATCCTTGCCATCAGACGTGATCGTCACCTGGGCGCCAGGCGCGGCCCGCCCGGCGAGCACAGCATCGCCGGAGGGCGCCACGCGCACAATATCAAACGTCGGCGCCGGAGCAGCGGCCAGCGGCGGTGTCGCGGGTGCGGCCGGCGCCGCATTGGCCACCACCACAGGCGCAGAAACGGATGACGCAGGCGCGCCAACGGACGGCTTCGTCACCGGCGGAGACGGTGCTGCCTGATGAAGCGCATACCACCCCGCCCCTGCACCGCCGGCAAGGACGACAACCGCCAGCGCCACAGCGCGGGGCGTCATGGCTTTGGTTGGAGTCGTGCCAATTTCGCTCATAACCTGACCCTACGCAGCAGCGCCACTCTTGTCACATGGAAAGATGGAGCAGCCAGCGCCACGCGCCCTCTCGCGCGAAACCGCGCTGTGCAGCCATACTGCGCCATCCCTTTCTCATGGAGTGCCACAATGGCCCAGAAGCCCCCCCCATCGGGACTGCGCCTGCCGATGCCGATCTGGGACCTGCCGGTCCGTCTGTTCCACTGGCTGCTGCCGATCCTGGTGATCATCAGCTATGTCAGCGTTAAAACCGACAGCATGACGCTGCATCTGCTGAGTGGATATGCAATGGCGGCGCTCCTTATATTCCGCATCGTCTGGGGCTTCATCGGCAGCGACACCGCCCGGTTCAGCCACTTCGTGCGCAGCCCGCTCGCGGCGATCCGCCACGCAAGCCGCATATTTCGCCGAGAACACGACAACACCGTGGGCCACAACGCGGCCGGCGGTTGGATGGTGCTCGGCCTCCTTGCACTTCTCGCCGTCCAGGTCGTGACCGGCCTTTGCGCCAACGACGACGGCGCAACCGAGGGCCCTCTGATGAAATTCATCAGCAAGGGGCTGAGCGACCAGCTTTCCAAAGCGCATGACGTCAACTTCACGCTCCTCATGATCGCCGTCGGGCTGCATATTCTGGCCGTCATCGCCTATGCCGTGTTCAAGAAGCATAACCTGGTGCGCCCCATGATCACCGGGCGCAAGCGTCTGCCCGCGGCGACGCCGGCACCGCGGATGGTCCACCCGATGGCCGCCCTCGCGGTGCTCGCGATTGCCGCGGCGATCGTATTCGTCATCGCCCGGGTGCTGTAGCAGCCGCCACATCGGTTTCAGGAGGCCAGTCATGCCCGATATTCATTCCGTCGCGGTGTTCTGCGGCTCACGCCCCGGCAATAACCCGGCCTGGACGGCAGCAGCACGCGCATTCGGCGCAGCCCTCGCGCTAGCCGGCATGCGCCTGGTCTATGGCGGCGGCCGGGTCGGGCTGATGGGGGCCGTGGCAGACGGCGCGCTCGCAGCCGGCGGCACCGTCATCGGCGTGATCCCGGAGTTCCTGAAGGCCCTCGAAGTGGCGCATGACGGTCTCAGCGAAACCATCGTCACCGACAGCATGCACAGCCGCAAGCGCCGCATGTTCGACCTCGCCGACGCTTTCGTCTGCCTCCCCGGCGGCCTCGGCACATTCGACGAAACGATGGAGATCCTCACCTGGCGGCAACTCAAGCTGCACGACAAGCCGATCATCCTGGTCGACATCGACGGCGCCTATCAACCGATCATCGCCGCCCTCGAAGGCGCGGTGAGCCAGGGCTTCGCGCCGTCAGCCACGCGCGACTTGTTCGAAGTCACGCCCGACGTCGCCACCACGATCAGCCGGCTGCAACACCTCTCGACCGCCCGTGGTGGCGCATCTGCCCTGCTTTAGCAAAGAACCGGGCCAGGGTGGCTTGCCCTACCGCTCAGGGGAGGCTACAAGCCGCGCCTCGGTCGGAGTGTAGCTCAGCCTGGTAGAGCACTGTGTTCGGGACGCAGGGGCCGGAGGTTCGAATCCTCTCACTCCGACCAAGTCCCATCCCGCGTCCCCGCGCCTGCCTTACTGGCTCGCCCAGATGATCCGGTGGATCCACACAACATCATTGAGCGCAAAGCTGTAGTCCGGATGCGCCGGATTGAGGCTGCGCAAGTCAACGCGCCGGGCCGAGCGCCGGGCAAGTTGCTTGGCCATAACCTCGCCAGTGCCGGTGCGCACCACCACACGATCGCCGCGCCGCACAGGAGCATTCGGCGACACGATCACAAGATCGCCATCGCGGAATACCGGCTCCATTGACTCACCGCTGATTTCAAGGGCGTAGGCGTTGGGATCCGTTACCTCCGGCAGCGAAACCTCGTCCCACGAGCCACCGACCGGAAAGCCGCCATCGTCAAAATACCCCTCGCCACCCGCCTGAGCAAAGCCAATCAGCGGGATCCGGCGAACCGCCGCAGCCCCTACCCTGCTGCCACCCGGCAGCGCACGGGCGCCATAAACCAACGCAGCGAACGCATCGAGCGTGCAGCCCGTAGCATCGAACACCTTGGCCAGGCTCTCCGTGCTGGGCCACCGCGCCCGACCGTCTGGCATGCGGCGCTTTGACGGATTAAAGGTCGTCGCATCGAGGCCCGACCGGCGTGCGAGGCCAGAGGCGGAGAATCCTTTCTCGGCGGCGAGCGTATCGAGGGCGCGCCAGATGTCGTCGTGTTTCATGCCCGGGCTCCGGTTTGAGGCTTTTCAGATGCTTGCAAGCCGAACCTTACGACTCGGATTGTGAATAGAGTGTTATAGGAAAGTTGGCCAAAGAAAATAGGAAACAATCCGTTTTTACGCTTGCAGCGCGAAAAAAATTTGGGCCATATGTTCCTATTCTGTTCACTTTTCCGTCGTCGAGGCCCTCGCCATGCCCCAATCCGCTCGCTCCCCCGCTTCCCGTCCCACCCGCACGCGTCCCACACTCACCCGGCTACCGGTCGAGCCGTTCCGCAGCGCGGAGCAGGCCTGGTTCTGGACCATGGCAGCCCTGCGATCCCGACACAGCGGCGTCCGCTCCAGTGGCGGACTGGTGCGCCGGCCGTGTGACCCCGATGACATCGTGAAGTGCCTGGACCAACTCTACCGCAACCGGCGTGTCGATCTCGGCCATGCCCGTGCGCTGCGCGTCTGGGGCGAACGGCAGGCCGCGCCCGACCTCAATCGGACCAGCGAACATCTCGACGCCGTGTTGTGGAACGAGGCGATGGAGCGCCTATCCTGGCCGCTGCGAATGAAAGGCATCGTGATCTGATTTTTAGGTAAAAAGTCCTTGACAGGGCAATTCACCGCATATTAAAACGTTCCGGCCGGTGCCTTCGTAACATCCTCCAAGCCGGCCGCCTCCCGCCTTCGCTGAACCCTTGAAAGGCCGCCTCCGACATTCGGAGGCGGCCTTTCGTCATTTTACCGGCTTTCGCAAGCCATCGGAGCCTCTCATGATCTTCGCCGTCCGCAACCTCTCGGTCCTCTCCTACGCCCAGGGCTTCACGCTCTGGCACTACCGCGCCGGCCAGGCCCGGCTCGACGATGTCGCGACCCTCGGATTCTTCAACAACGCCGCCGACCTCCTCAAGGTGGGCGACATGATGATGATTTCCGGCATCGATGGCGGGCGCGTCGTCTTCATCGCCAGCACCGCCATGGGCGTCCGCACTGAGCCGCTGTCATAATCCTGAAATGCAAGGAGTAAGGCCGAGTTTGATCGGTTCAACCACCCACGCCAAGGTGCCGGTCGAGCGTGGCCTGATCCGCAGCCAACGCGGCCGACGGCCCCTCGTGAACTACCGCGCCACGCGCCAGGATCAATGCCCGGTCGGTCACATCAAGCACCTTGCGGGCGTGCTGTTCGACGATGATCGCCGACAGCCCATCCTCCCGCGTGAGCCGGCGCAGCACGGCCAGAACTTCCTCCACGATGATCGGCGCGAGCCCCTCGGTCGGCTCATCAAGCAGCAGCAGCCGCGGATTAAGCACCAGGGCACGCCCGATCGCCAGCATCTGCTGCTCGCCACCGGACAATTGGTTACCCATGTTCCGTCGGCGCTCACGCAGCCGGGGGAACAGCGCCCACACCGCCTCCACCGACCAGCGGCCGGGCCGAGCGACGGCTGTGAGATTCTCTTCCACAGTCAAAGATCGGAAAATATTCCTCTCCTGCGGCACCCATCCCATGCCGGCCTGGGCGCGAAATTCCGTCCGCCGCCTGGTGATATCCTGCCCCGCAAAGCTGATCGTGCCGCCGCTGCGGGCAGCAATGCCGAGCAAGGCTGACAGCAGCGTGGTCTTGCCCATGCCGTTGCGCCCGAGCAAGGCAAGCGACTGCCCCTCCGCAAGCCGGAACGACACGCCCGACAGCACCGACGCCGCCCCCCAACCCGCATGCAGCGCCTCGACGGCCAGCAGGTCAGCCATGGTCGCTCCCCAGATAAACCGCACGAACCCGGTGATCCGCGGCAATTTCGCTCGGCGTGCCCTCAGTGAGGATGGCGCCATTGACCAGCACCGAAATGCGCTGGGCAAAGCGGAACACCAGGTCCATGTCATGCTCGATCAGCAGCACCGTGACATCGGCCGGCAGCGCCGCCACCCCGGCAAGAATACCCTCCCGCTCCGCCTCCGGCACCCCGGCCGCCGGCTCGTCGAGCAACAACACGCGGGGGCCACAGGCAATCGCCGTGGCAATTTCGAGCAACCGCTGCCGACCATACGGCAGCGTCGCGACCTTGGTATTCATCACATCGAGCAGCCCGAACCGCTCCAACACCTCGACGCAGCCATCCACCACCGCCTTGCGCGAACCGAGCCGCCGCCAGACCTGGGTATCAAGCCCAAGCCGGCGCGAAACCGCCAGGCCGACAGTGGTGAGCGGCGTGAAATCGCCAAACAATTGATTGATCTGAAACGTCCGCACCAGACCGCGCCGAACCCGCCGGTCCTGCCGCAGGGTTGTGATATCGACACCATCGAGCAGAATGCGGCCGGCGCTCGGCGCCAGCACACCGGTGAGCAGGTTGACGAGCGTGGTCTTGCCAGCACCATTCGGCCCTATCAGGGCATGGCGCGCCCCGCGCTCAAGCCGAAGCGCGACGTTGGACGTCGCGATCAAGCCGCCGAACCGGCGCTCCAACCCGATGGTTTCAAGCACTGCCGTCATCGCGCAATGCGCCGCAACACAGCCGCCGGCCACCCGAACACCCGCTCCCGGCCGATCACCACAAGGGCGACGAACACCAGCCCGATCCAGAACTGCCAATACTCTGGCGTCAGGTCCGACAGCCAGCTTTGCGCCCATTTGAACACCAGCGCCCCAATCAGCCCGCCATACAAATAGCCGACCCCGCCCAACACCAACGTCAACATCACGTCCGCCGAGCGATGAAACGCGATCACATCAAGCGACACAAACTGCGTCGTCTGCGCCAGAAGCCCCCCGGCCACCCCCGCATACCCCGCCGCCATCGTGTAGATCGCCACCAGCCGCCCATTGACCGGAATCCCGATCGCCGCCGTCCGCAACGCATTGCCTTTCACGGCGCGCACCGACAGCCCGAACGGCGAATGCATCACCCGCCGCGCCACCAGGAACAACCCGAACAACACAACCAGACTATAGGCATAAGCAACCGAGCCAAAAATATCGAACGCGAACCACCCCAGCACCGGCCCAACCACCATCCCCTGCAACCCGTCCGCCCCGCCGGTCAGCCACGCCATGCGGTTCGCCACTTCGAACAGCACAAGCGAGACCGACAATGTCACCATCAGGCGCGTCAGATCGCTCCCCCGCAACACGAGAAAACTGGTGACAAATCCAAGCCCCATCGCCACCAACCCAGCCGCCAGCAGACCAAGCACCGGGTCCCCCCAGCCCAACCGCGCCAGGATTCCCGCAACATAGGCGCCACAGCCAAAAAACGCGGCATGGCCCAGCGAGATGATGCCGGCAAACCCCAGCACCAGATCGAGCGAAAGGGCGAACAACCCGAGAATCGCCACCTCATTGAGCAGCAGATGCTGCTCCGGCAGCAGCAACCAACTCCCCCAAGCCGCCACCCAGAACGCCACCTCCGGCCACCGCCACCGGCCAAGATCGGCCAGCGCAGCCTGTGCGGCGGCTCTCATCGCCCAGACCTCGGGGCAAACAACCCCTGCGGCCGGAGGATCAACACCACCAGCATCACGCTGTAGATCACAAAAGCCCCCGCCGCCGGCAAATAGTACTTGCCCGCGACATCAGCCACCCCAAGCAGCAGCGCCGCCAAAAACGGGCCGAAAATGCTCGACGCGCCCCCTACAGTGACGACGATAAGGAAATAAACCATGAATTTGAGCGGAAAATTCGGATCAAGCCCCAAAATTTCCGCCCCCAGCGCCCCTCCCAGCCCCGCAAGCCCAGACCCCAGCGCGAACGTGAGCAGAAAAATCCGCCCGACCTCGATCCCCAGCCCCCGCGCCACCACCGGATCATCCACCGCCGCCCGCAACCGGCTGCCAAACCGCGTCCGGCTCAACAGCACCTGCAACCCAACCGCCAACGCCCCGCAAACCCCGATCACCAGCAACCGGTAAGCCCCCATCGAAACCCCGAAAACCTCGAAGCGCTGCCGCAGAAATCCCGGCAATTCGATGAACACCTGCTGCGATCCCAGCGCCCAAGACACCGCCGAGGACGCCATGAACACCAGCCCGATCGTGAACAAAACCTGATCGAGATGGCTCTTGCCATAGACATGCACATAGAGCGTCCGCTCCAGCACCACCCCGATCAACGCCGCAGCCACCGCCGCCAACGGCAGCGCCGCCAGATAGGGCACCCCAAGCCGGTTGACCAACACAACACCCACATAACCCCCCGCCATGGCAAAAGCCCCATGCGCGAGATTGACGACATTCATCAACCCCAACGTCACCGAAAGCCCAACCGCCAGAACGAACAGGATCATCCCATAGGCGATCCCGTCAAACAGGATGGTCAACACCGAAGCGCGCCGGGATTACGGCTTGGCAGGGTCCTTCATCATGGGAATTGTCGCAAATTCAACGTTGTAAAGCTCCGAATCCACCCGCTCAACCTTGCGGATATAAAGGTTGTGCACCACGTCGCGCGTCTGCGGATCGATCATCATCGGCCCCCGCGGGCTCTCCCACGACAGGCCCTTCATCGCCTCGACCAACGCCGCCCCATCCGTATCGCCCTTGGTCTTGACCAGCGCCTGGTAGATCGCATGCATGCCATCGTAACCAGCAACCGCCATGAAATTGGGTCGCATGCCGGGATTGGCCGCCTTGAACGCCCCCACAAACGCCTTGTTGACCGCGGAGTCATGCGCCGCCGAGTAGTGCCCGGCATTGACGACGCCAAGCATCACATCGCCCATCCCGTTCAACTGGTCATCATCCGTTACATCGCCGGTCGCGATGAGCCGGATGCCGGACTTGTCGAGCCCCCGCTCGGCAAACTGCCTGGCCACCGCCGCGCCCTGCCCGGACGGCACGAACACAAACATCGCCTGCGGTTTGGCATCCGCCGCACGCTGCAGGAACGGCGCGAAATCCGGGCTCGCCAGCGGCATCCGCAAGCTCGCCAGCACCTCTGCGCCGCCCTCCTTCATCCGCTTGGCAAACCAGGTCTCCGCATCGATCCCCGGCCCATAATCCGTCACCAGCGTCACCGCCGACTTGATCCCGTTTTCCACCGCCCATTGCGCCATTGCCGCCGCCGGCTGCGGCAAGACCTGCGATGTGCGCACAATGAACGGGTTCTGCGCCGTGATGATCGACGTCGCCGCCGCCATCACCACCATCGGCACCTTGGCCTGCGCTGCCAGCGGGGCCGTCGCCATCGCCAGCGGCGTCAGGCCAAACCCGGCCAGGACACTGACTTTGTCGCGCACGATCAACTCCTGCGCGACCCGCTTCGTGGTGTCCGCCACGCCGCCGTCATCGCGCAGAACAACCTCGATCTTCTTCCCCGCCACCGTGTCGCCGTGCTGCTGGAGATAGAGCCTCACCGCGGCATCGATCTGCTTGCCAGTCGACTGCGACTGCCCCGTCATCGGCACGATCAGCCCGATCTTGACCGTCTGCTGCGCCTGCGCCGACGCCACGAACGGAACGGCCAGCAGAGCGGCCATGAAACTGCGACGGATCATATGATCCCTCCCCCGATTGTTATGGTTCATCATTATCATCAGTCAGAACAAGATCAGCCTCAAGCGCGCCCCGCAATCCCGGACAGCATCAGCGGATCGACCCGCAGCACATGCAGCGCCCGCTTCCATTTCGTCGCATGTTCCGCGTCGAAAATCACGCCCATATCCGCCGGCGCCGAAAGCCAGGCGTTCTGCTGAATTTCGCTGTCGAGCTGACCCGGCCCCCAGCCGGCATAACCCAGCGCCAGAATCCCCTCTTTCGGCCCCCCGCCCTCGGCGATCGCCTTGAGAATGTCGAGACTCGCCGTCAACGCCAACCTGCCATCCACCTTCAGGCTGGCATCGTCCGTCCAGTCCGCGGTGTGCAGCACGAAGCCACGGCCGTTCTCCACCGGCCCGCCGCTGCACAGCAGTATCTGCCGTGCAGGCGGCAGCGGCATGATCTTCAATTGCTTCAAAAGATCAGGAAAACTGGGCTTTGCGAGGGGTCGATTGACGACGATACCCATCGCGCCCTCGCTCGAATGCGCGCACATATAGATCACCGACTGGGCAAAGCGCGGGTCCGTCATGCTCGGCATGGCGATCAGCACCTGCCCTGCCAGCGACGTCTCCTTTGGATCGATCGGCGGCTTGGGTGCGAACTTTGGTCTGCGGGGGGTCGTTTTTCGGGCCATGGTCCCTATCTTCCTCGTGTTGAGGCCGCGCGCAAGCATTGCCTGCACATTCACCCGCGTGACTCTCGCGCCGGGCCCCGCTAATTAAGCATCTCTCCCGGGCGGGTCGACCGGCCGGAACAACCGAGGAAGCAGATACCGATGAGCCAGATCAAGGTTGGCGACGCCATTCCCTCCATGAAGCTGATGAAGGCCACTGCCGACGGGCCGAAGGAAGTCTCGACCGACGACATCTTCAAGGGAAAAAAAGTCGTCCTGTTCGCCGTACCCGGCGCCTTCACGCCGACCTGCAGCGCCAAGCACCTGCCGGGCTTCGTGCAAAACATCGAGGCGCTCAAGGCCAAGGGTGCCGACGAAGTCGTGTGCATGTCCGTCAATGACGCCTTCGTCATGGGCGCCTGGGGCAAGGACCAGGGCGTGGGCGAAAACATCACCATGCTGTCCGACGGCTCGGCCGCCCTCACCAAGGCCCTTGGCCTCGAACTCGACCTCGTCGCCCGCAACATGGGTGTCCGCTCGCAGCGTTTCGCCCTCGTCGCCCAGGACGGCAAAGTCACGCATCTTGCCGTCGAAGCCCCCGGCGGGTTTGACGTCAGCCGCGCCGAAGCCGTTCTCGCGGCGCTCTGAGGCACAAAAAGGGAGCACCCGGCATGCCGGGTGCTCCCTTTTTCAAATTCGCCCTTCAGCCAACGAACAACCCCCGCGCGCGCAGCGCCGCAACCACCCGCTCGGCCAGCACCTCCGCCGGCGCTGACGTCGTGTAGAGGCGGATCTCCGGATTCTCCGGCGCCTCGTAGGGCGCGGAAACTCCTGTGAAATTGGCGATCAAGCCAGCATCGGCGCGCTTGTAGAGCCCCTTCGGGTCGCGCCGGCGGCATTCATCCACCGGCGTATCGACGAACACTTCGATGAACTCGCCCGGCCCATGCAGCGCACGGGCAGCATCGCGATCACCGCGATAGGGCGAAATGAAGCTGACCAGCACAATAAGCCCGGCCTCGACCATCAACTTGGCCGCCTCCGCCGCACGCCGGATGTTCTCGATCCGGTCGGCCTCGGCAAACCCGAGGTCGCGATTGAGCCCGTGACGCACATTGTCGCCATCGAGCGTATAGGTATGCCGCCCGATGGCGTGCAGCTTCTGCTCCACCAGGTTGGCGATGGTCGACTTGCCCGCCCCGGACAACCCGGTGAACCACACAGTGGCGGGGTGCTGCTGCTTGAGCCCCGCGCGCGCCAATTTGTCGACCGTCTGCTTCTGCCACACCACGCCACCAGCCGCATCGGAAACCGCGCTCACCATGCCCACCGCGACCGTCGAATGGGTCAGCCGGTCGATCAGGATGAACCCGCCAAGGTCCTTGTTGGCGGCGTATTGCTCGACCGCCACCATGGCTCCGAGCGACAGCGTGACATGCGCCACATCATTCATCCGCAGCGTGTCGGCCATCACCCGCTCATAGGAGTTGATGTCCACCCGATGCAAAATTCGCGTCACCGACGCGGCAACCGTCGACGTGCCGAGCTTCAGCAGATAACCGCGGCTTGGATAGAGCGGCGCCTCGCTCAGCCACACCAAATTCGCGTCGAACCGATCCGTCACCGCCACCGCCACGCCGGTGGTGACGACATCGCCCCGCGAAATGTCGACCTCCTCTTCCAGCACGATCGTCACCGCATCGCCGGCCCGCGCGCTCAGCCGATCGCCATCCATCGTGACGATACGCTTGACCGTCGCGCCTACGCCCGAACTGGCGACCGAAATGCGCTCGCCCGGCGCGATGGCGCCGGTCGCAATCGTGCCTGCATAACCGCGGAAACTCTGGTCCGGCCGGTTAACCCACTGCACCGGCATGCGGAACGGACGCTGCGTTGAGTCGCTGATATCAACGGCTTCAAGATAAGCCAGCAGGGCCGGGCCATCGTACCAAGGCAGCCGCGGCGAGTGCGTGGTGATGCTGTCGCCAAACCGCGCCGAAATCGGAATCGCCTGCACCGAAACGAAGCCAAGCCTGCGGCTCATGGCTTCGAACGCCACGCGGATCTCGTCAAATCGCGCCTCCGAGAAATCGACCAGATCGATCTTGTTGACCGCCAGCACCACGTGGCGAATGCCCATCAGCGAGACCACGAAGGCATGCCGCCGCGTCTGCGTCATCAACCCGTGCCGCGCATCCACCAGCAACACCGCAAGGTCGGCATTGGCCGCGCCCGTGGCCATATTGCGCGTATACTGCTCATGGCCCGGCGTATCCGCGACCATGAAGCGGCGCCGGTCGGTGGTGAAAAACCGATAGGCGACATCGATGGTGATGCCCTGCTCACGCTCGGCCTCGAGCCCATCGACCAGGAGAGCGAAATCGATATCCCCGCCCGTGGTGCCGTGACGGACGCTGTCCTTCTCCAGCGTGGCAAGCTGATCGTCGAGGATCTGGCCGGCCTCGTGCAGCAGGCGCCCGATCAAGGTCGATTTGCCGTCATCGACGCTGCCGCACGTCAGGAAACGCAGTTCGCCAAGCTCCGCCTGCTCGCGCAGGAACCCCGCCAAATCCCCTGTCGTCGCCGTCATCAGAAGTAGCCCTCGCGCTTCTTTTTTTCCATCGATTCAGAAGCATCCTTGTCGATCAGCCGGCCACCCCGCTCGCTGGTGCGCGTGGCGAGCATTTCCGCGACGATGTCCTCAAGCGACAGCGCATCAGACTCGACCGCCCCCGACAACGGCCAACAGCCGAGCGAGCGGAACCGCACCTTGCGCATCACCGGCGTTTCGCCGGGCAGGAACTGCATCCGGTCGTCATCGACGACAATAATCGTGCCATCCCGCATCACGCTCGGCCGCTCGGCAGAGAAATAGAGCGGCACAACCGGCAGATCCTCCAGCATGATGTAGGTCCAGATATCAAGCTCGGTCCAGTTCGACAGTGGAAACACCCGAACCGATTCGCCCTTGTTCACACGCCCGTTATAGAGATGCCAGAACTCCGGCCGCTGGTTCTTGGGGTCCCATTCATGGGCCTCTGTGCGGAACGAAAAAACGCGCTCCTTGGCCCGCGATTTTTCCTCGTCGCGCCGCGCACCGCCAAAGGCTGCATCATAGCCGCCCGCAGTGAGGGCCGTCTTGAGCGCCACGGTTTTCATCGCATGGGTGTAATAGGAGCCATGCTCGAACGGATTGACGTTCTGCCCGCGGGCCTCCTCGTTGGTATAGCTGATCAGCTTCACGCCAAGCGTCTCCACCATCGCGTCGCGGAAGGTGATCATGTCGCGGAATTTCCACTTGGTATCGACATGCAGCAGCGGGAACGGCGGCTTGGACGGATAGAAGGCCTTCATGGCGAGATGAAGCATCACCGTCGAATCCTTGCCGATCGAGTACAGCATCACAGGATTGCGGCACTCCGCCGCAACCTCGCGGATGATGTGGATGCTCTCGGCCTCAAGGCGCTTCAGATGCGCGGTCTGCTCGGTCATTTCGGCAGCTAACTTCCAGCGTTAATGCGGCGGATCGTGTTTGTCGTGCTATGTCCTATTTCCAGCGGAATCAATGCCACACGCCCGCCATGTGCAATCACAAATTCGCCACCCACCACCTGATCGATGGCATAATCCGCGCCTTTGAACAACAAATCCGGACAAATCGCCTCGATCAAGGCTTGCGGCGTATCGTCTGCGAACAGAACAACCAGATCGGCCGAGGCGATCGCGGCCATCACCGTGGCGCGGGCAACCTCGTTCTGCACGGGGCGATCGGGGCCTTTGAGCCGCTGCACCGAAGCATCCGTGTTGAGCCCGACAATCAGGCGATCGCATTGGGCGCGGGCGCGGGCGAGCAGGCGAACATGCCCGGGATGGATGAGGTCGAAACACCCATTGGTAAACCCGACCCGCAGCCCCCCTTTGCGCCAGGCAGCAACGCGGCTGAGCGCGGTTGCGAGGTCCAGCACCTTGTCGTCGATCGCCAGCAACTCGGTACGATGCAGCGCCTCGAACAATTCTCCATGACTGACGCTCGCAGTGCCGTGCTTGCCAACCACGATCCCGGCCGCCGCATTGCCGAGCGCCGCCGCCTCCGGCATCGGCGCACCGGCCGCAAGCGCAAGCGCAAACGCGCTCACCAGCGTATCCCCAGCGCCAGAAACATCCGCCACCTCCTGCGCCCGGGTCGGGATATTCACAGGGCTGGTCTGCCGTCGCACCAAGGTGAGCCCCTTCTCGGAGCGCTTGACCAGCACGGCCCCGGCATCGGCCTGGGCCCGGGCAGCCTCGCCGGCCTGGGCCGCGCCCGCATTGGTCGCAACCTCGATGCCGGTCGCGCGCGTCACTTCAAGCGCATTGGGCGTCAACACATCCGCCCCGGCATAAGCCTCGAAGCGCATCCGCTTGGGATCGACCACCACGCGCTTCCCCGCCGCGCGCGCGGCCGCGATTGCCCGCGCCAGCACCGCATCGGTCAACACGCCCTTGGCATAATCCGACAGCACCACGATGCCGCACGCCGGCAGCGCCGCCTCGAACCGCTCCAGGATCGTCGCTTCGATGTCAGCCGAAATCGCCGTCGTCACCTCCTCATCCAGCCGCAGCAATTGATGCCCGCCAGACATGAATCGAGTCTTAACCGTGGTCGGCCGCCCTGGGTCGATCACCAATTGATCGCTGATCGAAGGACTGGCCGCGATGCTGGCCGCGAGCGCCTCCCCCGCCTGGTCCGCGCCGCGCACCCCGAGCAGAATGGTCCGCGCCCCCATCGCCGCCGCGTTCTGCGCCACATTGCCCGCGCCCCCCAGCACATGCCGGCGGGACTGCGCATGCAACACCGGAATGGGCGCCTCGGACGAGATCCGCACCACATCGCCAAACACGTAGCAATCGAGCATGACATCACCCAGCACCAGCAGCGTAACGCCAGAAAACCGAGCAAGATGGGACGCCAGCGCATGTTCGGCAGGGCCGCCGGCTGTGGGCTCAGGGGTCACTAGGGGGTTTCTCCGAGAGTCTGATACGCCGTCTCTCATAGAAGAATGGCCGGTCGCGGGATAGCCCGCGGCCGGCCGAGTTTAGGCCTGGGCATAGGGGGAACAGGTCGCCCGGCCAGTGCCGACCCTCCCGGGTCGGGGTCTCCGATCAGCCGCGCCCTTTGGGGAAGCGGCCAAAAACTGAGAAGTGCCAGCCGACACCAAATCCATCGTCGGTTAACGAGGCGGATAGGGCGCCCGGCGCGCCAAACCCGCCTTGATCTGGATCAAGTTGTCCACTCCGGCCCTGACTATGCTGCGCTCATGCACATCACCGACCTGATCCCGAAATACGACGTCGCGGTCCCGCGCTACACCAGCTATCCAACCGCCCCGCACTTCACGCAGGCCATCGATGGCCCGGCCTATGCGCGCTGGCTCGGCGCAATCGGGGAGGCCCCGGTGTCGCTCTATATCCATGTGCCGTTCTGTGCCGAGCTCTGCTGGTTCTGCGGTTGCCACACCACCGCAACCAGCAACCCCGCGCCTCTAGAGGCTTATGCCGACACCGTTTTACGCGAAATCGAGCTGCTCAGCGCCGCCGCCGGCAAGCGCCTCCCGGTCAGCCATCTGCACTGGGGCGGCGGCACACCGACAGCCATGCCAGGCCCGCGGATGCGCGAAATCATGGCCTCCCTGCGCCGCCATTTCGCCTTCACCGAGGGCGCCGAAATCGCCATCGAAATCGATCCGCGCACCGTCACCCCCGAAATCCTCGACACGCTGGCCGAGATCGGCTGCACCCGCGCCAGCCTCGGCGTGCAGGATTTCGACGAAAGAGTGCAAGCCGCAGTGAACCGCCACCAATCCCTCGCAGTCACCAAAGCCTGCGCCGATGGCCTGCGTGCCCGCGGCATCAACGCCATCAACCTCGACCTGATCTACGGCCTCCCCTACCAAAGCGTCGCCTCAGTGACGCACACCGTCGAACAAACCCTCTCCGTCGCCCCCGAGCGCATCGCCGTCTTCGGCTACGCCCACGTGCCCTGGATGAAAAAACACCAAAATCTCCTCCCCGAAGCCGAAATGGCCGACGCCGCCGGCCGCTGGGCCCAGCGCGACGCCATCGAGCACGCCCTGGTCGCCCACGGCTTCCAGACCATCGGCCTCGATCACTACGCCCGCCCCGACGACGCCCTGGCAATCGCCGCCGACGCCCAGACCATGCGCCGCAACTTCCAGGGCTACACCACCGACGCCGCCCCCGTCCTCCTCGGCCTCGGCGCCTCCTCCATCGGCGCCCTGCCCCAGGGCTACGTGCAGAACGCAACCCCCATCCCCGCCTACAAGGCCGCCATCGCCGCCGGCCACCTGCCCATCACCCGCGGCGTCACCCTCACCGCCGAGGACCGCCTGCGCCGCGACGTCATCGAACAACTGATGTGCAACCTGCGCGTTGACCTCGACGAAACCGCCCAACGCCACGGCCTCGATTCCGCCGGCCTGCGCGCCGCCTCCGCCGCGCTCGACGACATGGCGCAAGACGGCATCGTCGGCTGGGACGGCCGCATCGTCCAAGTCCACCCCATGGCGCGGCCCTTCGTGCGCAACGTCGCGGCGGCGTTCGACAGTTACTATATCAGGGGAGCACAACGCCACGCGCGAGCCGTTTAGAGCGTGATCGCCAAAGCCAGAATCGAAGCCGACGTGAATCACGCGACAAGACAAACAGCTCGAGGGATCGCCTCATCGCAACCCTGCTATGACCAATCCGTCACCTCCAGTTAACATCCCGTTTACCCTGGCACGACTATATCCGCGCTTAGCGCATGCCTCGCATCGCAACTTCGTTCTTCCGTTTGCCGTCTCACTGCCCCATATCCCGCTCAACGCAAGGCGATGCCTGCGACACCCATTCGCCCCGTGAGGGGCGACACAGCCCGCGCCGGCCGACCCCCCCGTTGGCCGCGCGTCGCGGCGGCACTCCCCCCCGAGGGCCGCATGCGTGTGGAAGCCGGTCCGGTCCCCCCCGGGCCGGCTTTCTTCGCTTTAAGCCTCCATGCCGCCCGCCAGCGATTCCCCCTTGGCCCCCGATGCTCTAAACCATCTCCATGTTGCGCAGCATCCTCACTGTCGGTGGCTGGACTATGGCCAGCCGCGTGCTCGGGTTCCTGCGCGACATGCTGATCGCAGCCCTCCTCGGCGCCGGCCCTCTCGGCGATGCCTTCGTCGTCGCCAACAAACTGCCCAACCTGTTCCGCAGGCTGTTCGGCGAGGGCGCCTTCAACGCCGCCTTCGTTCCCGCCTTCGCCGGCCTGATGGAAACCGAGGGCAAACCCGCCGCCCAGCGCTTCGCCGAGCAAGCCCTCGCCGTCATGGCCTTCTGGCTCCTCGGCCTCACCGTGCTGGCCGAATTTTGCATGCCCGCCATTATGGCAATCGTCGCCTATGGTTTCACCAGCGATACCGAAAAATTCGCCCTCGTCGTCGAACTCGGCCGCATCACCTTTCCCTATATGCCGCTGATCTGCCTCACCGCCCTGCTCTGCGGCGTGCTCAACGGCCTCGACCGCTTCGCCGCCGCCGCCGCCGCTCCGGTGGTCTACAACATCACCTCCATCGCCTGCATGCTCGGCCTCCTCGCCCACACCCCCAGCGCCGGCCACGCCCTCGCCTGGGGCGTGAGCCTCTCCGGCGTCTTCCAACTCGCCCTCCTCGTCTGGGCCGTCCGCCGCGCCGGCATGCGCCTGCACCTCCCCCGGCCGCGCCTCACCCCCGCCATGCGCACCCTCTTCCGCCGCATGGCCCCGGGCCTCATCGGCGCCGGCGTCGTCCAGCTCAACGCCCTCGTGGACGTCTTCATCGCCACCCTCCTGCCCGCCGGCACCAACGCCATCCTCTACTTTGCCGACCGCGTGAACCAACTCCCCCTCGGCACCATCGGCGTCGCCATCGGCACCGCCCTGCTCCCCACCCTCTCCCGCCAGGCCCAATCCGGCCAAAGCGGCGCCGCCATCGCGACCATGAACCGCGCCATCGAATACGCCCTCGCCCTCGCTTTGCCCGCCACCCTCGCCCTCCTCACCATTCCCGGCCCCGTCCTCACCGTGCTGTTCCAACGCGGCGCCTTCACTGCGGCTGACGTCGCCCTCTCCGCCCAGGCGCTGACCGCCTATGCCGCGGGACTGCCCGCCTTCGTGCTGGTCAAAGTCCTGGTCCCCGGCTTCTTCGCCCGCGGCGACACCGCCATGCCCGTCAAAATCGGAATGGCCTCGGTCGGCGTGAACCTCGCCCTCAATTTCGCCCTCATGGTCCCCCTCCAACATCTCGGCCCCCCACTCGCCTCGGCGCTCGCCTCCTGGTTCAACGTCGCCGCCCTCGCCGTCGTCCTGGCCCACCGCGGCCATCTTGCCCCCGACCCAACCCTGCTCCGCGCCGTTCCCCGGATGCTCGCCGCCGGCGCGCTGATGGTCATCGCCCTCCTTGGCCTGCGCATCCTCGCCTACGACCCCATCGCCGCCTCCCCCCTGTGGCGCTGGGCCGGCCTCTGCATCGTCGTCCTCGGCGGCCTCATCGCCTACGCCATCGCCGGCCAACGCCTCGGCGCCTTTAACATCCGCACAATGACGCGCCGCCGGAGCTGAACGAGACTCGCGCAATTGCCGAATATTTAGGCAACTCCGCCGCCGATTCCGGTCGAATCACCCGCAACGCCCCCGGAATCAACTGGCACGGTTCTTGTTAACCCTGTCATCAGCGCGCCGGCGCGCCGCCCACGAGGGCGGAGCGTGCGGCGCTGAAACAGCCGAACGGGAGCAGGGCTGCGACATGAAACTCATCATGGCCATCATCAAGCCGTTCAAGCTCGACGATGTGCGCGAGGCACTCACGCCTTTGGGCGTTCAGGGCCTGACGGTCTCCGAGGTCAAGGGCTTCGGCCGCCAGAAAGGCCAGACCGAAATCTACCGCGGCGCCGAGTACCACGTGAACTTCCTGCCGAAGGTCAAAATCGAAGTCGTCGTCAACGCTGACCTCGCTGACGCCGTCGTGGAAGCCATCATGAAATCCGCCCACACCGGCAAGATCGGCGACGGCAAGATCTTCGTCATCGATATCGAACGCGCCGTGCGTATCCGCACTGCGGAAACCGACGCGGCCGCCCTCTAGAGCCTGAGGATTTTTGGCGGAATCGCTAAAAATTCTGAATCAGGCGATCAAACAAAGCGTTAGAGCGGGATGCCTTTGCCGATCAGAAGGCATCCCGCTCTCAGCGCCACGCAGAAGGACCCAGGACCCATGAACACCTTCCTCAGGCGCGCCGCCCTTGCGCTGCCCCTTATCGCGATGGCCCTGCCGGCCTTTGCCGAGGATCCCGCCCCCAAAATCGATTCCGGCGACACCGCCTGGATGCTCACCAGCACCGCCCTCGTGCTGCTCATGACCATCCCCGGTCTCGCTTTGTTCTATGCTGGCATGGTGCGCAAAAAGAACATCCTCGCCACCATGATGCAGTCCTTCGCCATCACCGCGCTCGTCACGGTGATCTGGATGGTCGCCGGCTACTCGCTCGCCTTCACCAACGGCAACGCTTATGTCGGTGACCTCAGCCGCTTCTTCCTCAACGGCTTCGGCGCCAACTGGGACAAGCCCTTCATCCTTGGCGCCGGCCTCAAAGACCTCGAAGTGGTGCAAACCGTGCCCGAGAGCGTCTTCATGATGTTCCAGATGACCTTCGCAATCATCACCCCGGCGCTCATCGCCGGCGCCTTCGCGGACCGTATGAAGTTCTCCGCCCTGCTGATCTTCGTCACCTTGTGGTCGCTCCTGGTCTACGCGCCCGTCGCCCATTGGGTCTGGGCGCCAAGCGGCTGGCTCGCTGCCGGCGTGTTCGGCCTCCCCGGCGCCGCTGACTTCGCCGGCGGCACCGTCGTGCACATCAATGCCGGCATTGCGGGCCTCGTCTGCGCCCTCGTCCTCGGCAAGCGCGTCGGCTACGGGCATGACAACATGGCCCCCTTCAACGTCTCCCTGGCCGTGATCGGCGCCTCCCTCCTCTGGGTCGGCTGGTTCGGCTTCAACGCCGGCTCCGCGGTTGCCGCCAACGGCCGCGCCGGCATGGCGATGACCGTCACGCAAATCGCCACCGCCGGCGCCGCCCTGGCCTGGACGTTCGCCGAATGGGCCGCCAAGGGCAAACCCTCCGTCCTCGGCACCATCTCCGGCGCCGTCGCCGGCCTGGTTGCCATCACGCCCGCCTCCGGCTTCGTGCTGCCCGGCCCGGGCCTGATCATCGGCATCGTCGCCGGCGTGGTCTGCTTCTGGTCAGCCACCTCGCTCAAGCACATGCTGGACTATGACGACAGCCTCGATGCGTTCGGCGTCCATGGGGTGGGCGGCATCATCGGCGCCCTGCTCACCGGCATCTTCGCCTTCGGCCCCTTCACCGCGACAAAGGACGCGCCGCTCGGCGTCAACATCGGCGGCCTCGCCCAGTTCGAGGCCCAGGTAATCGCTGTCGTCGCCACCCTGCTGTGGTCCGGCATCCTCACCTTCATCATCCTCAAAATCGTCGACGCCATCGTCGGCCTGCGGGTGAGCGAGGAAGAGGAACGCGAAGGCCTCGACGTCGTTCTGCACGGCGAGCGGATTGGTTAATCCGCTGCGCCCGGCGAGCGGATTGGCTGATCCGCTTCGCACGGCGAGCGGATTGGCTGATCTGAGCCACACTGCGTAGATAAGGGCCGCCTGGACACAAGGGCGGCCCTTTTCATGCCTGAAACCGTTCGCCACCCTTCTCTTCACCGGTATCGAGAGCGCCCCATGGATCCACGAATCGCCGCCGTGCGACGCTTCAACCGGCGCTATACCCGGGTCATCGGGGCTCTCAACGAAAGCGTCCTCGGCGGCGCATTCTCCCTGAGCGAAACCCGCGTGCTCTACGAAATCGGCACCGCCGGCCCCATCACCGCGGCCACCCTGGCGCGTGACCTCGCCCTCAACACCGGCTACCTCAGCCGCATCCTCAGCCATTTCGACCGAAAATCCCTCCTCCGCCGCACCCGCGACCCCCAGGACGCACGCCGGACCCTCCTGAGCCTTACCGACCAGGGCCGCGCCACGCTCGATGTCCTCGAAGCCACCGCCTCCAGCGACATCGCCCACCTCCTCGCCACCCTGCCCCATGAAACGGCCGAGGCGCTGGTCGCCGCCATGGCCACAATCGAACGCGCCCTCGGCCCCGCCCCCGCCTGGCGCCTGCGCCCCCTCGTCCCCGGCGACATCGGCTGGGTCATCGCACGCCACGGCGACATCTACAGCCGCGAATTCGGCTGGGACGAAACCTTCGAATACCTGGTCGCCGAGATCGCAGCGGGCGTCATGAAATCCTTCAACCCCGAGCGCGAATCCGCCTGGATCGCCGAGCGCGACGGCATCCGCCTCGGCGCCGTCTTCCTCGTCCAGGCCTCCGACGACACCGCAAAACTCCGCATGCTCATCGTCGACCCCGCCGCCCGCGGCCTCGGCATCGGCGCCCGCCTCGTGGCAGAATGCACCGCATTCGCCCGCGCCCGCGGCTACCGGCGCATCACCCTCTGGACCCATTCCATCCTCGCCGCCGCCCGCCGCCTCTACGCCGCCGAAGGCTACCGGATCACCGCCTCCGCCCCACTCGAAGCCTTCGGCACCCACCTCACCGAAGAAACCTGGGACCTGGACCTCACACAGCCAATCGGTTGATATCCACCGATCAACCGGAGCCACCCCAATGAGTGAATACTTCTACCAACCCCGCCAAGGCCACGGCCTGCCGCACGACCCCTTCAAAGCCATCATCGCCCCCCGCCCCATCGGCTGGATCACCAGCCAGGACAACGAAGGCCGCATCAACCTCGCCCCCTACTCCTTCTTCAACGGCGTCTCCTCCCGCCCCCCCATGGTGGGCTTCTCCACCGAAGGCTGGAAGGACAGCGCCCGAAACATCGAACAAACCGGCGAATTCGTCTGCAACCTGGTCTCCCATGACCTCGCCGAAGCCATGAACATCACCGCCGCCCCCCTCCCTCCAGGCGAAAACGAAATGATCCGCGCCGGTCTCGACCCCGCCCCCTCCCGCATCGTCAAGCCCCCGCGCGTCGCCCGCGCCATCGCCGCCCTCGAATGCCGCCGCAGCGCCATCATCCGCCTCTCGGACTCGCTGGG